>CAZJXF010000011.1:0-48379 GCA_964549995.1 uncultured Desulfatirhabdium sp. | reverse complement strand
GGAAGCCCGGCATTGGAAGGAAATCGGTAAGAGGCGACTTTTTGCGAGTCCATCACTTTAGCTTGCAAGAGGAGTTTGAAAGGGCGTGGAACTCGAGATCGTGCTGAAAATGCTTATGGAGAGGTTCCGCAAGGAAGGAATCGCTTTTGTTTTGTCCGGCGGCCTTGCACTGAGCACCATGGAAGTGGTTCGTTTCACCAAAGATATCGACTTCATCGTGTTTGAGGAAGACAAGGATCGGGTGGATAGGATCATGACCGAATGTGGTTATGAAAAACAGAGTTTCAGCACGCATGAAATTATTTCCTACTGGTCTCCATTAAGGGTTTTCGGGCAGGTCGACTTTCTTCTGGCAAGAAGAAGATATACCCGTGCCATGATGCAGAATGCCATTAAAAAGCCTGTATTCAACGGCCGGTTGCATGTCCATACGATTCGGCCCGAAGATCTGATCGGTTTGAAAGTGCAGGCCATTTGCAACGATCCCGACAACCGGTATCTTATCGACAAACCCGATATTCAGAGACTGCTGAAACGGCATCGGGATCAAATGGATATGGTGCTCGTTCGGGAATATTTCCGGATTTTCGACAAAGAGGAATGGCTGAATGAGTGGCTTCATGAAATTGACGGATGAAATACGGATGGAAATGTTGCTCGACGCTCGGGACGAGAGCAGAAGGGCGGCCTTTCGGCAAGCGCGTCGGCGAAGCGAAACCTGTGATTTGGACGAGTACATCCGGTTTCTTTCCGAGGCCATGGAATGGGTAACATCTGAGCCAACGCCGAGAAAGACACCGGATTTTCGCTTGTAAGGCAAGACGGGAATCGATGCTCGTGGCGTGTGACACGCTGTTCCCTTTGATGAACATGCGGCCACCCTTCCTGCGAAGAAGGCTTTCCAGCCCGAAAGATGCCGCCAAAGCGACCCGTAGGAGTGACCTGAAACCGAAATCGCATGTTGCGAAAAGGAGAGGTGATGAAAAAGTCGGATATGAAGTGGCTGGTGAATTGTCTGATGTTCGTGGATTTCTGCAGTTTGCTGGTGATCGGGCTGATTCTGGCGTTTGCGTTTTCGGAGGGCGGCGGGCCGGCTGCAGCTGCAAACCGCTATTTCCTGTGGCTGCACAAGCACCAGTGGGGTCGTATCCATTTCTATCTCGCAATGGGATTTGTGATCCTGTTGCCCATCCACCTGAGTTTCAACTGGACCTGGATTCGGAGCACCTTCACCGGTTATTTCGGAGAGAGATGGTTGAAGGCCCTTGCCGTTCTGTCGGCAGCCTGGATCGGCGTCCTTCTGGCGGGCTGGCTGCTGTCCTTCCTGCGATGAGCCCCTTCCGTATTTCCTTTCTGAATCGATCTTCCTCCTTCTTATGAAAACTGTGCCGGATGCACCGTTCGTCAGTGGGCATCCGGCGCGATCCGCTCCTTCCATTTCCGCTCTTTCCGTTTAACCCAACTTCATGGTTTTTACCCCCAAAATAGCCGTTTTTTGCGGGGTAGTGATCAAAATATCCTTTGATTTCAAGAGTGAGATGCCCAAAATGTAAATGTAGTGCCAAAATTTATACATTATTATATTTTATACTTGAAATAACCACTCTTCTATGATACGCACCATCCATGTATATCCGAAAAACATCCCACACTCACAACAAAATAGGAAAACTATCCGTTACCCATAAACTCGTTGAGACCATTCTTACGGATTGTGGTTCCAGACAGCATGCCGCACCGAACTTGGGAGTAAACTTCTGATCCCCCAACTACGCAGGGTTAAAATAATCTGTAGTGCCTAAATCGATAATTGTCACATTTATCCATTTGATATCCATGGCATTTTATGTAAGGACCATGAAGTTGGGTTAAATCCGTCCGGCCGGTCTTGGAGTTCTTCTTTTCCCTCTCAGCCCTCCACCGTTCCTCTGTTGCGGTCCTTTTCTTCGAATCGTTAGGAAATTTTAATATTCGCTGAATAATTCCCAAACAATTCGTCTTTATAAGGATCAAAACTCCGACAGAACGAGCTTTCGGGTTGCCGATCGGCTTCATCGAATCCGAAATAGAGGCGACCGTTCACTCCTGACGAATGAACCCAGAAAGGCCAAATATATGGAAAAATGGATCGATCTTTCTGAACCCATCGAAAAACCCTTCAACAGAATCTGTCGGCGCTTCATCGCCGAATCCGATGTCTGAATCCCTCACCCAAAACACTCGAAGAAACCGATGCCGAGAAAAAAGAAGAAGGTCTTCATTCTGGACACCAACGTCATCTTGCATGATAGCTCCTGCATCTACCAGTTCGGCGCAAACGATGTCGTCATTCCGGTGACTGTTCTCGAAGAACTGGACCAGTTCAAGAAGGGCAGCGAAATGCTCAATTTCCATGCCCGGGAATTCGTTCGAACCCTGGATGCGATCTGCGGAGAGCACCTGTTCAACGGCGGGGTGCCCATCGGGCCCGGCCTGGGCAAGATCACGGTCAAACTCGACATTCCATTCGATCCGGATATCCAGCGCAGTTTTTCGGACAACCGCGCCGATCACCACGTCCTCAACATCGCCTATCATGCGGCAAAGGAAAATCCTTCCAAAGAAATCATCCTGGTTTCAAAGGACGTCAACCTCCGCATAAAGGCCAAATCGATCGGCCTGCCCGCCCAGGATTACAAGAGCGATCAGGTCAAGGATATCACGACGCTTTATACTGGAAAGCGGCTGATCGAGGATGTCTCTGAAAACGTCCTGCAACATTTCTTTGAACAACCTTTCGAGATCGATCCAGAAATGCTCGCGTTGGAGCGGGAACCCGTAGCCAACGAATATTTCATTCTACGCAACAGCACCCGATCGATTCTTGCCGTCTATGATCCCGGCAGCCGAACCATTCGAAAAATCGAAAAGAACCCGGCCTTCGGGATCATGCCCCGAAACGCCGAGCAAACCTTCGCCCTGGATGCACTGACGAATAGCAATGTCCAGTTGGTTACCTTGACCGGTAAGGCCGGGACAGGAAAAACCTTGCTGGCTCTGGCAGCCGCACTGCACCGCAAAAAGAACTATCGTCAGATTTTTCTGGCGCGGCCTGTCGTTCCGCTCAGCAACAAGGACATTGGATTTCTGCCCGGAGACATCCAATCCAAGCTTGACCCCTACATGCAACCGCTGTTCGACAATCTAAGCGTGATCCGTTCACAATATGGAAAATCGGAATCGACCCGGGACACCGTCAATCGTTTGCTGGAAGAGCAGAAGCTTCTTATTTCGGCATTGGCCTATATTCGGGGGCGAAGCCTGGTTAACATTTTCTTTATTGTCGATGAAGCACAGAACCTGACACCCCACGAAGTCAAAACCATCATCACGCGTGCCGGAGAAAACACCAAGGTGGTTCTGACGGGTGACATTTTTCAGATCGATCATCCGTATCTCAACACTCAGTCCAATGGCCTGAGTTATCTGATCGAAAAAATGCATGGTCAGAAGCTTTATGCGCATATCAACCTCGAAAAAGGGGAGCGCTCGGAATTGTCCGAGCTGGCCAGCAATCTCCTGTAAGGATGTGCATTGCGCCGATTTCACTACCCATCCAAGAGGTTGGCAGACAATGGTGCTTCACATGCGGATGCATCCATCGATTGGAATAATCTTTTTCGGTGATAGGAACAGCCATGAATACCCCTCCAGTACAACCCGGTGGTTCCATAAATTGGGACCGTGTTCTTGAAATCGATCGGTCCTCGAGGGATCGGTTTGTCCAAAGCCTGCCCTTCATTCCGGAAGATGCCGCGGCCGGTGTGGAAAATGAACTGCTGTCAACGGTAACCGGTGAAAAGGATGCGGTCGATTTGCCCATTATCATTCGTGAATCCTCATTTTATCGCAACTTGCGAAAACGCGTGGATTCGGAAGAGAGTACCGAAAAGCCGTTCTTGAAACTGAGAGCCTTTTTGGACGAGCACACGACCAATGTCTGGGAAAACAGTTGGGTCCGGTTTCCGGTATCTCAGCTGAATCCCTATGCGATGAATGTGCTGCATACCGATATGTTGGCGGACAAACGACAACCCGAAGGTCCTTTTCGTGCCGACATGGACCGGTTTTTCTTTTACCGAAATCAGGAAAAATGGCTCCGGGTTCCAGTGAGTTATTTGATCAAACTCGGGCTTGCCCAGTACCTCGGGCAGGTCCCGAAAACCCCGCTGCCTCTGAAAACGATGGGGGAATCGCTGCTTTCCCATTTTTTGAGCGACAATACCTCCCCGGAAACTTTCTCGTTCTACCCGGCTGTCCTGAATGTGGGCAAAGGGATGGGGCGGGCGATCGCCCGGGAAACCCTGCTGCGCCACCTGCTGACCCATCTGCTGGTGGCCTATGGGAATCACCATTTCATGCTCCGGCATCATGGTCAGGAAGCGCGGATTTGTTTTGCACCCAATCCTCCGCAACGCCTGATTGAGTTGAACAATGTCATTCCGGATGCCTTTTATCGGCAATTGTTCATGAATCCCTGTCTTTCCGGATGGAATGAAGGAGAAAAGAAGCAGGACTACATGCACATCTGTCATCGGGTGCTCTCCAGAAGTCAGTTGAATGCGGTCAGCAAACTGCGGGATGCAGGAATTATTCAGTCCAACCTGGTGGTATTGCCCAATTTGTCGAATGTCAGTCTGGCCAACAACGGAACCCACATCAGCATCAGCAGCCGAAAACTGTTGCGGCTCTACCGCGAGCCGGCGATAGGGTTCAATGCTGCACAGGAAAAGCACTTCGGCGATCTCGTCATCAAGGTGTTCGAGCATTTTCTGCCGCTTTTCGTCAACACCTATTCCGCGGCTCCCTACCGCCTGGATTTTCAGCAATTCCATCCGGAGAAGGCATTGGGGTTCCTGCCTCACGAGCTTGACTTCACCCATCTGCGGATGCTGTGGCGGCGATGGAAGAAGAAGGCGAAATTGAAGGTTTTCGGCATTCCGCTCACCCCGGTTGGTCCGGAATGGCTCGATGCCGTGATCGCTCGGGTGCTCGGGCTCAAAGGCGACCTTGTTCCGGATTTTCGCCTGATCGATTACCTGGTTGCCCTCCTCAGCACCAACGAAAGTCCGGGGCTTGATGGTCGATTGGGCAACGACGTGCGGCTCAAGCGGGATCTTACCGAACTGGGGGTATTCGACAACCGTATGGCACTCTATCTGTTCTGCCGGATGCGTCAGGCCGACATGCACGGATTCTGCGGATTCGAAGGCCGTTACTACAGCCTGTTTCCCTCCCTTCTGGAAGATATGGGACCAGCGGCTTCCCTGCAGGCGCTGATCACGGCTCTGGCGGCAAAATATATCGTCAACGGCGATGTGATTCATGGTTCCATCCCGGATACGCCGTTTGTCGAAAGCGAACGCCGTCAGATTACTTTCGGCGCAGCTGTCGGCCTGCCGACATTTTTCGTCAGGATCGATACTCCCAATGTCTTTTTGCAGAACATCCTCAAAGAGGTTCGCCGCACCCGGTTCAGCACCCGGTACCCGGGATATGTGCGGGTGTATCACCTGGAATATCGGAAGGCTCTTCTGCGGATCCTTCGACGGGATGCGGCCGATCTGATTGAATTGATGCAGCTTCGGCCGGACATCGACGATTTGGAAAGACGGATCGTGGATGCTTCCGAAGCATCGGCGGCTTCCCGATTGATTCGTGGGATTGTCGATCATGCCGGTGTCGGCGATCCATTTCGGCTGAACGGCAAGGCATTCAACACGGCTGCTGAGTCTTTTTATGACGGCCCACTGCGCAGGCAGCATCTGTTGGAAGGAATGCAGGTGCTTCGGGAATGTGTCGAGGAATTGGAATCTCTCTGGAATTTGGACGATGCGTGGCGGACGACCCGGGCAGTTTTGCTGAGAGGACAACCATCGGTCGATTTTATCGATTGTATTCAACCGGATGTGATTGGGAATCGATTGCTTCCTACGAATATGGATGCGCTGATCGGGTTGCTGATCCTTGTGATCGAATGGTTGAAGCAGGAACATGCGGGGCGATTGCCACAGATCCATTCCGATCCGGAAGAAAGCGCAGCCTGTTTTGCGAAAGCGGCCTGAACATGCAAGGGCCTTTATCTCCTCATCAGTATGTAGATCGGTGCACCGGAGAAGTCCGTAGCGAAACCCTGTTGGCGGATCGAGTGATTTTTTGGATGTACAACCGACTTCGGGAAAGACCTTCCGCAATGTTTCGGGCGCTTGTTTCGAAGCGTTTCTCCAGCATCCTGGGATGGGCTCATTATGATGCATGTCGTTCCGTATCTCCCGGACAGATCCGCCGGATCGTCCGAGCCATGAATCTCAACGAATTTGAATTTGTAAAGGATGTCGATCACATGAAGACCTATCGTGAATTGTTCGAAAGACAGATTCGTTACTGGGACTGTAGGCCCATGAATCCCGACAGAGATGTCATCGTTTCTCCGGCGGATGCGCGGATGCTCGTCGGATCCTTCTCCAGCCACAGATCGTTGTACATCAAGGACAAATTGTTCGATTTCGACGAGTTGCTCGGATGGGATCGTTCCCAGTGGAGGGCTATTTTCCGTGGAGGCGATTTTGCCGTTTTCCGTTTGACACCCGATAAATACCATTACAACCACATGCCTGTATCCGGTTTTATCGCGGATGTTTACGATATCCAAGGGCTGTATCATGCATGCAATCCAGCCGCAGCCATTCAAGCGGTTACGCCGTTGTCCAAGAACCGAAGAACCGTCACTATTGTGGATACCGATGTCGCAGACGGAACCGGTATCGGATATGTTGCTATGATCGAAATTGTGGCGCTGATGATCGGCGATATCGTTCAATGCTACAGCGACTCGGCCTACGAGTTGTCCAAACCGGTTCGACCCGGTCTTTTTGTCCGGAAAGGGCAGCCCAAGAGCCTTTTCCGACCGGGAAGCTCGACAACCGTTCTGATTTTCGAAAAGGATAGGATTCGTTTTTCGGAGGATCTTCTTCGAAACCAGCTTCGAACGGATGTTGTCAGCCGCTACACCATCGGGTTCAATCAGCCTCTGGCAGAAACGGATGTGTCGGTACGATCCGAAATTGCAGTTGCAGTCCGAACGAAAGAAGACGATGCGATCGGGGCTGTCTGGCGGCAAGCACAGCCGTTCTTGAACGAAAAAGGGATGGAACTTCTGACCGTTCATACGGACATTGCGGCCTGAGATGACATGCACATGGGACCGACGTCGTCCCGGCGGCTCTTGTTCATCACGGGGAAAGCCCGGTTGCATGGAGGATTATCGTAAAAAACGCGAGATGCGAAGTGCGAAGTGTGAAGTGCGAAGTGCGAAGTGCGAAAGTTCGAAAGCCTGTAGCGGCGACCCCTATGGGTCGCCCTTAGGTTGTCGAGTGAAAACGAAAATTCTGAATTCGGTTTTATCGACGGGGGCGGCGAAACCCCTTCGCCATGAGCATTTATGGTGAGCGTATCAGCGATGGAAGGAGCATTCATGCCGAACATTATCTTCATCTCGATACTGATGAGTGGGCTTGTCGGTCTTCTGGCATGGGGCTTTCGTCACCTGCCTCGGGAACAATGGCAGGTGCTGGCGGTCATTCCGGAGAGAATGTTGGATTCAGGTGTTTGGAGAGGCCTGAATCTCACCTTTTATGGTTTGTTCAATGCCCTGGCCTATTCGGTTGCGGTTGGAATTCTCATCTTGTTGCTGGGGGCTGTGGGGATACCGATGCATCAATGGATGACATTGATCGTCGCGATGACCTTGGTGTGTCTTCCTGCCGCAAAAATCATCGCCCGTATCGTCGAAGGGAAAAGCAATACCTTGACGGTGGCTGGAGCGGCTTTCGCAGGGATGATGATTGCGCCCATGATCGTGCTGCTCATCAATGTCATATCGAGCCGAATCGGTGGTTCTCCCTTGCCGTTGCTGCCGGTGATGGCAGCCTTGAGCATCGCCTATTGTTTTGGGGAGGGTATTGGTCGATTGGCTTGCATCAGTTTCGGGTGTTGCTACGGCAGACCGATTTCGAGCTATCCCCATTGGATGCAGCGATTGTTCAGACGGTGGTGTTTCGTGTTTACGGGAAAATCGAAAAAAATCGCCTATGCCCATTACCTTGACGGTCAGGCGGTGCTTCCGATTCAGGGGATCACATCGGTCATTCTTTGTCTGACCGGCTGTCTTGCCATCCTGATGTACCTGAACGGAAATTTTTCGGCGGCTTTTCTCGGTGCTGTATGCGTCGAGAAGCTCTGGCGATGGATTTCCGAGTTCTTTCGAGCGGATTTTCGCGGCAGTGGGCACGTCACGGCCTACCAGTGGCTATCTCTGGCTTCGGTTCCCCTTGCAGCCTTGCTTGTATTTGGTTCTGTGGAAACCGGCAGCTCGGTGACAGTGGATATCCTGAACGGACTCTCGGCCTTGTGGAGTCCCCAGTCACTTCTTTTCCTCGAAGGTATCGCTCTCGCCGTATTTCTGTACACCGGACGAAGTCGGGTGACGGGCTCCCGCTTGGAAATTTTCGTATATGGCGATCGGATCTGATCGAGAAGCGGTGCGAATGATGAGCATGCCATTTCCAATACGGATGATCGAGATGATCGGTTGGGCCATCTTTCTTATAGCGCTCTGGTTGATTTGGTTTTGGGCGGTCAAACGGTGGGTGTTTCCAAAGGCAAAAACGGAAACCGATCTCTTGGTCGAGGCGTTCAATCGATTGTCGCTCTTAAAATCACAATCTCCAAAAGGGTCATGAAACGAAAGGAAGGCCCGCCGAAATCACCTACCTCCATCAGTCGAAATCCCGCTGTTGGTGAGAGAACGCCGGTTAAAGCAACTGGTTGATTTTGCGAGTTCATCCATCATAACTGCTTTTGCTTGGAGCCCATGATATCGCTTCCTCACCTCCTTTCGGTTTCTAAGGATATGTTTTGTACGGTCCAGTACATGCTTTGCTTTACAGCCTGAAGCAGCCGGGATATATCTGATGGATGGACGTCGCCGATCGAGCCGATGCGAAACGTATCGATATCGGTCACCTTTCCCGGATAGATGACAAAACCGCGCTGTTTTAACAGCCGGTAGAATTCTCCAAAATCGAAACCCGGATGATCTGGATAACGGAACGCCGTGATGATGGGCGAATGTAGTGGCTCGGGCAACAGCGGCTCAAATCCGAGAGTCTTCATCCCGGTAACCAGTTGCACCTGGTTTTGAGAATAGCGGTGATAGCGAGCTTCGACACCTCCTTCCGCCTGCAATTCGGCAAGCGCCTGGGCAAATGCCCGAACGACATGGGTGGGGGAAGTGAAGCGCCATTTGCCATGTTCCGTTTCCATGGTCTCCCACTGATCGTAGAGATCGAGGCTGAGCGATCCTGAGCGATTGCGGGTCTTTCGCAGCTCCGATTCCTTTGCGATCACGAAGGAAAACCCAGGAACACCTTGAATGCATTTATTGGCGGAGCTGATCAGGTAATCGGCATGAATCTGTGCCATATCCATCGGGATGCCGCCGAAACTACTCATGGCATCGACAATGAAGCTTTTTCCGGCGGCATGGACTGCATGACCGATCTCGAGAACGGGGTTGAGCATTCCGGTTGTGGTTTCACAATGAACGACCGCGACATGGGTGATCTCCGGATCCTGGGCCAAAGTGGCTTTCAGCTTCTCGATATCCGGCGGAAGGGTCTCCCCGCTGTCCTGAACACAAACCGGTACGCCAGCCTTATGGCAGATTCGAACCATCCGTTGACCATAAGTACCGTTTGCCAAAACCAGAAGTTTGCCGGTTCGTGGAATGGCTGTTGTCAGGACGGCTTCGACTCCGAAGGTACCGCTTCCCTGCATGAGGACTGCGCTATAGCCTGGTTGGGTCGTCGCCAAAGAGACGAGGTCGCTTCTCACCTGCTGGACGAGGCACTTGTAATCGTCGTCCCAGGTACACCAGTCCCGCATCATTGCCCATTTGACAGTCGGTGTTGTTGTCAAGGGGCCGGGCGTCAGCAACAAGTAGGGGTTTTCGGGCATTTGATTGAAATACATACCTATCCTTTTCTGGTATTGTGATGAAACGATGGCTTCGAAGCTGAAGCAGTAAAGTCAAAAGCGTCCAAAATCCGCTGTTCTTCTGACTTCTGACTTCTGACTTTTGACTTCTCACATCAACGCCGTCTCCGGCGTTTCTCCATGCTGCAGCCTTCTCTCGATGTCTTCCAGAATCGGAAGACAGGCCCAAATGCCTTCTGCGGTATAGTGCACGCCTGCCTTTCGCATCCGGTCTTCGATCGCAGCAAGTTGAAGGGAAAGCTCCTCCGGATCGAGCGCCTGTGTTTCGGCTTCCGAAAGACCGAGTTCGTTTCCGGAGCGGGTCAGCCCGATAGTCCACATGCCGGCATTGCGTCCTTCGTGGACGTCGCTGATCGAATCACCGATTTTGACAATGGTGGACATGGGATATACGTTCAACTGGATGGCGTTGAGATAACACATCCAGGGATAGGGCCTTCCAGCGGGTACATCGGAAGAGCAAATGACGACATCGGGCATGTAGCCTTTCTGCAACGCAGCCGGAACGAGCACATCCATCATGGGACGGGTGTATCCGGTGGATGAGCCGATTTTGATGGACCGGGCATGTGCCTCCCGAACGAAATCCAGAAGTCCCGGAATGGGGTCTGCATGCTCCGCCAGGCAAGTGAACATCAGGCGTTCGGTTTCGAGATATATGTCCTCGATATCGGCCTTTCCGGGGTACCATCCATATTTTTCCTTCCATCGGGCGGCAACCGCCGGAATTTCACAGATCCGCCGGATGTGTTCCTTTTTCATCAGCCCCATGAATTGGCGGACATCTGCTGCGCTGATCGAAATGCCGAAGCGTTGAAATGCCATTGTGATCACCCGGACAGGCCCCATGCAGCCATAGTCCACCGCCGTTCCGGCCCAGTCCAGAACGACTGCCTGAATTCGTTTGGACGATTCTTTGTTTGTATTCATTTCTGCATATCCTTTTCAATCAGGTTGGCTTCCACCGAGCGTGTCTGCGCTCGATGCCGTGCAATACCACGTGATGCAGCCAGCGCACGGCGATATTCGTCATGACGATGAGGATCGACAAGGCGCTGGCTTTGGCCGTGTCGCCTGCGTCATCCATGTTGGCAATGGCTACGGATGCCAGTGGAATGTCTGCGGAATAGAGAAAAATGACGGCCGAAACCGTGGCCATGGAACTGACGAAGTAATACGTCATGATTTCGAAAGCCGCCGGCAGGCTGATAGGAAGTGTCACCCGAAAGAGCACTTGGTAGAAAGGTGCTCCCATGGATTCGGACACGGATTCGAATTCGCGATCCAGTTGCTTGAGTGCGGTTGTGGCTGTGAGGAATGCGACAGAGTAGAAGTGGACAATGTTGCTTAAGACGAGAATGCCCATCGTGTTGTAAAGCGAATGAAAGGGGTTGGGGAGCTCGATAAAGCTGCCGATACGCCATGCAGGCATGTTGAAAAAGAAAATGTAAGACAGGCCGATGACCAAACCCGGAAGTGCCATGGGGATGATGGAAAAGAAATACGTGAGCCTTCGTATACGCGGAAGAGGTCTGGTCTTCTCGATCAGATAGGCGCTGATGAACGTGAGGGAGGTACCGATCACCGCAGACCATGCACTCATCCGAAGGCTGTTGAAAAAGGCGGTATACCCACCTCCCCCGGTGCCGGTGAATCGGTAATGCCACAAGCCTAAGGATATATCGTATGGCCAGACCCGGACAAGGGATGCGAACAGGGCCGTTCCATAGAACCCGAGAATGAATATGCAAATACAAACGCCGTATATCAATAACAATCCATCGCGCAGCCGATGGGGTGCAGGCTCGAGAGCCACAAAACGGGAGGTGACCAAGGATGCATGTTTTCTCTTGAGCAACCAATCGATGGAAAACATCAGCACGGAAGGCGCCAATAGCAGCATACTCAACACGGCACCCATCGAAAAATTCTGTTGTCCGACCACCTGTTTGTAGATGTCCGTAGCAATCACGTTGAAGCTGCCGCCGACCACCTTGGGCGCGCCGAAATCGGTGAATGCAAGGATGAAGCACACGCAGAGCGCACTGAAGAGACCGTATCGGACACCCGGGAGGGTCACGGTAAAAAAGATCCGTACCGGTCGGGCCCCCAGCGATCGGGCGGCTTCATAGAGCCGGGCGTCGCTCAGGCTAAGAGCGATGTACAGGATCAAGACGGCTTGGGGAAACGTATAGATCACCTCGGAGACCACGATTCCGAAAGCGCCGTACAGCGGGGGCTGAATACCCCAATGGGTGTGCATCAGCTGGGTGATCAGTCCCTTTCGACCCAACAGATAGGTGAGGGCGATGCCGTTCAACAAGGTCGGTGCGTATAGGGGCACCATGACGATGGCCTTGAACAGTCCTTTTCCCGGAATTCGGGTGCGGGTCAGCATGTAGGCGAATCCGAATCCGAGAATGACGGAAATGACGGTGGTCAGGACCGATAAGCGGATGCTGTTGAAAAAGGAGACAGACAGGGCCGGTGTCTGAATATACCGGATATAATTTTGCAAGCCGACAAACCGACCTTGATGGTCTTGAAGGCTGCTGATCAACAACTGAAATACGGGAAGCGCAACACCTACGATCAGCCATCCCAGGGACAGCAGGATACTGACCGGTAGCAAGGTTTGCGAAATGAAATCTTTCTGTCGATGGATCGGCATGATCGGTTGCGCCTGAATGCCCATTGGGGGCCGATGGGCATTCAATGAACGAAGGTTCCGGATTCCGGTGCATAGACCCGCAACCGATCGATCGGCAAGTGAACGCTGAAGGGCATGCCCGGATTTACATTGTATCGGCGGATTGTTTCGGACGGGATATCGGCTTCGAGAACACCGGAATCTCTCCCATCATCTCCCAACCCAAAGCCCACCCGATATTGTGCTCCGTGATAGGAAACATGTCGGACACGGACGGACACAACGTTCATTTCAGGTTCTTGTGTGCCTCCAATCCGGATATCTTCCGGCCGAATTCCGATAACGGCTCTTCCTCCAATGGAAACCCGACCGTCTCTGAGCGGATCCACGCGTAACCGGTGAGGACCAACTTGATAGGTGGCGACATCGACCCGGACGGCGTTATCCAAAAAATTCATCGATCCGACAAAAGCGGCCACAAAAGGGGTGGCCGGTCGGTCGTAAATGTCTGCCGGCGATCCATCCTGAATGATGCGCCCCTTGTTCATCACCAGAATTCGATCCCCCATGCTCAACGCTTCTTCCTGATCGTGGGTAACCATCAGGGTGGTTACCCGCAACCGTTGTTGGAGCCTTCGAATTTCGGTCCGAAGCAGCAACCGCACCTGCGCATCGAGTGCGGAAAGGGGTTCATCGAGAAGTAGCAGTCTGGGAGAGAGAGCCAGCGCCCGCGCAAGAGCCACCCGCTGTTGCTGTCCACCGGAGAGTTGCGCCGGATAGCGACCGCCCATATCACTGAGCCCGACCAGATTGAGCAATTCGCTGACCCGTTTTTGAACAACCGTCTTGGCGAGCTTCTTGGAGACGAGACCGTACGCAATGTTCTGTGCTGCTGTCAGATTGGGAAACAGCGCATAAGATTGAAAAACGATGCCGACATTTCGCTTGGCAATCGGCTCGTTGGTGACATCTTGTCCATCAAACCGGATCCTACCGCGGTCAGGGGTTTCCAGCCCGGCAATCACCCGCAACAGCGTGGTTTTGCCGCAACCGCTTGGCCCCAGCACGCAAATGAATTCACCACGCCGGGCGCTGAAACGAATGTCTTTCAGAACCGTCTGATTGCCGAAAACCTTGCAAATATCTTCGACCTGCAACTCATCGAAGTCATTTCCATCTGCGTTCATGTCATCTCCCTATTTGGCTTCACTCTTTACATCGTAGCGTTTGGACCATTCCTGGAGAATCCGATCCCGGTTTTTGGCAGCCCAGGTGAAATCGTTCTTGATGAGCTGTTTGGATGGATCCGCAGGGTAACCTTCCGGAACTGGAAGTCCCGTATCGTATGCCGTAATCGGATAGACTTGAGCGTAAGCTTTCATGACCGACTCGCCAATGGCCCAATCCAGGAACGTTCTCGCAGAACCTTTGATTTTCGGCTTTTTGACGAGCGCGTTGGCCTCGACATCCCAGCCGGACCCCTCTTTCGGGAAGACGGTCAGAACGGGCTCCCCTTTTTTCTTCTGCATGAAGCCTCGGTAAGCAAAGGAAATACCGATCGGAATCTCACCAGAACCGGCCAGTTTGCAGGGTTTCGATCCAGAATGAGTGTACCGGGCGATGTTCTGATCGAGGCGATCCAGGAAAGCCCATCCTTCCTGTTCTCCCTTGAGTTGCAGGATGGCCGATACGGTAAGAAAACCCGTTCCGGAAGAAGCCGGATTGGGCATGGTGATGTTTCCCTTGTAGATGGGATTGAGTAGGTCTTCGTAGGATTGCGGGACGGGAAGTTTCAATTGCTGCAATTCGACGGTATTCACACAGAAGCCGGTTTCCCAAGCCTTGATTCCGACCCAATGGGCAGGGTTGCGGGAATCCCGCATGAAAGGTTTTACCTTCTCGATACCTTTGGGAGAGTAGGGTTCGATCATTCCGGCTTGGTCGCAGAGCATGAGGCTTGTTGCGGCCGTTCCCCAGATGACATCCGCCTGGGGATTGTCCTTTTCAGCCAGGAGCTTTGCCGTAACGATACCCGTTGAATCCCGAACGATCTTTACTTGAATGTCAGGATGTTCCTGCTTGAGGATGTCAAGGTATTTGGGAATTTCGTCGTCTTCCAACGCCGTATAAACGAGCAATTCTTCGGCGTGAAGGCATGGGACGGTGCATGCGATCAGCATCAGGACGAGGACGAGACAACTTAGGATACCAGACGAGATACGTTGTTTTGCCATGATGTTTCTCCTTGGATGAGGGGTTGGGTTATGATCATCGATCCGAATGTTTGGCATGAAGGCAAAGGCGCGTCTTGACCCCACCAGGGTCAACAAATCGGATGCGGCAACAACTACCGACCGATGCGCCTTACAGTGGCCGAGATCCTCATGAAGACCGATGGATACTTACGATGGAAGCGGAGACAAACGGAGGTCGATCGCCTCAGATGGCTTCTTTGGTTTCGACTCGATGAGGTTTTTACAGGGGAAATGTTTGCGTAATATGAGGGGAATGTTAAAAGTCGCTAACAATTTGGGGAGAGGTATGGAAAAACGGATAGGGATGACGACTTCGCAAAAAGGCCGGATGCTGTGTCGTGCTGCATTCCTCGTCGCTGCGGCGTACGTCTAAGGACGTCTCACAGGCGGGATTTGCACTCCTTGCCTGCGGCCTTTTTGCGAAGCCGTCCATATGTTGGATTTTTTGCGAGTCCAACAGGGATAACGGTATTGCGGAAAATTCCCTGTGCGGCTCACGGAAGACGTCTGGAGGCGGGCACACCTTTTTCGCTGCATCGGAAAAACTTAGCCGCCCGATCTCGTATGGACCGGGCATCTATCCAGAAGCTCCCAAACCGACCATTGAGTCGATACCCGGGCGGCTTTCGATAATTCGGTAGATTGTAGATTACGGTATAGAGGCACCAGCCCCATTATCGATCCGCTCCCAATCATAGCCGACGATGTTTCGGGTCGTCTTCGAAAACTCGACCCCGATCAGCACGATCTCGCCTTTGCCGACATATTTCTCCCAGTAGCGCTTGCTCCGGATCTGCTCGATGGCCTTCTGGGTCGACGTGTCGAGCTCCACGACCTTGAATTCGAAGAGATAGACCTTGCCGCCGTAGATCACCGTCATGTCGATTCGGCCGACATTCGTGGAATCCTCCACCCGGACATCCAGACCGATCGCCGTAAAATAGCAGTAAAAAACGCTCGCATAGAAGGCCTCGTAGGCCGTCACCCGGCTGCTCGCATACCACTCGTTGGGAATCGAGGCGAAAAAAGCGTGAAAAATGTCCCGAAGACCTTCGATATCGGCATCTTCCAGGCAGCGGAACAGGCGATACTGGTTGTTCTCCTTCAGTGCCGGGGCTCCGGACAACCGATCGAGGATGGCATCCGTCAGGCTGAGCTTCACCTCCAGATTGGGAAATGCCATGCGGTATCCGATTTTGGCTCCGATCCGCTCTCGAGAACGGATCGTCAGGTATCCGGTCTGAAACAGGAGCGGTTCGATATCGATCCGGTCCACATCGAAGGCGCCCAGCATCTGCTCGGAAGAGAGGACCTTTTCGAGGTTCGGAACGGGATAGTGCCGCTCTTCGATCAGTTTGATCAGAAACGACGGGCTGCCTGTCTCGAACCAATAGCTGCGGAAATCCTTCGTGTCGAGAAACAGCAGGATATCGAAAGGATTGTAGACCGGCTCGCCCAGGAAGTTGTACCCGTTGTACCAACGCCGGACTGCATCGAGATCCACACCCGAAAGCCGCTCGGCAAAGGTCGACACCATCTCCTCGTGGGTATAGCCGCAGATCGTGGCGTAGCGCTCGTGCAGCGTGATGTCCTGCAGGTTGTTCAATCCACTGAAAAGCGACACCTTGCTGAACTTACTCACCCCCGTGATGAACACGAACTTCAGATACCGATCTGCATCCTTGATCACCGAATAGATATTCTTGAGCTCGTCCCGGATTTCCGTCGCCACGGCAGGCTTATCGATGTTGTCCAAAATCGGCTTGTCGTATTCGTCCACCAACACCACGACTGTTTGATCGGTTTTTCGAAACAATTCGGTGATGAGCTCGAAAAACCGCTCCCGCCGATTGGATTCCGTCAAGGTTACACCGCCGCTTCGGGCGTTTTCCTTGAGAATGAACGCAAACCGCTCTCCCAGGTCCGCCACATCCCGGATCACCCCTGCCCCGAAACTGATATGGATCACCGGATGCCGCACATTCCAGTCCCAGTGATCGTCGAGATACAGTCCCCGGAACAGCTCCCGATTTCCAAGGAATACCTCCTCTATTGTGCTCAGGAATAGGGATTTTCCAAAGCGTCGCGGTCTGGAGAGGAAAAAATATCCGCCTTCCTGTGCAACCAGATCGGCAATGAGGTGCGTCTTGTCCACATAGTAAAAATCGGCTTCGGTCCGTATCTTCCCGAAATTCTGAATTCCGATCGGTAGTCTTTTCATCTCGCCATCCCTTCCGGTTTTAGAAGAGTCGATTCCAGAACGGTTCTTCGTATCGTCAGCGGGTAGGAGGGGCCTTCGGTCGATCCAGCTTCCCGGATCGGTTCGGCCGACCATTTGATCAGGGAAATGCGCATATCCTCTCCCGTTCCCGTCAGTTCGATCCCTGTGATGCAGCGGGGATGAACGCAGGAGCCGGTGTTGAAATAGGCGCTGTCCCGCTGGCTCCATCGTCTTGTTTGGAGGGTATAGCGCCCTTTCTCGACATACCACTTGTCCGTCAGCGACAGGTTTTGAAAGACGGGCCTGTGGGTGTGCCCTGCAATGTCTTTGAGCTGTCTCTTGGCATTGCGCCAATTCCAACGATGGGCAAGTTCCAAACTCAGCGAATACCGGCTCCAGGAAGGATATTGAGTCGATACCCGGGCGGCTTTCGATGGTTCGGTAGATTGTAGATTATGGCATAGAGGCACCAGCCCCGATATCGATCCGCTCCCAATCATAGCCGACGATGTTTCGGGTCGTCTTCGAAAACTCGACCCCGATCAGCACGATCTCGCCTTTGCCGACATATTTCTCCCAGTAGCGCTTGCTCCGGATCTGCTCGATGGCCTTCTGGGTCGACGTGTCGAGCTCCACGACCTTGAATTCGAAGAGATAGACCTTGCCGCCGTAGATCACCGTCATGTCGATTCGGCCGACATTCGTGGAATCCTCCACCCGCACATCGAAACCGATCGCCGTAAAATAGCAATAGAAAACGCTTGCATAAAAAGCTTCGTAGGCCGCCACCCGACTGCTCGCATACCATTCGTTCGGCATCGAGGCGAAAAAGGCGTGGAAGATGTCCCGCAGTGGTGCCGGATCGCCTGCAGTTAGCGCGCGGTAGAGCTCCATTCGTCTCCGGGTGCTCTCGGACGGGTTTTGGGTGAAATGGTGGAGCAGGCATTCGGTGAGGCTCCGTTTGACTTCGAGATTCGGATACCCCAGCCGGTAATTGCGAGTTTCCAGGATAGTCTCCGTTCCGACAATCGTCAGATACCCCGTCTGGAACAGGAGCGCCTCGAGCTCGATCCGGTCCACGTCAAAGGCTCCGAGGATCGTGTCGGTCGTCTCGATCTTTTCGAGGTTCGGAACGGGATAGTGCCGCTCCTCGATCAGCTTGATCAGAAACGACGGGCTGCCCGTCTCGAACCAATAGCTGCGGAAATCCTTCGTATCGAGAAACAACAGGATATCGAAAGGGTTGTAGACCGGCTCGCCCAGGAAGTTGTACCCGTTGTACCAGCGCCGGACTGCATCGAGATCCACACCCGAAAGCCGCTCGGCAAAGGTCGTCACCATCTCCTCTTGGGTATAGCCGCAGATCGTGGCGTAGCGCTCGTGCAGGGTGATGTCCTGCAGGTTGTTCAATCCGCTGAAAAGCGATACCTTGCTGAACTTGCTCACCCCCGTGATGAACACGAACTTCAGATACCGATCCGCATCCTTGATCACCGAATAGATGTTCTTGAGCTCGTCCCGGATTTCCGTCGCCATCGCAGGCTTGTCGATGTTGTCCAAAATCGGCTTGTCGTATTCGTCTACCAACACCACGACTGTTTGATCGGTTTTTCGAAACAATTCGGTGATGAGCTCGAAAAACCGCTCCCGCCGATTGGATTCCGTCAAGGTTACACCGCCGCTTCGGGCGTTTTCCTTGAGAATGAACGCAAACCGCTCTCCCAGGTCCGCCACATCCCGGATCACCCCTGCCCCGAAGCTGATGTGGATCACTGGATGACGCACATTCCAGTCCCAGTGATCTTCGAGATACAGCCCCCGAAACAGCTCCCGATTTCCAAGGAATGCTTCCTCTATTGTGCTGAGCAGCAGCGACTTTCCGAAGCGCCTTGGCCTGGATAGAAAGAGATATTTCCCGTGACGAACGAGATCGACGATCTGCTCGGTCTTGTCGATATAGTAATAATCGTTCGTTTTCCCTCGAATGTTTCCGAAATATTGAATTCCGATCGGTAGTCTTTTCATCTCGCCATCCCTTCCGGTTTTAGAAGAGTCGATTCCAGAACGGTTCTTCGTATCGTCAGCGGGTAGGAGGGGCCTTCGGTCGATCCAGCTTCCCGGATCGGTTCGGCCGACCATTTGATCAGGGAAATGCGCATATCCTCTCCCGTTCCCGTCAGTTCGATCCCTGTGATGCAGCGGGGATGAACGCAGGAGCCGGTGTTGAAATAGGCGCTGTCCCGCTGGCTCCATCGTCTTGTTTGGAGGGTATAGCGCCCTTTCTCGACATACCACTTGTCCGTCAGCGACAGGTTTTGAAAGACGGGCCTGTGGGTGTGCCCTGCAATGATCGTATCGATCCGCATCCCCGGAAACCATGCATCCAATCGACCCATTTCGGAACAGCCGGCCTTGGCCCAATCGAAAAGTACCTTGTCCACGGTATCGCATCGGCCGGGATTTTCGGCCGCCCGGGTGGG
This sequence comes from uncultured Desulfatirhabdium sp., assembly GCA_964549995.1. Classification (GTDB taxonomy): domain Bacteria; phylum Desulfobacterota; class Desulfobacteria; order Desulfobacterales; family Desulfatirhabdiaceae; genus Desulfatirhabdium. Next base: position 28,678 of record CAZJXF010000011.1, on the reverse strand, counting down.
ATCTCGAATACCCAGCTGCTGCAACCTATACCAGAACTTTCGCAGCACTACCCGCGTCAATTTGGCCCAGAATCCCCAGCATTTCGGATCGGCCCGATGGCCGTGCCACAGCAGGATATGACGGTCGATGACGGCAGCCTCATAGACCACGAGCCGGGGGAACAGATGCTGCAGCAGGTGCTGGTTGCGCTCCCAGATGTCGTCATGATTGCCCCACAGCTTGATGTAGCGGCCGTTCGAGTGATGAAACCGAGCCAGGCGATCGTAAATGGCCGTATGGCTGATGTAGATCTGATCGAACTGTTGGTTCTCCAGCAGCTCTTCGCAATCGCCCAGCTCGATCAAGGTGTAGCCTTCGTCGAAATAGTGGTCGAGTGCGCATTTGAACAGTTGGGAATTGGCAGCAAAATCGTCCGCCCCGCTGCCGTCGCCCCGGTGGGCATCGGAAAAGAGGATGAATTTCGATTCAGGGCGGCTCTGAAGATGAATGGTGGAAATGGGATTCATGACAGATCTCCTGTATCGGAGCAGGCCGCTCACAAAACGGGATGATGGTTCGGGTACGCCATCCTATTGTCCCTCGTCCCGAACGGACGATTCGATTTTCAGGCCGTATTTTTCGATCTTGGCGTGAAGGGTCGGTCGGGAAAGACCGAGGAGTTTTGCCGCACGACTGCGGTTACCGTCTGCGATATTGATCGCTTCGGTGATAAAGAGCCTGGACAGATAATCGAAATAGCTGTCATAGAGATGTTCACCGGAGCCCGCCTGAATCACGCTGCGGAAAATCCGACGCAGCGTTTGCTCCTGGTTTTCGGCCTCTTCGGCGGAGACGGTTTGTTTCTCGCCCAGGGCTGCGGCAATGTTCTCGGCGCCGATGGGAGCCCCGCGGCTGAAGATGACGGCCTTTTGGATCGTGTTGGCCAGTTCTCGAACGTTTCCCGGCCAGGGATAACTCGACAACAGGTCCATGGCCTCGGGGTGGATGATCGGCGGGGAAATGCCGGTCTCTCGTGCAAAGCGCTTGACGAAATAGGCCGTCAGAAGGGGAATATCTCCGTTTCGCTGGTGAAGAGGAGGCAGAAAGATGCTGACCACCTTGAGCCTGTAGTACAAGTCTTCTCGAAAACGGCCGGCGTCGATGGCTGCCTCGAGATCCCGGTTGGTGGCGGCGATCACCCGGACATCGACCGGAATGGTTTCCCTGCCGCCGAGCCGCTCGATGCTGCGCTCCTGCAGCAGACGCAGAATCTTCGATTGCAGAGAAAAGGGCATATCCCCGATTTCATCCAGAAACACCGTTCCGCCGTTGGCCTGCTCGAGTTTGCCGATCCGCCGGTGGGTGGCCCCGGTGAAGGCCCCTTTCTCATAGCCGAAGAGCTCGCTTTCGAGAAGGGTTTCGGGGATGGCGACACAATTGATGACGAGGAAGGGTTTTGCGGCCCGACGACTGTGCTGGTAGATGGCCCGAGCCACGAGTTCCTTTCCGGTACCCGATTCGCCCCGAATGAGCACGGTTGCATCCGTCGGCGCCACCCGCCCGATCGCCTTGTAGACATCCTGCATGGCGGCGCTTCGCCCGATGATGGCTTCTTTTCCGAAATCCTCGGGCCCGGCGTTCATTTCCACCGGGGAGCGCATCAGCCTTCCAGCCTCGATGGCCTTGGCGATCAGTCCCAACATTTCCGGGATGTCGAAGGGCTTGAGGATGTAGTCGAAGGCGCCGATCTTGGTTGCCTCAATGGCGGTTTCGGTCGTTCCGTAGGCCGTCATGACGATGGCTGGAAGCTTCGGCTCGATCCGCTGAATTTGCTGAAAGGTTTCCAACCCGTTCATGCCGGGTAGTCGCATGTCCACGATCACCAGATCGGGCGGCTGTCTGCGGACCTCGGCAAGACCCGCCTCGCCCGAGGCGGCACCGCTCACCTCGTAGCCCTCTTCCTTCAAGAGTTTCTGGAAACTCTTTCGCAATTGATCGTCATCATCGATGATCAGAACCCGGCTCATGGTGCCTTCCCGTCATGTTCATGGCAAAAGTTGCCGCTCCCGGGGATGAACATCCGGCGCGTCATTTCTGCGAAAGCGAAAATCCAGCAGTTGGGCATTATGTTCCTTGGCTTTCATCGATTTCTGTGTCGTTATTCATCATCACGATTACGCTATCCACTTGTTTCTTTGTAGATCGAACCAGCCTTGAGCCTAACAATGCCTGCCGCTCCCGTAAGGCAGCAAAAATGGCACCAGCTTTAAAATGATGGTTTTCCGCTAAACGTTCTCGTATTGCCCTGACTTCATCTATGATTGGATCATCAGATATAGGTGTCACCTCCCATCAATTCTTCTGGAGTACAAATAACAGGCATATTAAAGCCGTTCTTGGTGCAGATTGCTGAAACCCTTCTTATGAACTGGGCGTTGGCTAAATGCTTGCAATTCCAGGTAAGAAGATAATCCATTGCGCTAACAGCGGCAACTGCAATGTGAGCGGCATCTCCAATTGCTTTAAGCGGAATTACGCTGGCCGTGATGATTGCGGTGGCCAATTGCTTCGTATTCATCTATCTTCCTCATCTTAACGAGCCGAACGCCGCGTTGGCAACGCCGCCCGGCGCGGCAGGTTAGCTAACCATATTCATCACGAGATGAAACGCTCGTACTCATCATGGCTACCAATCCAGAACCACGTTACCGTGTCACCTTCAAGAATACCCAAAGCGCGATAGTCACGCGTAATTCTTATAGACCAGATGTTCTCTTCGCGATTGATACACTTGAAGTGCAAGGAAGGATGGAAGGGATTTTGCGCCCACAAGCGAAAGGCTTTTCTGGCGCTGCGCTTGACGTCTTCATCGAGAACTTCGTAAGCCGCCCAGAAAGATGGCAAAGTGGCTGACTTCATAATTGCTCGTAGTCCATCGGTTGTGCGCTTCCCTGGGCGATTTCTTGTTTTGCACGACGGGCAACTGCTACCAACTGAGGTTGGGTTCGCTCAAACAAGTCATCCCATTTCAATTCATCCTGCAAGTCGGCGAGATACTCGCGCAAATGCTCGACCACCTGCTCTTGTACTGTTTCGGGCAAAGATTCCAGCATTTTTGTCACTGTCATAATGGTTGCCGTAGACGCCATAGTTAAACCTCTTTCAAAATCCTTGATAATATCCTGTGTGAATTATGTCAATGATCACCCTAATGGCATTTGCACGGTCAATCTGTAGCACAACGACAGGGCGCTCGCCAGCTTGCTCTGTGCCTATCACTGGATTAAGGTCGCATAACACCACATCGCCGCGCCTAATGGTTACCATTGGATTTCTCCGTGTGCCAGACGATTCTCGTAGTCTTCAAGGTTCGGCAAGTAATCGGAGAAATCCGCCTCGGAAAGTTCCAGCGTCTCAGTGAACTGATTCCACAGTTGCCAGCGAGTGCTATCTTGTTTCATCAGCAAAAAATCTATGAAATCGCTCACTTCTTGGACAAGCGATTCGGGCAACTGGCGAATCTTGGTCATAGTCATATCATACACACTTATGCTTTTGCTCCTTTCTTAGGCTGACGTTGCGCCCAACGCCGCATTGGCGTCGCCTGCGGCGCCTCCAGGACATGGACCCGATAGGGACAACCGGTTGTTAGTCTTCCCTTCTCGCTTTCTCGCCTTGCAGGAGCACATCCCGAATCTCGCCAGGGTGTCGTGCAACCGCCCATCGCCAATGGCCGAAGCCGCCATGCGCGTTCACCGCTTGCACCCATTCGTCCAGATAGCGGCGTTTGACCTGATCCTGTTCGGTGTCCTGACCTTTCGTCTCCAGCACCAGCATGTCGCCGTTAGCCAACCGCACGAGAAAATCCGGCCGGTACTTCCGCACCACGCCGCGATGGACGTAGAGCATTTCGAAGCCCAGGTGGTCGTTCTTGACCCAGGCGGCCACCACGTCGCTGTCGTCGAGCACAAAGGCGTCGGACGCCTCCCACGTGCTGTCGTAGACGCACACCTTGATGTGCGATTTGCGCGTGCGCTCGCACGGCTTGCCCGTATACCAAGTACGCATCTCGCCCGTGGAGCGAATGGGATGATCTCGGTCGAAGACCGGCGTCAGTCGCTCGGTGTTCTCCTGCCGCACCGCCTCCCACACATGCTGCACGACCCGCGACATGTTGAGCGTGATGATCAGCCGGCGGCGCAGTTCGTCCTGATAGAAGAGAGGCGGCGAGATCGAAATGCGGTCGGAGCGAATGAACTGCTCGACGATCCGCACCAACTGGGCCAGCAACACCTCGCGGCTGCCATGCCACGTGTGCTTCATCTGGTCGAACACATCCCGCGCGGTTTCGAAGATGATGCGCTGGGTGCGGAACTCCCGCGCCAACCGCTCCAACTCGATGCGGTTGATCCTGGTGACGTCTGGCTTGCCTTCGAGAATCGGTGCCAGTTCGGCGACCTGCGCTGTCTGCGCTGCGTCCAGTTCCAGCGGCTGCGCCTTCGACCAATCCAGGGTCAACGTGGGGTGAAACACGCGGTCGATGCGCACCACATTCGGCCAGCGGATCTCGAACATTGCCTTGGCCGGGTCCGGTTCAACAGCAGTCTTGGGCGGGGGCGGGGGCGGCGGGCCATCTTCCCCGGCTTCGTGCGGCAGAAAGGTGAACGGCACGCCGAAGATATTGACGTACTCCGGCTCGAACAGCCCTGTCTGCGGGTTGACTTCGTAAGAGGTGCGCCGCAAGCCGCGGCCCACCACCTGCTCGCACAGAAGCTGCGACGTGAAGGCACGCAGTCCCATGATGTGCGTGACCGTCTTGGCGTCCCAGCCCTCGGAGAGCATGCCTACGGAGATGACCTTCTGAATCTTTTCGCCGGGCTGTCCCTCCTTGCCCACTGTGTCTACCTTCCGGCGAAGGAGTTCCGCCTGCTCCGCCTTGGTCAGCTTGCGCTCGACGGGTACGTCCTCCTCTTGCGCATCATCGGTCTCGTCCGAAACCTTCACCGGCACGGCGGGTTCCTCGTGGGCCTCCGCCTCATCCAGCACCTTCGAGTCGATATGCAGAATGCGCTCCGGCTCGCACAGTTCGTCAATATGAATGCGCTTGGAATCGAAGGCGTGTTTGACCCGCGCCGCCGTCTCGGTGCGGTTGCAAACGGTGATCATCACCGGCGGGGTGGGCAGCCCGGCGTCCTGCCATGCCTTCCACGCCTCGCGCCAGTCGTAGCCCAGGAGGTAGTAGGCGTTCAGGACCAGGTCGGGAAGCGGCTCTTCCGGCTGCGCCTTCCTGTTAAGATCGTCCTTTACGTCCGGGTCATTGTAGATGTGGTAGAGGCGCGACTTGTAGGTCTTGGCGTCGGGCACGGCGTCGTCGCGTACCACCACGCGCGGGGTCTTCACGAGTCCAGATTCGATGGCGTCGTTCAGCCCGAAGTCGCTGACGATCCAGCCGAACAGTGCCTCCTCGCTGCTCTGCTTGCCCGAGGGCGTGAGCGGCGTGGCGGAGAAGTCGTAGCACGTTAGGATGCCCCGCGAGCGGTGCAGCCGGTCGAGCCCGCCGATCCATACGGTGGCCTCCTCGGCGCTGTCCTTGAGATCGCGTTGGCGCAGGTACTTGCCTTCGGCCTCCCAATTCACTCGCCAGGCATGGTGGGCCTCGTCGTTGATGACCAGCAGGTTACGGGCGTTCGCCATCTTGCCCAGGACCTCGCGGGTATAAGCTTCGTCGCTCTTGATCCCGCGCTTGTCCACGCTCTTGCGCTTCTTGAGTTGCTCTTCGCCCTCCCATGCCAAGGTGTGCCAGTTACGTACGAGCACCTTTCCCTGGCGTAGCTTGTCGAGCAACGCCGAAGGGACTATGCTGAATGCCTCGTAGTAATTCCCTTCCGCCGAGAGTTCCAGGACCGAAAGGCGCTTTTTCACAGTGAGCCCCGGAGCGATCACCAGCACGTTCTTGGAAAAGCGCGTATCCTGCGGCGACGCCACCTTGTTGAGGACCTGCCAGGCGATGACCATCGCCATGACGATGGTCTTGCCCGAGCCGGTCGCCATCTTGCAGCACTGCCGCACGAACTCCCCGCCATCGCCGGGAATCTCGATACCCACGCGCTCCGCGGCGGGCGCCTCCGTGAGCCAGATGAGCGTTTCCACCGCTTCCAACTGGCAAAAGAAGAAGCGGCGCGTCTCGAACTCCTCCGGGTCGCGCCAGTACGCCAACAGGCGCTTGGTGATGCTGGAAACTCCCGGATAACCCGCTTCGCGCCAAGCCTTCACGCGAGGGCGGATCTGATTGACCAGCGGAATTTCGACGAAGATGCCGGGGTCATCAAACGACCTCGAACCGGGTGTTGCCACCACGTACCCCGCCGGGCGGCGGCCCTCCACGAGATCAAACAGCCGCGTTTCCCGGTCGTAGCGCCAGTGACGCTGCGGCTCCTCGTAAGGCGAGTTGATGATCAGGCGGTCGATGGTGGTCTTGCCTGTCATGGCTTTTGCTCTACGTTAAGGGATAAAATATTCATTTTCTTAATCTTGCAGACTGGCTTTGATGGCTTTTCCATTGTTACGAACTCGTCCACTTTTGCCGCAGACGTCGCTCCAACATGAAGCGCATCCATCGGTGCCACATCATAGTCGGAAGCAAGTTCTATCGCCTTCTTTGTCACACTTGGATCACAAGGCACATTTTCCGCCGCCATTTCTAGCACTGCATTCATAAACTCAACTTCTTCCTTCCGTTTATGAAATGTCGGCTTAGGCAGCACTTCCAACCGGAGAAAATCGCTTACGACCAACGCGCGGTTGGGATCGTCCAACACTTCCATGGCACGGCGGGAGATGATCCCGTCGCCTTGAAACGCGGCAATCAAGACATTTGCGTCAATATACGTCCGCTTCATCGTCTCCAATCTCCCCACGCCGCCGTCTTACCTCTTCTATCACCTCATCGGCACTTAACAATTTCATGCCTGCCTCAATCGCTCGGATACGCAAGGACAGAAGTTTCCTGCCTAAAGGGGTACGTGGCACAAACTCTTCGGTTACTTCCGGAATGATTTCCGTGCTTCGGTAGCTCATGTTTTCTTCAGGGAGTGGCCACTTGAATTCTACCCACGGAACGACTATCCGCTGGCTTTCGGCGGGAAGACGCTCACTGTAGCCGGTCCATTCCTCTAAATATGTTGGAGAAAGAACTCCAGCGGCTTTACTGGCAGCCCAGTTGCTGTTCAATGGTTCCGTCAACGTCGCAGTCATGACTGCCCCTCCTCGTACTCAGGTTCAAGCTTGGCTATTGTCTCCGGCGTCAATAGGCCGAAAAACATTTTCTTAGAGGACAAATGGACACCATCCAGGTGATTTTCGATATCAGGCCAGGACTCATTTCCCTTCAAGGGCCTAATGGAATCTATATCCAACAGAACTCCTTTGAATCTGTCGGGCTTGCCCGGGATGGACGCCTCCGCTGGCGATACGATTTGGATGATATGAATCAGGTCGCCTTCTTTAATCTCCGATAGGAGTTGCACTGGCCGGGTATCGATCTCGTATCCCCCCATTTTCAGTTCGAGATTCAGGCAACTGAGGCTCGGTGGCTGATCCACCTCAATCAGGTCGATGTATTTCAAAGAAAAGCGCTCCAGCCGATCAATTAACCCGGTATCGCAGATAATTGCAATTACCGTCCGAATATCTTTGGAGAACGTTTCCCATCCCGAATATGGACGACGACAACTTAGAGAGACGACATGTTCTCCTATCTGAACCGCCTGATTCCCACCTTCAAAACGAATCTTGGGAGCGTACCTGAGTTTGGGATCATTTTCTACAATTGGCGCCGGGATATCCGCAGTAAAAAGGCGAACTGTGTTAGGGTATTTATCCTTCAAAGCCGGGTACATAATTCCGGGAAGCAAGTCAACCACAGACGGCTTTGTGCTTGTAAAGCGGATTTCCCACAGCGCCTCAATCAGAGGCTCTTTGCGTAATCTTATCGGTATCTTGTTTCCCATCCTTTATCTCCTATCTCCTGATAGCCTCGCAAAAAGCCTAAGATATGGACGACTTCGAAAAAAGGCTGCAGGCAAGGAGTGCAAATTCCGTCTGTGAGGCGTACTTAGACGTACGCCGCAGCGACGAGGGATGCAGCACGACACAGCATCCAGCCTTTTTCCTACGAAAGTCGGCAGTGGGCAGTGGGCAGTCGGCAGAACCGTAAGGCGACTGTCATGTCGTCATACTCCTAAGGAATTTGCTCCATCGACTTTCATCCAACGGGGCGCAGCCCCGGCTGCATGGGGGATTCCTATGAAAGTTCCAGTATCTTCAAACTTTCAATGCCCCGGTCGTCCACGATCTTGACAGCGATGCGCTTGTGCTCGCCCGACTCAAATGGCAACGACACCGTGCCCCGGTAGGCTTCCATCCGATCCGCGTCAATCTCGGCCTTGAGGTTGCGCGCCAGCTTTGCCCAGCCTTCGCTGTCGCCCGCCATCGGGAAGAATACTTGACGCGGGTAGAGGCTGCGGCCGTCGTAGTCGGTGTCCAGCATCCAGACGGCGATTTTGTCCGCACCGCCGGATTCGATTTGGCCGGTCTTGGTGTTGTAGTAGTCGAAGCCGTGCACCGAGACGCGGTACTGAACGCCCTCACCCTTACTCCCTCTCCCAGTGGGAGAGGGCTGGGGTGAGGGAGCAATGCGCTCGACCTCCACATCCGGCTGGCCGATGAGCCAGAAAGACTCGTTGCTGGCGCGTTTTTTCTTTAAATCGTCGGTCAGCAGGTCGGCGTTCATCTGCGCCTTAAGAAGGGTCACGCCCGGCCAGTTCGTCTCGTCAATGTCCTTGGCCGCTTCCGGATCGAACTGGAAGGCGGCGAAGACGATGAGCTTGGGCTTCGGCACCAGCGTCTGCGCCTCTTCGATGGCCTGCGCCACCTGACGCTGCTCCAGGGGCGCGTGCTCGGGACCGAAGGAGACGACCACGCGCATCGGGTTGTAGGCGGGCGCCATCTCGCGGACTCGGTCAGCCCCCTCGTCGCTGGGGCGGGTTTCGCCGTCGGCGTGAAGCCAGCGGCAGCCCGGCAGCGGCTCAAGGCGTGCAAAGCGGATATACTGTCCAGCCTTGCCGCGAATGCCGGCGCGCAAGAGTTCGTCGCGCCATTCGCCCTGGCGTAGCGTCTCGCCGGAGCGGGCAATGGACGCATTCGCCATAAACTCCCTCTCCCTTTGGGAGAGGGCTGGGGTGAGGGCGTCATAAATCGTCTGCAACACACTTTCTGTGTTGTTCAGGACATCGTTGTTCCAGAACCGCAGCACGTGGATGCCCTGAGATACGAGGGCCGCCGTGCGCTGCTCATCATGCAACCGTGCATCCGGTTCGTTGTGCTGGCCGCCGTCGATTTCAATCGCGAGCCGCGCTTCGTGGCAGTAGAAATCGAGGACGTATGGCTCAACGGGATGTTGCCGGCGAAATTTGAACCCTGCCAATCGTCGGTCGCGTAACAGCGCCCACATCAGGCGTTCGGCATCCGTTTGCTCTTTGCGCAATTGGCGGGCGAATTGCAAAAGGTCGTGAGGCAGTGGTTTTTTGCCCTCACCCCCGACCCCTCTCCCGGTGGGAGAGGGGAGAATCTCATCCGGCGATTTCACCACCGGCGCCGGGACGGCCTCCACCGTGAACGGCCCGGTCACGCGCACCTTCTTGCGGTCCACGTAGGGCTGGTCGTAGAGCGTTTCCTGCGGCGCATGGCGGGCGATGGCGGCGTCCATCTCTTTTTGCATGGCGCGGCGGGTGGCGTGGAAGGCTTCGAAGGGTTTGCGCGCTGCTTGCGGCCAATCGGCCGGAAACTCAAACGGCACCTCCCATTCCACCAGTTCGTTCACCTTGACCACCTGGCCAGAAGGCATGGTGAAGGTGGCGGAATCCGGCGCGGCGAAGTCCACGAATTGCCCTACACGCCCGCCTGTGGTGACCTTGAAGCGGGGATACCCCTCTCCCGACCTTCGGCCACCCTCTCCTGATGGAAGAAGGTTGTACTCCCCTCTCCTTTTGGGAGAGGGGCTGGGGGTGAGGGACTTGAGTGCGGCGTTCAGGTCTGCCAGTGCCTTTTCAATGGCCGGGTGCATGCGGGCGTAAATGCTGTCGATCTCCGGGTTGTTGGCGATGGACTTGAGCGTGACGTGCGGCACGGTCTTGTACTTGAAGCCGGAGCCCACGCCTTCTTCGGGATGCGCCAGCTCGTAGTAGTCGAAGACGGCGGTCATGAGGCGCTGGCGGGCCAGGGTGAGCGCCACGCGCGAGGTATCGCAGGTAATCCAGCGCCGGCCCCACTGCTCGGCCACGTAGGCCGTGGTGCCCGAGCCGCAGGTCGGGTCGAAGACCAGATCGCCAGGGTCGGTGGTCATCAGAAGGCAGCGCTCGATAACCTTGAAAGTGGTTTGAACAACATATATCTTCTCAGAATCACCTCCCGTTGTTGTATCGTCCCAAAAATTCGTATAAGGGAAAGCCGCGAAGTCTGAAAAGAAACGGATATAATTTACTTTGTTGCCTCTAATCTCAATTCGTCTTGCTCTTGCTAAATGATTCAGGCCTTCGATGGAACTCTTCCAATGGTTTCCTGTCGGGGGCACAAATGTTTTTCCTTCAAAAACGAACTCTTGATTTTGATTGCTTGGACCGGAAGACAACAAATGATCATAGCGAAATACTCTTGCTCCATCAGGAATTTTTCTCCGGCCTTCAAATTCTTCGTCCTGTAACTTTCTTTTTCCTCCAGTAGGAAGCATTAAATTGCTGTAGTTTTCGTCTATTGTCTTCTCTCGAAATAGTTTTCTAAATTTCCCCTTCTCCTTATTTTTTGAATACCAAAGTAGGTAATCAGAAACTGATGCCACATAGGTACTTTGTACCCCTGTGGTCTTTCTAAAAGAAATTTGACTGACAAAATTCCCCGCACCAAACACCTCATCCATCAACTCCCGCACGTGGTGGACGTTCTCGTCGCTGATCTGGACAAAGATGCTGCCGCTCTCGGTCAAGAGTTCCCGCGCCAGGAGCAGCCGGTCGCGCAGGTAGGTGAGGTAGGAGTGGATGCCCAGTTCCCAGGTATCGCGGAAGGCGCGGATCTGCTCCGGCTCGCTGGTTAAGTCTTCGTCCCTGCCGTCCTTTACATCGCGCTTGTTTACGAAGGGCTGAAAGTTCGAGCCGTACCTGATGCCGTAAGGCGGGTCAATGTATATCATCTGCACCTTGCCGCCCAGGCCCTCTTTTTCCAGCAGCGAGTTCATCACCAGGAGCGAATCGCCAGCAATCAGGCGGTTGCTCCAGTCGTGCTTATGCTGGTAGAACTCGATGGCCTCGCGCAGCGGCTCTTTGCGCTCCATCTCGAACAGCGGCAACTGAACGCCCTCACCCGGCGCTCCGCGCCACCCTCTCCCAGTGGGAGAGGGGCTGGGGGTGAGGGCGTTCTTCCGCACGGCCTCGAGGATGGTGCGCGGGGCGATGCGTTCGTGGACGTGCAGGGAGACCGTCGGCACCTCGAAGGAGATGTGCTCGGCCTTGCCCGCCCAGACCAGTTGCGGGTCGAGGTGGGGGTCGTAGGCGTAGGTCTTTTTCTGCTGACCGGCGTCGGGGTCGGTTTCGGGCGTCACCAGCCCGACGGGCGGGTTGTTGACGCGCGCTTTGTCGCGGTGTTCGTAGGATTCAATCGGGCGTTTGTTCCGGCTGATTTCTGACTTATTCTTTCGGGCCATAAGTCCTGCCTTTTGGATTTTTCATGCGGCGAATCGGAAGGCTAACGGTCGGGTTCAGCCGCACGCGAAGCGGAGCGTGTCGGCTGCAACCCGTTGGCACATTCTCGCTTATTCATAAACCAAGAATGGCAGACAACGCTTTCGCTATCTGTTGTATGTATGGGCATCCAAATGTCCAAGAACCTTGATAATCCGACGCTTGTCAATTACCCGAATCTGCTCACAAAGCACAACCGAATCCCGGATCAAGCCACCAACACCTGCCGGGACAGACACATGGGAAAGCAAAAGCGCACGATGAATTTTGGTCGTAAACGGCGCAATGATTGTATGGGGACTCACTGCATTTGCACGGTCAATCTGTAGCACAACGACAGGACGCTCGCCAGCTTGCTCTGTGCCTATCACTGGATTAAGGTCGCATAACACCACATCGCCGCGCCTAATGGTTACCATTGGATTTCTCCGTGTGCCAGACGATTCTCGTAGTCTTCAAGGTTCGGCAAGTAATCGGAGAAATCCGCCTCGGAAAGTTCCAGCGTCTCAGTGAACTGATTCCACAGTTGCCAGCGAGTGCTATCTTGTTTCATCAGCAAAAAATCTATGAAATCGCTCACTTCTTGGACAAGCAATTCGGGCAACTGGCGAATCTTGGTCATAGTCATATCATACACATTCATGCTTTTGCTTCTTTCTTGGTGTATATTAAAACGTTATGTTCAATATCATGAATATTCATGATCGCCAATTTGAGAAAGCTAACGACTGAAATCAGCGGCGGCTCTCAGCCGTCCGCTGGAGTGATTTGTTATATGCACTGGTTTATAATTCATTTTCGTCGATTCCGGCAATCTTCATAAAATGTTTAAGAAGACCGGTTTTTAACGGCTTGTTTCCATGAATAGGAATTGAAATACGAAATGATGTTCCTTCTTTGACATAAATATGATGGCTGCCGCTGATTCTTCGTAGCACCCAGCCTTTCTTCTCAAGGACTTTGGCAAATTCTATTCCGGATATGGTTTTCAAACCGCTATCTCCAGAACCTTGTCTTTCTCTGTCATTTTTATATCTTTCATATCTATTGATAGACAACCCTCGACAGCCTCGTAAATATTGCTCAAAAGTTCATCGAAAGTCTCGCCCTGAGTGGCACATCCGGGAATGGAAGGAACTTCCGCCCAATAACCTCCTTCTTCAGCTTCGTGAATCATTACTTTTAGCTTCATATTACATCTCCTTTTTGTTGTTATGCATATAATATTTGTTTTTAACGTTATTCAACATTATGATTAAACATAGCGAACGGATACTATGTTGTCACCTCATGGTTGGGCAATTCATCTTCCGAACCGTGTGTTGTGAATGCCGAGCTTGTCGTTGATCTTGCCCTGTTTGGTCATAATTGCTTCCAACTGAAGCGTCTGCTCTAAGCCGCCGACGTCGAGCGGCTGCCATCCAAGCTGCGCGATCAGTTCGCCCACGATCTTCTTCGCGTCCAAATCATTGCCGCAAAACATCATCACCGGCTTAACGTTGTATCCGGGATAGGACGAATCCTCAAAATTTTCGAAGCCATAAATCGTAAACGCCTTGACCACTGCGCCCATTGTCCTGATTTTTAATGAAGGGTGGGTGTCGGCCGGGCGACACCACTTATCTCATTAATATCATTAATGATAATTTTGGGTACCGAAAAATTTTACCCTCATTTCACCGGCGCTCTTTTCACTTATCCCGATACATGTTCACGATGGGACACATTCACGGTCGCTTCACGGGAAACCGCATCACGAAAACGGCGCCTTGCCCTTCCGGCGACTCGACGGACAACTCGCCCCCATGTTCCTGCACGATCCGGGCGGCAATGCTCAAGCCCAGTCCAGTGCCTTCTTCCTTTGTCGTGAAAAACGGTTGAAAGATTTTTTCCCGGATTTCCTCGGGAATGCCGGGGCCGGTGTCCGCAATGCGCAAGATGGCCGTTCTTCCGGCCTTCGGGTCGAAAATTTCCGTCTCTTCGATCGTGATGTGCCCGCCCCGCTTCATCGCCTCACAGGCATTGACTACCAGATTCACCAGTACCTCCTTGAGCTGTTCCGGATCGGCCTCGATTTCGGGCAACATCGCTTTTCTTCGAATTTCCACGGTCACATCGTACGAATTGAGACGGTGGCCCAGCAGCCGGATCACCAGGTCCACCACACTCGATGGACTCACCCGTGTCATCCGCAATTTCGGCGGTCTCGAAAATTCCAGAAAATTCTGGACAATGGTGTCGATGTGCTGGATTTCCTCCGAGATGACATCGAAATCTTCCTGCTGGGTTTCGTTCAGTTTGAGAGATCTTCCCAGCGAAAAAAGCCGCATTTTCACGGAGGTAAAGGGATTTCGCAGGCTATGGGCCATGCCTGCCGCAAGTTTTCCGACCAAGGCCATTTTTTCGGCCTGGAGCAGCGTTTCCCGGCTTCGTTTGAGTTCATGGTAGGTCTGGTCGGCATCCTCGATCAATTCCCGAACACCTTCACTCAGCGCCCGGATTTCGTCTCCCTTTGCTTTGGACGGATCCATCCCGCCCAGCTCTCGGGTGAGTCTCACCACCGGCTTGAACACCTGATCCAACATCAGCCAGATCAGCACCAGCGCAAGAGCGCATCCCACGACAACGGCTGCAACGGTGACCATACGCAGGTGTTCGGCCTGTTCCTGAACCAATTGTTTGGTGCCGAAGACCTTGTTTCTGTAAACATCCTTGAATTGCCGACATCCTTCCAGCAAGTTGAAGAACTGCTGGCGAACCTCCTTGTGAAGCTGCTGTCCGGTTTCGATGTTGCCGCTCTTGTACAGGGCGATCACCTCGTCCTTGTCTCGGATATAGCGGTGATAGTCCGCCTCGATGGCCTCGATGTGTTTCAAAATCGGCTCCTCTTTTACGAGAGCCCTTGCTTCGGCCAGTTTTTCCCGGAAGATTTGGCGGTATTCTCCCAGTTGCTGCAGCCACTGCGGATTTCGGTCCATGAAGTAATAGGCGACAAAGCCCTTCTGCATGGCCAGGGCGCTTTCCATGCCTTCGGCGATTTGAAAGGCTGTCAGATCCCGTTCCGTAATGTCCGCAACAATGTGTTCCATCTGAACGGTATAGGCGATCATGACACCGCCGCCGGTGACGGTGAGCGCCATCAGTGCGAATACAACGAAAAACAGGCGGGTTTTCAGTTTCCAGGGTTTGAGCATGGGAGAATTCTCGAAAACAGGAGCCAGGAGTCCAACGTCAGAGGAAAAATCCTGGTGATCGATTGATATGTGAAGCCGGCCCGGGTAAATCCGTTCTCATGTTCCGACAGCTTCTCGAAACATCAAGATGACACCCTTTCCGGCGAATTTCCCACCCAATGGAATGATATCGATCCTTCGATCCTGCCAGGAAACTTCGACCGGGTGCAGGTCCTGCAACACCCGGTCGATGGCTGCAGGGATGGGGGAATCGAAATAATCCTCCACAACGTCTCCCAGCCTGAGGAAACGATCTTCTCCTTGAACCCGCTGACCCGATCGGTTCATCCAGACGATCAAGTGTTCGCTGCTCACCCCGAGGATGGGAAACGGGATTTCTTCCAGAATGTCCCGGGCCAGTTCCAGGGCCGCATTTTGGAGCTTGAGCTCCCGGGTGCGCTCTTCCACCAATTCTTCCAGGTGATCGTTCATCCGCTTGAGCTCGGCGTTCTGGGTGCGGATGGTTTCGTTCAGACGGGCATTGGCCTGAAGCAGTTTACGGTATTCAAGGGCCTGCCGGATTTCGAGAAGGAGCTGGCTGTCATCCCAGGGCTTCAGGAAAAACTTGTAGATCTGTCCCTGGTTGACGCATTGGGTGATGGTGTCGATGTCCGTATATCCGGTCAGGATCATGCGCAGGGTTTCGGGGTACCGCTCCTTGACGATGGACAGAAGCTCTACTCCAGACATTTCCGGCATGCGGTGATCGGTCAGCAGAATGTCGATGGGCTGCTCCTGAAGGATGTCGAGTGCCTGCCTGCCGCTCGAAGTGCTCAGGACGGTGATCGCTTCCTTTCGAAACAGGCGCTTGAGGGCCTGAATGACATTGGGTTCGTCATCGACGATGAGCAGTACGGGCATTCCGGATGCTTCGTCCATAAATCTCGCCTCATTCGTCCTGAAAAAATCGAGTGCAGTCGTCGATTTCCTGACGGATGGCTTCTTGTTGAGCGTTGTCGAGGGTACTGAAGAGCTGGACATAGCGTTCTGCCTTCGGATGACATGGGACTTTCTCTCCTTCGGGCGTATGACGGATGCAGTCTGCCGCATGCACCAGCAGTACGGGGGATGGGTCCTCCACGTTCTCCGGGATGTCGTGGTGGTAGCGAATGGCCTCGATCAGAATGGGCGGAAGCATCCATTTCTGTCCGAGGGCGCCCCCGATCTGCGCATGATCGACGACGTCGAGACGTCGCTCGGCCTCGAAGAACGAGATACCTTCTTGGACCGTCAGTCCGTAGACGGCTTCGAACGTCTCGGAAAAGAATCGGAACTGAATGACCTTGCCGATGTCGTGCAAAAGGCCGGCAACGAAGCAGTCGTTCGCCCATTTGACATCCGCCCGTTCGGCAAGGTGTCGGCACACAACGGCCACCTCGACGGCATGGGACCAGAGATCGCCTGCCGAAAACCCTTGAATCCACACCCCTTTCTTCGGCATGAGCTTCATGATGGTCAAGGTCATGATGGCGTTTCGGACCGTGTTGTATCCCAAGACGACGATGGCGTTTCGAATGGTGGAAATCTGAGAGGGAAGGCCGTAAAAGGACGAATTGACCAGTTTGAGGATTTTCATGGTCATGGCCTGGTCTTTTTCGATGATGGAGCATATCTTGGCCACGGATGTGTTCGGGTCTTCCAGAAGACGGTTGGCTTCCATGACCATGACCGGCAATGTCGGAATGTCCCGGATCCGGTCGAGTTCCTTAAAGAAGTGTTTTTTGTCCATTCGGATATGGCTCCCCTGTGGCGATGTTACAACCGTATCGGCACCGTTTCTCCGATAAATCCGTCGGCGGCCAGCTTTCGAATGGCTCCGATCAGGGTCTTGTTGAGAACCGCCTCTCGGGCCAACAGCAGTCTGCCGTCGGTTGTCCGGATGTCCTTCCCGAGGACCATGCCTTCCTTGAGAAATTTGATCCGGATATCGACAATCGTTTCCGAACGTTTCTGAAGGTTCTGCTGCCGTTCGGCGTTCACCACTTCGATGAGTTTCTTCACAATTGTAGGATCGTAGACCTTTCCCGATCGGAAAAGCATGACCCGCTGGGTCAGATCCACAATGATGTCTTCCCGTCGATCCGATTGCATCTTGATGAAGGACTCCCCGGTCATTCCATAATACATCGTCTTGATGTCCGGGAGCGCTTCGGGCCACTTGCGCAGAACCATCGCGTAGTCGGCTGCAGCATGCAGAATGCGGGCGCCCAGAGGAATGTCTTCTCCTTTGAGCTTTTCCGGAAAACCCGTTCCGTCGTAGTTTTCGTGGTGGTACAGGATGTAGATGCCGACCGTATCGAGTCTTGGTACGGGCTGCAGGCAGATCTGCCCGATGATCGGGTGCTGTCGATACAAGGCTTTCTCGGTGTCGGAGAGCTCTTCATAGGCTTTTTCGAACGCCTGTTTGGAAAGCCCCAGCAAGCCGGCATCATGCAGGAGGCCCGCCATTTCCAGATGTTCCAGCTCGATGGTATCCATTCCCAACGCAACCCCCAGTTTCCGGGACAACTGGGATACAAAGCTCAGATAGCTGCCCAGTTTGGGGTTGATGGTTTCGATGAGGGAAAACATCAGGCGGAACGTGTCCACAAACCCGCGTTCGAGGGAGAGATTGGCCTGCTCCAGCTCGAGGCTTTTTTCCTGAAGCTCGTGGGTCCGCTCTGCCACCTTGTGCTCGAGTTCCTGCATCAGCGATGTCAGCTCGACGTTCTTCTGGCGGACCATGTCGGCCAGGATTCGGTTTTCGAGCCGCAGTTCGTAAGCCTCGAGGGCCTGGCGGACTTCGATGAGCAGGGCTTCGTCATCCCAGGGTTTGGTCAGGTATCGATGGATTTCTCCCTTGTTGACGGCGTTGATGATGTCCTTCACATCCGAATAACCGGTCAACAGAAACCGAACGGCGTCCGGAGCGATATCCTTGGCCTTTTCGAAGAATTCCGCGCCGCTCATCTGCGGCATACGCTGGTCCGAGATGATCAGGGAGACGGGCCGCTCCGATTCGGAAAGCAGACGAAGGGCCTGCTCGCCGCTGTTGGCCAGCAGCAGGGAAAACTTCTCCTTTCGAAAAACCCGCTGTAGGGCGTGCAAAATTGACGGCTCGTCGTCGACCAAAAGCAGCACATGGTCATGCTTGAGGCTCATGGGCATCCCCTGTTTGGGTGTCGGGACCGTTGATCGGCAGCCGGACGGTGAAAGTGGTGCCTTTGCCGGGCGTGCTTTCCACTGTAATGGTGCCCTTGTGTTTGCGAATGACGTTGTAGGCGACATTGAGCCCAAGGCCGGTCCCCTTTCCGACTTCCTTCGTCGTGAAGAACGGGTCGAAGATCCGATGGATGTGCTCGGGCGGGATGCCGCATCCGGTGTCGGAGATGGTGACGATCACCATGTCTCCTTGCGCACGGGTTGCGATGTGAATTTCGCCTTTATCGGAGATGGCCTGGGCCGCATTGACCAGCAGGTTCATGAACACCTGGTTGAGCTGCTGGGGATAGCAGTGGATTTGGGGGATATCGCCGTAATCCTTGTGGACGACGGCCTTGTATTTGATCTCGTTCCAGACGATGTTCAGGGTGGAATCGATGTTTTGGTTGAGGTCTGAAAGTTTGAGCGTGTCTTCTCCGGGATGGGCGAAGTCCTTCAAATCGATGACGATTTTTCGAATACGATCGAGCCCCTCCCGGGATTCCCGAACGAGCTGAGGGAGATCCTCGAGAATGAAATCGACCTCCCGATCGGCCTCCGTGTTCAAAGCCCGATCGATACCTGGAATCGGAACACCCGATGCGGCGGCCTGTCGAAGGATGGCACGGTATTCGGAGAGGATGGCCTTCAGGTCGTCGATATATCCGCTGAGGGTGTTCAGGTTGCTGCTTACGAATCCGACGGGGTTGTTGATCTCGTGGGCGATACCGGCCGCAAGCTGGCCGATGGAGGCCATCTTTTCCGACTGGATCATCTGAGACTGGGTTTCCTTCAGGCGGGAAAGCGTTTTTTCGAGGGTTTCGTTCTTGGAATGGAGTTCGGAAAGGGTTTGTTCGAGTCTGCGGTTCAACTGGACGATTTCTTCCCGCCTTCGGTGCTCTTCGGTTACGTTGCGGAGCAGGATGACCACCTGGATCGTTTCCTGCTTTTCGTTCAGAATCGGAATGGTTTGGATTTCATAGACCAGCGGCACATCCTTTCGGACATGGATCATGCGGATCCTTCGATTGGGTTTTCCGCTTTTCAGGGTATTTTCGACGTCCGTTTCCAGCAGGTTCATCAGAGAAGGGTCATAAAACCAGAAGGCTTCGTTGCGCATGGGTTTCCCGATCACATTCACAAACGTCAACCCCCGTTGCTTCAGGAAAGCCAGGTTGACGGAAACGATGGTAAGGCTTGGATCGACCGCCAGGATTTCCTCATGAAGGGCGTCCAAGACGAAGCGGAATTTGTTTCGGCTTTCGATCAGCACATCCTGGAGCTGAATGTATTGCTCTTCAAGCCGGATAATTCGTTCGCCCGATTTGATACGGGCCATGAGCGCATCAAGGTCGAAGGGCTTTTCCAGGTAGTCATCCGCTCCGCATTCCAGGGCCTCGACGGCGCCATTGGCGCTTGTAATGCCCGTCATGACGATGATGTAGGCGTAGTAGGTGCTTAACCGGGTGCGGATCCGCAGGCAGATGTCTCTGCCGTTCAGCTCGGGAAGCATCCAGTCGAGGAGAACGATCTGAACGGTGTGTTCCTGAAAAATGTCCCAGGCTTCCTGACCAGTTGCAGCGGTGAATACGGTATATCCGCGCTGGCCGAAAAAATCGCTCAGCATCGAACGAAGGACATCATCATCTTCTGCAATCAGGATATTCATGGTTGATGGCCTCGCAAAAAGTCAGATGCTCTTGTTTAACCCGCAGGAGAGCGGGTGCATTTTGCTTGCGCAGCGGAAAAACTCAGCAGCCCGATCTCGTAGGATCGGGCGGATGGCCAAGATGGAAACGATGGCTTTCTGAAGGGCGACATCCGGATGTTCAATCCAAAACAGATGAAGCGCGTCCGCCCGATCCAACGATCTCCGGCTGCTTCAAACACGTTTCCGCTGCTTCGCAAAACACCACCCGCCCTCCTGCTGGAAGCCCGGCATTGGAGGGAAAACGGTAAGAGGCGACTTTTTGCGAGTCCATCATGGTTCCCCTGCTTTGAAAAAATCCTGAAAAGATGATAGAAGCAGTGGGCGATCGGCAGTCGGCAGTTTAAATGACTCCTGACTCCTGACTTCTGACTCCTGGCTCCTGACTTCTGACTTCTGGCTCCTGACTCCTCACATCATAAGGATCACCCCATGCGCTACGCCAAGATGTTCACCACCATCGATACCCATACGGGCGGGGAGCCTACCCGTACCATCACCTCCGGCGTCCCCCGAATCCCCGGCAAGACGATGGCCGAAAAAATGCTGTACATGCAGGAGCACCTCGACTGGATCCGAACGGCCCTGATGTTCGAGCCTCGGGGTCATTCCGTCATGTCGGGTGTGGTTCTCACCGAGCCGACCCATCCCGAGGCGGACATCGGGGTCATCTTCATTGAAACGGGCGGGTATCTGCCGATGTGCGGGCATGACACCATCGGCGTTTCGACCGCCCTGGTCGAAGCCGGCATGGTGCCTGTAACGGAGCCGATCACTTCCATCTGCCTCGACACACCGGCCGGGTTGACCCGCGTCCGGGTCGAAGTGGAGAACGGGCATGCCCGCTCCGTTACCTTCCGCAACATCCCCTCCTTCGTCATGGCGATGGATGCCACCGTCGATGTCGAGGGCATCGGCCCGGTGACCCTCGATGTGGCCTACGGCGGCAACGTCTATGCCATCGTGCCAGCCGAAGCCGTGGGGCTTGCCATTTCACCGAACCAGACGTCGCGTATCATCGATATCGGCAGAAGGGTGCGCCAGGCCGTCAACCGGGAGCTAACCATCGTGCATCCGGAAAAACCCTTTATCCAGGGTTGCACCCATGTGCAGTTCTACGAGCCTTCCAGCCGATCGGATGCCGATTTCAAGAACGCTGTGTTTCTGGCCGATGCCGGAATCGATCGCTCCCCCTGCGGAACGGGCACTTCGGCCCGCCTGGCTTGTCTGCACGCCAAGGGAAAGCTCAGGACAGGAGAAGGCTTTGTTCACGAGAGCATCATCGGAAGCCTGTTTCGGGCTCGGGTTGCCGAGGAGACCCGGGTAGGGGATCTGCCCGCCGTCATCCCCGAAGTGACGGGAAGCGCCTGGGTGATGGGGATCAACCAGTGGGTCATTCAGCCCGACGATCCGCTGGCTAAAGGCTTTCTTCTCGACAACGAAACATGATGGACGCGCAGAAAGTCGGATGCTCTTGTTTGATGGACTCGCAAAAAGTCGCCTCTTACCGATTTCCTTTCAATGCCGGGCTTCCAGCAGGAGGGCTGCTGAGTTTTTCCGCTGCGCAAGCAAAATGCGCCCGCTCTCCTGCGGGTCAACCAAGGGCATTTGACTTTTTGCGAGTCCATCTTGTTTGACCGACCCTCCATGAGACATTTCGATCGCAATCAGATGCTGCTTGCCGCAGTTCTCGGGCTTTTGTTGACGTTGCTCGTCGTCTTTCGCTGGGTATAGCCGCGGGCGCAGCAAATCAGGAATGCGGCGGTTGATGGCTGTTTTCCTGAAGCATCCGATCGACAAGGGCATCTGCCATTTCCTGGCCGATTTGCATGGCCGCAGTCACCGGATCGGCCGCATCCCGAATCGGACGGCCGATTACCAGGTAGTCGGCTCCGGCTCGGATCGCTTCAGCAGGAGTCATCACCCGTTTCTGGTCGTCCCGCCGTTCCCCTTCGGCAAGGGGACGGATGCCCGGCGTGAAAGCTACTCCATCCGTTCCGATGGCGGATTTGATCCGGGCGACCTCGTGTCCCGAACAGACAATGCCCGCGCATCCGGCTGCCTTTGCCATCCGGGCCTTCCGGTCCACCACATCGGCAAGCGACAGGGCCGGGTCGTATCCACAGGCCGCTAAATCCGCTTGCTCGACGCTGGTCAGCACCGTCACGGCCAGCACCCGAACCTTCCCTCCGGCTCCGATGACGGCAGCCTCGAGCATGGCGGGGCTTTCCCCGCTGTGCACCGTGATCCAGTCCACACCCAAGTTCGCCACGCGCCGCATGGCCCGTTCCACAGTCTTCGGAATGTCGTGCAGCTTCAGATCGAGGAATACCGAAAACCCTTTCTGGACGATGTCCCGTACAAAACCGGGGCCTTCCCCGAGGAAAAGCTCCAGGCCGATCTTGAAAATGCCGACATGAGGGCCGAGCAGATCGATGAGAGCCGTCGCCTGCTGGGCGTTCGGAACGTCCAGCGGGAAAACGATGCGTCGGGCGGCTTCCGTCAGATGCTTAGGGTGCATAGTGGGTTTCGATCCATTTCTGGTACTCTCCGGAGCGGACGCGTTCGACCCATTGGGGATGAGCGATGTACCAACGAACCGTCTTGCGAAGCCCGCTTTCGAAGCGTTCCTGAGGTTTCCAGCCGAGCTCGGTTTCCAGCTTCGTGCAGTCGATCGCATAGCGCAGGTCATGGCCCGGTCGATCCTTGACGAAGGTGATGAGCCGATGTCGGCTTTCGGCTGCCGGAACTTCCTCATCCAGAATATCGCAGATGTTGCGGACGACTTGAAGATTCGTCCGCTCGGATCGACCGCCCACGCAATAGCACTCCCCGCGCCGTCCTGCAGTCATGATGCGCCACACGGCCGCGCAGTGGTCTTCCACATAGAGCCAGTCCCGAATGTTCCGACCGTCCCCGTAGACCGGAAGGGGCTTTCCCTCCAGTCCGTTCAGGATCATGAGCGGGATCAACTTTTCGGGGAACTGGTAGGGGCCGTAGTTGTTGGAGCAGTTGGAAAGGGTGATCGGGACGCCGTAAGTGCGGGAATAAGCCATGACAAGATGATCGGAAGCCGCCTTGGATGCCGAATAGGGGCTACTCGGATCGTAAGGGGTCGTTTCGGTGAAATATCCTGTTTCCCCCAGGGAGCCGAATACCTCGTCCGTGCTGACGTGATGAAAGAGGCCGATCTGACTGGAAAATTTTCGGCACAGTTCCAGCAGCGTGAAGGTGCCGAAGATGTTCGTTCGAACGAAATCGTCCGGACCGACAATGGAGCGATCGACATGGGATTCGGCCGCAAAATGGCAGATCGCATCGACCTCGTAGCGTTCGATGGTTTGTTCTATGGCATCCTTGTCACAGATGTCGGCCTTCACGAAGCGATATCGCTCCGGAAAGGTCGATTCGATGTCGGTGAGGTTTTCGGGATTGCCGGCATAGGTGAGTTTGTCGACGTTGATCACCCGACCGCTGAAGTCGCTTCGGGAAAAGAGATAGCGGATGAAGTTCGCACCGATGAACCCGCAACCGCCTGTCACCAGAATGTTGTGCATGCATGCCTCCGGGAAAGGACGTTGTCGAATGAAGGCTCCATATCATATCTGTCTTGGAAATACAAATTCGGGGTAGGTACGGAATCGATAGGAAAAGGAGAGGATCGGGTCGGTTGAATCGGGGAGGTGAGGGCAGTTCGAAAAGATGGAGGGAGGGAATCGCGGTTCCTCCGGATCTCAGATCAAGGATCGAAACGCATTCCCGACTCAGGCCAATCCACGATGGGAATTCGGCGGTGGGGCGAGATGGTGCGGTTGTATCCCAACGACGGGGATATCGGAAGGAGATGGCTTGCAGGATCGCTGTTCTTGAAGGGCGTCATCCAAAATTCGGATGCCGCCCTTCAGAACGATGAAGCTGATGGCTCCGCCGATCACCAGATCCGGATACGGGCTTTGCGTCAACCAGACCAGGGCTGCAGATACGAGGACCCCGCAATTGGCGATGACATCGTTTGTCGAAAAAATCCAGGAAGCCCGCATGTGAACCCCGCCATTCCGATGCTTGGCAAGCAGGACAAGGCAGGTCACGTTTGCGGCGAGGGCGGTGATGCCGACCAGGAACATGCCGATGCCGAGCGGTTCGCTACCGGTAAAGAACCGTCGAGCCACCTCCACCAGCACCCCTACGCCCAGGCCGAATTGCAGTATTCCGGCCATCGAGGCTGCCTTGGCCTGAAGGCGTTTCGATTTGCCGACGGCATACAGGGAGATGCCGTATACCCAGGCATCGGCGAACATGTCGATGGAATCGGCCATCAGGCCCATCGATTCGAACAGCCACCCAAGAACCGATTCGGCCAGGAACATGGCCGCATTGATTCCGAGCAGCATCCACAGCGTCTTGCGTTCGATTGTATCGGTATTTTCTATGCTGCAGCCGCAGCTGCACCCACATCCGGACATTTCGATAACCCGTTTTTTCGAATGGCCTTACAAAAAGTCAGTGAGTCTACAGCGAGCCGCATGGGGGGAGACACGCCTTTTTCGTTGCATCGGATAAACTCAGCCGCCCGAGCTGGTAAATGGCGACCTGCCTTTCTTCTGCCTCCTGCCCCCTGCCTTCTGACTTCTGACCCCTGCCTCCTGCCCCCTAAAATTCCACCCGAAGCATCGTTCCCAACGTAATCGTATCTCCGGATATGTCGCCTTTGATGGCTTCATAGTCCCATCGGGCGAATCGGTAATTCGCGTTGATATCGAGGAATACGGACGGCAACACCTCCAGATCGACACCTGCGCGAAGCGCATAGAAGGGTTCTTCCATAAATTTGTCGTTCGCATACCAGATGCCGATACCGAGAGCGGCATAGATGCCTTTCCCGACAATGAAATAAGCCTGTGGCGCATAGGCAGTCTTGTCCGGGATGATGATTCCATCCGGTGCGACTTCAAGATCGAGCTCAAACTTCAACATGGAGGTTGGAATCAGCTGATACGACACGATTCCGGAAAACCCTTCATTATTGATATGTTCCGCATCGATACTGTTCACGACCGTCCAGTATTGCGCGCCGACTCCCAGCCGGTGATTGGTTTCTGCCAGAGCCTGGGTGGTTATGATGGTTGCGATCGTCAGGACGAGAATCAGAACGAACCTTGGTTTCATGGAATCCTCCTCGTTATGGGGTGTTTTCGAAAGTGAACAGCGCATGTTCGTAGGCTTCCTTGGCCTCGCGCTCGAGGTCCATCCCTCTTCCGGCATAGCGGGGCGAAAAATGAAAGATGCACAGGGAGCGGGCTCCGGCTCTGCCGGCCAGCTCTCCTGCCTGTCGGGCCGTCAGGTGGTGCTTTCGTTCGGCCAATGCCGCATCCTGATCCAAAAAGGCCGCTTCGATGAACAAGCGATCCGCATGATGGGCCAATGTCAGTATCTTTTGCTCATTTTCAGGACAATATCGGACATCGGTTACATAAGCAACACGAATTCCTTGAGAAATGGCGGCGATTTCCCGACGGAGCCGGTCCATCCGGAACATTCTCGATCGGTTTGGGTCATCTGGATCGACGATCTGGAATTCTTCCTGTGTTTCGGGATCTCGATACAGTGCGTCCTTGAAATCGACCAGCCAGCGGCCGGGCTTCAGTCCCAGACGTCGAAGTCCTTCCTCGAGGATATGGACATGAAACCGTTCCTGCAAAGCGAAGCCCAGGCAGGGAATGCCGTGATCCAGTATGGCGCAGCTGACCTCGAACCGGGGTTCGCTTCGAATGGGGTTGATTTCGGAGAGAAAATCGGGTTCTCGTTCCGGTCGGAAGCCGTCGATACAACGGAAGGTTTGCTTCCAGACGCCGTTTGTGCGGACCTCCGTTGCTTCGATCCGGAAAGGCATCGGGTAATTGGCGACCAAATCCCAGCTGTATCCGGCCAGCTTTCCTTCCACATGCTTCAGGAATCCTTCGGGGCCATACATCCGAATGGTCTTGTTCCTCCCCAGGCACACCCGGAGCAATCGGTCGAATCCATAAAAATGATCCATATGGGTGTGGCTGACGAACACATCGGTGATTTTCAGAACTTCTCTGTTGGAGAGGGCCTCGATGTTACCGATGTCGAAGAGCAGACCTCGGTTGAGGAACAGAAAATGGACAAATACGGAAGGGTCCTGGGTGGGAGGATTTACCAGACGGCAATGAAGGTGTCTCATGGTGTGTTGGCCAAAAGGCAAACGATCGAGCCGCCCCGGGAGGAACAAAACCGATGATGGTTTACTGAAACTATCGGTTGAGAGCGAATGTGGGGGTGGATACGATCAGGTCGGCAGAAAACGATTCATTTGTTGATGCACGCACTGGTAGATATCTTCATCGGAACCGAAAATATCGATGATGTCCTTGTGATCGATCAGTTTTTCGACAATGAACGCCGTGACGTAAAGGCTTGCGACATTGGGATGCGGTGCCACACCGCGAAGCGGTGCACATTGATAGTCGATCTGGAAATCGTCGGCCTGGGTCAAGCGCTCGAGACACTGATAGATCTGCTCCTGCAGACTCGTCTTGCTCAGGGTTTCGACAAAGCGGTTTTCGATCAATTTCATGGAAACCGCATTGGCGATGTCGTCCATATGATCTCGAACGGCGGCAATGGCTGCCTTGCGTGCATGTTCCTTACCGGATTCGATTTTGGAGAGAATACTGCTTTCTCGGGTACTCGGTCTGAAAACCTTTGCCATGGATCGTCACCCTTTCCGCTTGTCCAAGACACCATCGATCGATATTGACTGTTGATCTGCAATTGCCGTTCCGGAAGATAGAACATCATAAGTTCACACAACCGTGAATGCAAGAAATTTGATGCCATTCGAACGTGCAACGGGTATCGAGGGGCAGGAAAAATGACAGCGGCGGCACGAGGTGCGGTTACCTGAGGGAGAAGGCTTCCACCATCAATTGGGGCGATTTCCGGCCGTTCCAGTGATTCCATCGAAGCCGGAACACCAGATGATCGAGTCTTTCCGGGATGGCGGATGGATCCGATACGTAAAAAGCCACCCCCTGAAGGGGCCGAAGGTGAGCGCCGCCTTTCTGGCGAAGTGTCATGCCGAGATGTCGTTCTCCCAAGACTCGGCGGTGGAGGATCTCGACATCGCCTGCAACGAAAACGGGCTCGGGATTGCCGGGTCCGAAAGGCTCGAGGAGTTCCAGCTCATCGAGAAGCCGTTCATCGATCTGGTCGAAGGGAATCTCTGCTTCGATGTCTGCTTCCACCTTTTCCGTTGCTGCTTGGGCCATTTCCGCAACGACCGTATCGAAGCGCTTGCGGAAGGCTTCGATGTTGTTCTCCGAAACGGTCAGACCGGCGGCCATGGCATGTCCGCCGAAACCGGACAGAAGATCGGCGCAGGAGCAGAGTGCGGCATAGAGATCGACACCTGGTAGGCTCCGGGCGGAGCCTTTGCCCATGCCGTCCGCCATATGGATCAGCACGGATGGCCGGGAGAAACGCTGAACCAGCTTGGCGGCCACGATTCCCAAAACGCCCGGATGCCATTCGCAATCCCAGGCGACCAGGGAGTTCGCTCCGAGGAATCGGCCGTCGGTTTCGATGCCTCCAATGATGTCGGAGAGGATCGCCTGCTCGACATCCTGCCGCTGTCCGTTCAAGCGGCTCAAGGCTTCGGCAATCGGTCGGGCTTCCACTTCATTCCGGCACGTCAGCAATTGAACGGCTTCATCGGCATGGTTCATGCGGCCGGCGGCATTCAGGCGCGGGGACATTCGGAAGGCGAGATCTTCGGTGCGCAGGCAACCGTTCATTCGAATGCCGCAGATGGAGGCCAAAGAACGAATGCCCGGATTTCCGCCATTGGCGATGGACTCGAGACCGGTTCGGACCAGGACACGGTTCACCGAACTCAGGGGCACCATGTCCGCCACCGTTCCGATCGCCACCAGCTCGCAGAACGGCTTGAGCAAGGGCTCGGTCCGCTGGTTCCACATGCCGTGATCCCGGAAATGTTTCCGCAGATGCAGGACCAGAAGAAACGACACGCCGACTCCGGCCAAATGGGAAAAGCCGCTGTCTTCGCTTTCCCGGTCCGGGTTCAGGATGGCATATGCCTCTGGATAGGGAGGGGTGATGCGGTGGTGATCCGTGACGATCACATCGATGCCATGACGATTGGCCTCGAGAATGGCTTCGTGAGAGCTCGATCCGCAGTCTACCGTCACCACGAGGGTGGCCTGACGGGGCCGGATGATCGCATCGATGTGGAAGGGTTTCAGGCCATAGCCTTCTTGGATGCGGTGGGGAATGTAATGGGATACCCGTGCACCGGCCTGCCGAAGAAATTCCGTCAGCACGACGGTTGCCGTCACCCCGTCGGCGTCGTAATCTCCGAAAACGAGAATGTGTTCCTGATGTCGGACGGCCCGATAAATCCGATCGACGGCCTTGTCCATATCCGAAAGGCCGGATTCGAAGGGAAACTGATGAAAGCCGGGCTTGAGAAAGGCGTTGGCTGCCTCGGGGGTGGTGATGCCCCGGTTGACCAAAATCGATGCCGTGATCGGATGGCAGCCGATAGTGCCTGCCAGGGAACGAACCGTTTGGGGATCGGGCGATCGAAAACGCCATTGGGGTCGAGTCGGCCGCTTGCCGGCCTTATGTTGCTGTTGCATGAGCTTCTTTCTTCTGGTGGTGCTGAATCCGGATGACATCCAAGGGTGACGGCTTCGCAAAAAGGCCGGATGCTGTGTCGTGCTGCATCCCTCGTCGTTGCGGCGTA
>CAZJXF010000010.1:0-48638 GCA_964549995.1 uncultured Desulfatirhabdium sp. | reverse complement strand
TATAATCCAGGAAAAATAGTGGGTTTTTTAATCAGATAATTTGAATTTCAACAAGCCTGATCGAGGACGTTCGGAATGAAGGTCCATGAACTCATTTCGTTGATTGTTGCTGACGGCTGGGTCCTGGTCAGGACCAAGGGCAGTCACCGCCAGTTCCACCATCCGACAAAAAGCGGGACGGTGACTGTCTCTGAAAAGCCCAGCGTGGACATTCCGCCCGGAACGTTGAACAATGCGCTGAAGCACACCGGATTGAAGGAATAGGAAGGAATTGCTATGCGATACCTTGTGGTTGTTGAGAAGGGTCCCACATCATTTGGTGCCTATGTGCCTGACCTTCCGGGTTGTGTGGCTGTCGGCGACACAAAAGACGAGGTAATGACGCTTATTCGCGAGGCGATCGAATTTCATTTGGAAGGTATGGTTGAGGATGGAGAGCCGATTCCGCCACCGTCATCGACCAGCGAACTCGTTGAAGTCCAAGCCGCATAACACGTTGCTCCAGCGGACGGCTTCGCCGCCCGCTGGGCGCCGACGTTGGCCCGCCAAATCTTGCACAGTCTGCTATAATTTCAACCATATGATTTTGACTTTGGGAGCAGACGGTGTTTCAACGCATCTTGAAGCAAATCCGCGAGAAGGTTCGTCAACGACAATATATCATGACCTTACACGCGGAAGAAGAAATGAGTGACGATGGGTTGAGCATCTTTGATGTAGAACGCAGTTTACTGACAGGCGAGATCGTTGAGCGTCAAAAAGATACTGTTAGCGGTGAATGGAAATATCTGATTAAAGGCAACACGGTAGCAGGTGATGAAATGATGACTGTTGCGAAACTCAGTCCGACAGGCAAATTGGTCATTATAACGGTCTATCGATCATAAAGGTGAAGACTATGGTTTGCGATATTTGTGGCAAAGAAGGTGCACGCATTCGGTATGTGACCCGCAGTTATGGCAAGGGAGAGAATTTGCTCATCATTGAGAACATTCCTTTGGTGAGCTGTCCGCATTGCGGCGAGAGTTATTTTACAGCGGAGACATTACACGAAACTGAGCGTATCAAATTGCACCGTCAGAGTGTTGCGAGCAAGCGGCAAGTAGCGGTTGCTGAGTTTGCGTAATATCAATTTTGGGGGGGCTAACAAGGGCATTACCTGACGCCGCTCCGCTGCGCTTCGCGGTGCAGGTGATGCGCAGACCGATGGGCGGGCTTGGGCGTTTCCGCCAGAGAAATTCGATGCATAACACGAAAATGCCGAACCTGTGAACGGATTGCCAACGTATCTCAACTCGTCGAAGGTTTCGAGTCCCCCTTTGGCCTGGAATCGCTTTCCACTGTCCACTGGGTTATCAAGAACGAGTCCTTCAAGTCAAAGAACGATCTGCTTTACGGTGTTTACTCCTGGAACAATCTGAAACGTAAGTTCACCCCACGCCAAATGTAACTTGCCGCGCATGTACTTTCGAAACACGTCTGGGTCGATCACTACTGGGCGTGAGGGGGTAATGAAAACCACGGGGACCAGCGAAAAGGGTCTGACATCGATCATCGGCATTTCCCTCGTGGAGGAAGCCTGATACGGTCAGGGTGAGCCGAAGGATCGGCGAGATGGAGGAGTACGAGAGCGAAGTTATCTGCCCGCTGGCTCTCGACCCGGTGGAGAGCGACCTCGACGACGGCGTCAAGGCCAATTACGCTCCATTCGGGGTGGCCCTGAAGGGGCTCGATGTCACGAAGGAGGACTCAGGATGGCGACCATGAATTTCAACACAACCAATTCGACCTTTCGCCAGCTTTTGGCCAACGGCCTAAGTTACCGTGTTCCTCCTTTCCAACGGGATTACTCTTGGACCGAAGATGAGTGGGATGATCTGTGGCAGGATATTCTCGCACTGTTCGAGGAAGGCGCAGAGCCATCCCACTACATGGGCTACCTGGTGCTGCAGTCCTCCGACAACAAACAATTTGACATCATCGATGGCCAGCAGCGCATTACCACGATCAGCGTCATGATTCTGGCGGCCCTCGGTCACCTCAAGGAGTTGGAGGGGCTAAAGCTCGATCCAGAGAACAATGCCAAACGCAGGGAACAGTTGCAGAACAGCTATATTGGCTATTTGGATCCGGTCAGCCTGGTTCCCCGATCCAAGCTTGAGTTGAATCGCCACAACAACCGATTCTATCAAACGTATCTCGTTCCCCTGGAAAAAATGCCGCAACGTGGGTTGAACGCATCCGAGCATCTACTACGCAAGGCTTTCAACTGGTTCAAGGATCGGATCAAAGCGCAGGCGGGGGTGACGTCTGAAAGCGGCAAAAAACTCGCGGCATTTATCGACACACTTGTCGATAAACTCTTCTTTACGGTCATCACGGTCACCGACGAGCTGAACGCATTCAAGGTGTTCGAAACGCTTAACGCACGGGGCGTGAGGCTTTCGGCAACGGATCTGCTCAAGAATTATCTGTTTTCGGTCATCAGCACCCAGGAGACGCACGAGACGGAGTTGAGGGCGCTTGAAGAGCGGTGGGAGCGGATAGTCGGCCTGCTGGGTATTGAGAGTTTTCCCGAGTTTTTAAGGGTTTTCTGGAACAGCCGCAACAAGCTCGTGCGCAAATCAGATCTCTTCAAGACGATCCGAAAACGAATTATCGCACGTGAACAGGCTTTTGCATTGTTACGTGACCTCGACCAATCTGCAGCCGTATTCGCCGCATTGAGAGATCCCCAGGATCCCATCTGGAATCGAGAGGAAAAGGCGGCCCTCGAACAACTGCTGATGTTCAATGTACGTCAGCCGCTCGCTATGCTGATGGCTTGTCATGCGCAATACTTCGAGGGCGATCGCGCAGATTTTACGCGTATCATCAGGGCCATCGCCGTAGTGTCATTCCGCTACAACGTCATCTGCAACCTTCAGACGCATGAGCAGGAGCGTCTTTACAATGAGATTGCATGGAATGTGACCGCCGGTAGTCTGAGAAGGCCCACCGAGATATTGACGAAGTTGCGAGAGATTTACCCGGACGACGCTCAGTTCAAAGCAGCTTTTACGGAAAAGGAATTCCGGACTACGAACAGTCGCAATAAAAAAGTGGTTCGCTACATCCTCTTTGAAATCGAGCGCCAGCAATCAGGGCGTGATTTCGATTTCGAAAGAGCGACCTACAATCTGGAGCACATTCTTCCGGAAAGCCCATCTGAGGCGTGGAATCATATTGAGGAGTCAAAGCAGGACCGCTTGATCTACCGCATCGGCAATATGACCCCCCTTGAGACGAGTCGCAACCGCGACTTGGGCAATGGGGATTATGCATCCAAGCGCAGGGTTTACGCGCAAAGTGGTTTCCAGATCACCAAGGCAGTTGCCGAACATTACGAGACATGGGATGAGGCAAAAATCGAGGCACGTCAAAAGCAATTGGCCCATGTTGCTGCCGGCATTTGGAGGCTTGAATGTGGAGACTGATTTTGCAAAAGCGCATCGCATAGGCCCTGACGGGCTCGCAAAAACTCGATCTATCCCCCGATTTTGGGATATTTCCGGGCCTGAGCAGGGGGGCCGGGTACGCCTTTTGATGCTGCAGCGGAAACTTGTTTGAAGCCGCCGGAGCTCGTTGGGCCGGGCATGCTAAACGCTTCGGCTTGTGTTTGAAAAGCTGCCTATTTCAATGAGATGCTCTCTCCTGGAGCGTCTGGCACCATGCCCGGCCCTTACGAGATCGGGCGGCTGAGTATTTCCGATGCAGCGAAAAAGGTGTGCCCGCCCCCATGCGGCTCGCTAAAGACTCAATGGCTTTTTGTGAGACCATCAAACAAGAGCATCCGACTTTTGCAAGGCCATCCTATTCTTCGCGGTTTCGTCTTTCACCGCCCCATCGCTTCGATCCACCTTACGGTTTCGGCTGCGCCGTCAAGGCGCGGGGGGGCGGCACGATCGGGCCAGGAGCGTTCGGCCGCAAGCAGACGTTCGGCCATCCGATCCGGCTTCAGATCGGCCTCTGAAAGAACCCTGACAAATCCCTTTTCCGCAAATCTTCGTGCCCGCATGCCCTGTTCCCGGTTCTGGGAAAACGGCAACACAAGCGCCTTGACACCGGTAGCAAGAATGTTCATGCAGGTGTTGTATCCGGCCATGCTGACGGATACGTCAGCCGCACACAGCACGTTCAGAAACGACGGCGTGAATCGTTCGACCGCTACATGGTCAGGTGCCGCCAGCCGGATGGCCTGAAACCGGCTTTCTTCCAAAAAGGGGCCTGTAAACACCATTCCCCGCCAGCCATCGGCTGCATCGAGGTATCGGAATGCGCGAACGGCGCATTCACACAACGCTCCCCCTACCTGCCCTCCGCCGGCGCTGATCACGACCAGTCGATCCCGATCTTTCACACCCATCAGGCTCCGACGGCGTATGCGGCACTCCGCTTCGGGCCGTTCGGCCACGAATCCCGTGTACCGAACGGGGATGGCGATATCGTCAATCCGGGAAAAGGTTTCGCCAAGGGAAATCCATTCCGGATCCGAATGCACGAACACGGCGTCGAACCAGCGGTTGAGCGTGGCGATGACCCGGTTTTCGTAGGAAACCGGATCCGCCTTCTCCACAAGAATGTCCCGTACACTGCAACATACCCTGCATGAAGGAAGCTCTCCTTTCTCGATCGCTTCGAGAATCGGATCGAGCTCGAATCGAAACGCCTTTCTTCCGAAAGGGTAGAGTTCCACCAGGAAGACATCGGGCCGATGTCGTCGAAACGTCTCCAAAAGCATCTTCCGGCGCATTTCCTGGATATCGGAAACGTCTTCCTTTCGGCCATGCCCTGGTAGCAGTCGGCTGAATTCACTGTCCATCATCAGGGGAGGCAAAAAGAGGCATTGGACGTTCGATGGAAATGTCATGTCCGGCGGAAGGCTTCCCCCGACCACAAGAACAACTTCGTGGCTGCTGAGGTGTCGGCAAATTTCAAGCGTTCTGAAGAAATGCCCCATCCCCAGCACATGCTGAGAATAATACAGAATTTTCATGGGGGATCACCTGCCGTTGTCGGATCGCTTGGTTGCCGGTTCACTCAAGATGAGGGCGTTGGGTTGGGACAGGTAAATGCCTTTCGAATCGATGCCGAAGAAATGCATGCAGCCCGATTGCATCGGCGGAGGAGGGGTGTTCTCCGGTGAGCGGCGGCTCTCCGGGTGGTAGTAGAGGCATTTGAGGGTGCCTTCGTGACAGACAACCAGAATCCGTTGATGCGGGTACCGAGCTGCGGCATCGCGCAGCGCTTCGGAAGCTCGGCGATGGACATCGAGATAGCGCTCTCCCTGTGGGGGCATAAACGACCAGTCGCCGCTCGAAGCCTTTTCCCAGATCATGGGGAAATGTGCCCGGATTTCCGGCATGGTGAGCCCCGTCCATATCCCCCAATCCATTTCTCGAAGCCGGGGATCGCAGTCCACGGACAAGCCGATGATGGAAGCGATCCGATGCGCCGTTTCCAGGGCTCTTCCCAAATCGCTTGTGAGCAGGCGATCCCATTTCCATCGGGCCAGCAGCCCTGCCCATCGGTCGGCGTCCCGGCGTCCGGTTTCCGTAAGCGGACTGTCCTGCTGTCCCTGAATCCTGCCCAGATCGTTCCATAGGGTTCGTGCGTGGCGCAGGATACCGAATCGCAGCCGATCGAGCGCCTCGGGTTCGGAAGGGCAGTGGGCAGTGGGTAGTGGGCAGTCGGCAGTGGGCAGTGGGCAGTGGGCAGTGCTCGCAGGCGAGGGGGAAGCCGAGCTTCCAGAGCGTTTATCGGGGATGTTTCGTTTCGGGATCATTTGTGGAAAAACCAGGCCAGAACGGGGAAAACCAGGATGATGACGATGATGAGCATTCCCGGAGCGGACAGATAGGGGGCATACCAAGGAAGCCCTTTACGCTTTGCAGAACGCAGTTCCGCAAGAAACCAATTGCCAAGCATGGAAGCGCCGATAAGAACCGCTACGGCTTTGAGGATTAACAAGATGATGTCCATATGCGTTTCGTGTGTCGTTTCGTTGAATCGATGATGACGGCTTCGCAAAGAGGCCGGATGCTGTGTCGTGCTGCATCCTTCGTCGTTGCGGCGTACGTCTAAGTACGCCTCACTCCTCAGGATTTGCACTCCTTGCCTGCGGCCTTTTTGCGAAGCCGTCCATAGGATCGACTTTTTGCGAGTCCATCAATGCTGATGGTCTCGCAAAAAGTCGATCTACCCACAATTTTCGGGTATTTCCGGGCCTGGGCATGGGGACGGGTACGCCTTTTGATGCAGCAGCGCAAACTTGTTTGAAGCCGCCAGATCTCGTAAAGGATTGACCTTGTAAGTGCGACCCTTGAGAACCATGGGCCTTCCGCTGCTATTTTGGCTCCCGCCCCCCGCCTCCCACCTCCCATCTACCGCCCTCTGACTCCTGACTCCTGACTCCCGCCTCCTGACTCCTGACTCCTGACTTCTGACTTCTGACTCCTGACTCCTGACTCCTGCCCCCTGACTCCAGCCCGGGGATATACCACAGGCTTGACATTCCAAAAATCGGGTCCATTTTCTGTTGTTGTATTTTGGGGATGTGGAAGGGGGCCGTATTCCGGATGGCCCCCCCTTCCAGTCCGTTCTCCTTATCACACGAACCCGATCGACGCAAACAGGAGTTGAGAGCACCATGAAAAAGGAAACCTTCGCCTTCAAGACCGAGGTCCAGCAACTATTGAATCTCATCGTCCATTCGCTTTACTCCAACAAGGAAATCTTTCTGCGGGAGCTCATATCCAATGCCTCCGATGCCATCGACAAGCTGCGTTTCAAGGCTCAGACCCATCCGGAGCTGCTCGAAAACGATTCGGAATTCAAAATCAAGATCACCCCGGACGGCATCAAGCAAACCCTCGAAATTGCCGACAACGGTATCGGGATGACCTATGATGAGGTCATCGAAAACATCGGCACGATCGCCAAAAGCGGAACGGCAGCCTTTCTGGAAGCCCTGTCCAAACAACCTTCAGCGCTGACCCCCGAGCTGATCGGCCAATTCGGTGTCGGATTTTACAGCGCCTTCATGGTCGCCGAAAAGGTCACCATTCTCACCCGTGCGGCCGGCCAAACGACCGCGACCTTCTGGGAATCGAACGGGGACGGCTCCTACACCATCGAGGAAGCATCGAAACCTTCCCGGGGGACGACCATCACCCTCTATCTGAAAAAGCCTGAAAAAGACGAGCTCGATTTCACGGATCGCTGGACCATCCGCCGCATCGTGAAGCAACACTCCGATTTCGTGTCGTATCCGATCGTGATGGATGTCGAAAAAGAGGAACCGCTTCCGGACAACGAAATCATCAAGGACAAGGACGGCAAGCCGGTCGGCAGAACCACACGAACCGTGATGGTGGAAGAAACCCTCAATTCCATGAAGGCCATCTGGCTGAAGGACAAGAAGGACGTCACCAAGGAAGAATACGAGGAATTCTACAAGCACATCAGCCACGACTGGAATGCCCCGTTGGCCCACCTGCACATGAAGTTCGAGGGAACGACCGAGTACAGCGCCCTGCTGTATATCCCTTCACAGATGCCCTTCGATCTCTTCGGCCCTGAACGCAAGCACGGGATCCAACTCTACTGCAAGCGGGTCTTCATCATGGAGGATTGCGAAGAGCTGATGCCCGAGTATTTCCGGTTCGTCAAAGGGGTTGTGGATGCACCCGACCTCAATTTGAACATCAGCCGGGAAATCCTTCAGCAGGATCGCTTGGTGACCAACATCCGGAAAAATCTGGTGAAGAAACTGCTGGAGCTTCTCGAAGGCATGGAAAAGGAAACCTACGAGAAATTCTATGCGGAATTCGGCCCCATCCTGAAGGTGGGCATTCATACGGATCCCGACAACCGAAAGCGCATCGCCGAGCTGGCCCGGTACAAGACCACGAAATCCGACGGCAAGTGGGTGAGCCTCAAGGAATATGTGGCCAACATGAAGCCCGACCAGAAGGAAATCTATTTCATCACGGGCGAAAACCTTGCCACCCTGATGAACAGTCCCCATCTGGAACGGCTGAAGGAAAAGGATTACGAAGTCCTGTTGATGATCGATCCGATCGATGAATGGGTCGTGCAGTCCCTGAACGAGTATGACGGAAAACCCTTCAAGAGCGCCGAAAAAGGCGATCTCGAGACCGAAACTCCGGACAAGGAAAAGGTCGAGGATTTCAATGCGCTCTTTTCAGCCGTCAAGGCGAATCTGGAAGACAAGGTCAAGGAGGTGAAGGCATCGACCCACCTGAAAGATTCCTTGTCTTGTCTTTCCGGAAATCCCTACGACATGAGCATTTTCATGGAGCGGATTCTCAAGGCCACAGGCCAGAAACCGCCGGAGATCAAACGGGTTCTCGAGATCAACATGGATCATCCGGTCATGGCGAAAATCAAAGCCATCTACGATGCCGATCGCAACGATCCGCTCGTCAAGGAATACAGCCAATTGCTCTATGACATGGCCGTGATCGGCGAGGGCGGCAAGATCGACAATCCGTCGCGGTTTCATCGGCTGGTGGGGGGGCTGCTGCAGGAGGCGTCTTTGAAGGCCGAGGGGAAGTGATTGGAGGAGGCAGGGGCGGCCGTCACAGGGGGCCGCCCCCTGCCGACTGCCCCCTGCCGACTGCCGACTGCCCACTATCCAGTGTCCAACAATCGCCGTACTTTTCTCGCCAGCTCTCCCACAGTGAAGGGTTTCTGCAGAAAATTCACATCCGTATCGATGATGCCCTGCCGGGCAATGATGTCTGCCGTATAGCCCGAGCTGTTCCATATCCACGTCCGTTTCACTTGTCGGCGCTGTCGGCTTTTCCACTCTCGGCAGATAGATCCGAAACGTCGTCCCATGACCCAGGGAGCTCTCGACATCGATCCACCCCCCGTTTTGCTCGACGATGCCGTATACCGTCGCCAACCCCAGTCCGGTTCCCTTCCCGACTTCCTTGGTCGTGAAAAACGGTTCGAAAATACAGGCGAGAGTTTGTTCGTCCATGCCGATTCCGGTATCTTGAACCAATGAGGCGCTGCAGCATGCGGAGCATGCCGGAGATGGTATCGTTCAGATCCAACACCTTCGGGGAGGCGGTTTGCTTTCGGGCGAAGGCCAGCAATTGCTGGGTGAGCCGAGCGGCGCTCTCAACGATCTTCTGGATCGAAATCAGGTAGGTGCGGATAAGCTCTTGATTTCCGACTGCGGCCAGAGCCATTTTCGTGAATCTGCTGTGGGTTTTGACCCCCGGATAGTGGTAGGATCACGCATGGGGAACTGTTTTTCGGTATTTCTGTATCAATTGATAGAGATAGGCCCTCGAGAGGCCGGAAAGCCTGCATGCTGCAGAAACGTTCCCTTCCGTTCTTTCCAGCAATGCGTCGAGATACCGGGATTTGGCTGCGTCGATGAATTCCTTGAAGGTGGTGAGCTCGATCTCCTGTGCAGGAGGCGGGACGTCGGACTGAGGTGGAACAGTTTGTATAAGTCTGCCTGCCGTCTGTGTGGCGGAACTCGAGCGGGAGATCATCAGCTTGTGCTTGATGGCACGGGTGCGAATGGCAGCAGGCAGGTGGCTCGAAAACAGAACCGGCTCTCCGGCCGCTGCCGACAGCACCGAATCGATGACATGAAAGAGTTCCCGTACATTGCCCGGCCATTGATGGCACATCAAGGCTTCGACGAAATCCGGGGCGGTTCCGGGTGGCGCAGGTAGTTGCATCCGGACGGCTGCTCGTTCGATGCGGTGGTGCGTGAGGGCCGGGATGTCTTCCAAGCGGTCCCGCAACGGAGGAAGCGGGATATGCAGGGCGCAGATGCGGTAATAGAGATCTTGCCGGAAAAGGCCCTGATGCACCATTGCTTCAATGTCTCGGTTGGTGGCGCTGATCAGGCGAAAATTACTGCACTGCTCCTCTTGGCTGCCGAGCGGACGAAACCGCTTTTCTTGAAGTACCCGCAGGAAATTCTTTTGGATGCCGAGGGGCAGCTCTCCGATTTCATCCAAGAAAAGCGTACCTTCATGGGCCTGCAGGATCAGGCCGTCCCGGTTGGTGTGTGCGTCGGTGAAGGCACCCTTGCGGTGGCCAAAGAGAATGCTTTCGACCAGGTGCTCGGGCAGGGCCGAGCAATCCACCACGACGAAGTTGCCAGCCGCCTGTCGGCTGTTTTCATGGATGACTCGTGCGAAAAGCTCCTTTCCGGTGCCGGTTTCGCCGGATATGAGCACCGGGCTGTCGCAGCTGGCTGCCTGGGCGGCTTTGTCGAGGCTAACGGCGATGGATGCACTCCGACCGATGATGGCGTCGCGCTGCAGGGCGATTCGGAGGGATTTTTCCTTCTTCTGCTTTCGATACTGTATGGCCCGACTGAGTGATAGTTGGATGTCTTGCAGCGACGTGTTTTTTTCGATGTAATCCCATGCGCCGTTCTGAATGGCGATTTCCGCACCGTTGGCATCGCTGAAACCCGTAATGATGATGATTTCAGGAGGCATTTCCGTTCGGCGCAATTCCGGAAGAATGTCCAGACCGCTGCCATCCGGAAGCCGGATATCCAAGAACACGACATCGTAGTCATGGCATCGGGCATTTTCCAATCCATTGCGGAGCGTGGTTTCCCAGGATGCCTCCATGCCCATTCGCTTGACCAGCTGTGACAAGGTCTGGCAAACCAGCTCGTTGTCGTCGATGATCAGCACCTTTTCCATAGGGGGCTTTTCCTGAAAACGGCAGTGGGCAGTGGGCAGTCGGCAGTGGGCAGTGTGGCCCGTTGGTGCCGAGATTGTCCGGAATAACGATCACATTTGATGGACTCGCAAAAAGTCGTCACATTTGATGGGCTCCCAGAAAGTTGCCTCTTACCGATTTTCTTCCACTGCGGGGCTTCCAGCAGGAGGGCGGGTGGTGTTTGGCGAATCCGTTATCGCTGTCCGTCGAAACGATGACGAACGTCCGTGCAGCCGACGAGCGTCAGTCCCCCCTGCCGACTTTGTCCATAGCCGAACCTTATGGCGAAAGCAAGTGTTTTGCGAGTTTACGTTTCGGTATCAGGTTCTTTTCGGTTCGATGCGGTTTTCAAGAACGAGTCGAATGCTTTTTGAGAGGTCTTCCGCATCCAACGGTTTAAACAAAATGGACCGAATCCCGATCGCTTCAGCAAGACTTTTGTCGATCAGCTTCTCGTATCCCGTGCACAGAATGGTCGGCAAATCGTTTCGGATGCTCAGCATCCGCATCAGCATGCTTTCACCGCTCATTTTCGGCATGGACATATCGCTGATCACCAGGTCGAAGCGCTTCGGATCGGCTCGGAACACATCGAGGGCTTCCTGGCTGTCGGTAAATGCGACCACATGATATCCAAGCCGCTCGAGCATGCGCTTTTCCATATCGATGATGGGCTGCTCGTCGTCCACGAGAAGAATGGTTTCGGATCCTTTCTGCAGGGCTTGACTGGTCGGCGGTTTGACAGATTCCTCGTTGGCTTCGTACAACGGCAGGAAAATGTCGAATCGCGTTCCCTTGCCAACCTCACTATCGAGGAGAACGCTGCCTTCCAATTCCTCGACGATTGCCTTGACGACGGCAAGCCCCAGCCCTGTTCCTTTTCCCTGAGGTTTCGTAGTGAAATATGGGTCAAAGATTTTGTCGCGGATTGTCGTGTCAATTCCGCTTCCGGTGTCCGCCACCCGGATACGGGCATAGCGCCTTGCCGACAATTGGATCGTTGAATCGATCTGTTCGTTCTCCGGATCGATTTCTTCCAGGGTGATGTCGATGAAGCCTTCTTTGTCTCCGATGGCATGGTAGGCGTTGGTGATCAAATTCATCAGAACCTGATGAATGCGGGTCGAATCTCCGAGGATTCGAAGCATCCGTT
Organism: uncultured Desulfatirhabdium sp.; assembly: GCA_964549995.1. Classification (GTDB taxonomy): domain Bacteria; phylum Desulfobacterota; class Desulfobacteria; order Desulfobacterales; family Desulfatirhabdiaceae; genus Desulfatirhabdium. Next base: position 36,712 of record CAZJXF010000010.1, on the reverse strand, counting down.
GAGGCACTTCCAGGCTCATGCCGATATGTTGGGGAATGGTCGAGCGGGTCAGTTTGAATACTTCCTTGATCACGGGTTGCAACAGGATCGGCATCTTGACCGTCTCCGTCTGTTGGCTGAAGGTCAGAATCTGCTTGACCAGCTCGGCGGCCCTTCGCGCTGCCGTGTAGATTTTCTCGAGGTTTTCGGCCTGTGGGGTTCCCTTGGGTGTATCCCAAAGCAACATCTGAGCCAGACCCGAAATCGGGAAGAGAATGTTGTTGAAGTCGTGCGCAATGCCGCCGGCCAGCGCGCCGATGATTTCCATTTTCTGCGCCTGCAACAGACGTTTCTTGAGTTCAACGGACTCCGTGATATCCAAAAACAGGCAGGCGAATTGGCCGGGCTCGGGAGAATAAGCCGTCACATTGTAATGTTTCCCCAGAGCTCTGCTGTATTGTTCGAATTGAATGGATTCGCCCGTCAGGGCGACCCGACCGTAGGTCTCGATCCAGTAGCGCTCCGTCTCGGGCAGCACTTCAAGGACGGTTTTCCCGATGATATCGGCGGCACGCAAGCCGGTTTGTTTCTCAAATGCCGGATTGATTTCCAGAAATCGGTAATCCGATGGGTTCCCGTCGGCATCCAGAAGGATTTCGTGCAGTGCAAAACCCATCGTCATGTTCTGAAACAGCAGCCGGTACTGCCTTTCCCGCTTCTTCAATTGAGTGATGTTCACTTCATCGTTCATGTTTGCTGTTTGCCCTCCACGGCCCGACGTATCGTCCTAGCCAAAATCTCCACGGCCAGTGGTTTCGGAAGAACGGCAAAAATGCCCATCGCCCGGGCGCGCTCCTCGCGGATGAGCTCGGTGTATCCCGTGCACAGCAGAACCGGGATATCCGGACGGATGGCCAGTATTCGTCTTGCAAGCACTTCTTCGGTCACCTTCGGCATGGACATGTCTGTAATGACAAGATCGTAGGCGTTGGGATCGGCCTCGAACCGTCTTAGGGCTTCCGGACTGGAGGTGAAGGCATCCACTTTATAGCCCAATCGCTCGAGAACCCGGCTTTCCATATCGATGATCGGTTTTTCGTCGTCTACGAGCAGGATACGCTCGGTTCCGCCCGGAATGTTTATTTGTGGATCCGCCGGAGTGGTCGCATGATCCTGTGAATCGAGCAAAAGGGGCAGATACACGTGGAAGGTCGTACCGTTACCCAACCAGCTTTCGCAGCGGATGTCTCCGCCCAGCTCGGTCACGATGCCGTGCACCACGGCAAGGCCCAGCCCGGTTCCCTTCCCCTGAGGCTTGGTGGTGAAATAGGGTTCGAAAATCTTGTCGAGGATCGCCGGATCGATTCCTGCACCCGTATCGGATACCCGAATCAGGGCATAGCGGCCTGGAGGAAGGTTGGGGCCGTCGATGGAGCGGTCCTTTTCGAGCCTGGCTTCCATCAGCTCCACACGGATGCCTCCCCCGTTCTTTTCGACCGCATGGTAGGCGTTGGTGATGAGATTCATCAACACCTGGTGCAATTGCGTCGCATCCCCCATGACCCGAAGGGTTGTGGGTTCCACGTCGAGTTCCATCTCGATGTTGGCCGGAATCGTGGATCGGGTGAGTTTGAAAATTTCCTTGACGATAGGCTGAAGGATGACCGGCGTTTTTTTGATCTCGGCCCGACGGCTGAACGTAAGGATCTGCTGCACCAGATCGGCCGCCCGCCGGGTGGCATCGTAAATTTTCTCGAGGTTTTGTCGTAAGGCCGAACCCTGAGGGGCATCCCAAAGCGAAATCTGGGCCAGACCCGAAATGGGGAACAGAATGTTGTTGAAGTCGTGTGCAATGCCGGCTGCCAGCGCACCAATGGCCTCCATCTTCTGGGCCTGCTGGATTTCCCGCTCCATTTCCTTGATCCGGGTGATGTCTGTGAGCGAGGCGACAAAGCCGAGCGGTTTTCCGTCGGTATCGAAGAATGGGGCGTAGCTTGCCACGATATCCAGTATCTTTCCGTCTCGGGTGATCCGCTGAGTCTGGAATCGCAATGCTGAGCGCTTGTCAAACATTTCCAAGCGTTTTTCCTGGAAAGCCTCTCGATATTCTTTGGGAATCCAGGGGGGTGGCGATTCAACGATTTCCTCAAACCTCCAGCCGAACAACTTCGTAAACGCCGGATTGATGAATTGGGGTCTTGCCTCCACATCATAGACCACCACCGGATCGGCTACGGCATCGAAAATCGCTCGAAGACGGGACTCGTTCTGTTGCAAAGTGTTCAAATGGGCCCGTTCCGCCGTCTGGTCCCGGAACACGAGTACGACACCGGTGATGCCTCCGTCCTCGTCGCGGATCGGGGCGCCGCTGTCGGCAATGGGCCGCTCGGTTCCGTCCCGCGCGATGAGCAGGGTGTGGTTGGCCAGCCCGACGACGATTCCCTTGGCCAACACTTCGGCGACCGGATTGGGCACTTCAAGGCGGGTTTGCTCGTTGACGATGTGAAAGATTTCGGTCAGGGGCTTTCCGAGAGCCTCAACTTCCGTCCAGCCCGTCAGTGTTTCGGCAACCGGGTTCATACGGACCACCTTGCCTTCGGTGTCGGTCATGATGACGCCGTCTCCGATGCCGTAAAACGCCGCACGGATTTCTTCGTTGGCTTTGCGCCGAAGACGCTCTTCTCGAAGATGGGATTCGAGTTCCCGCCGCTCCAAGCGATGAACCGTCAGAGCAGCCAGAACTGCAGCCAACACGATGATGCCCAGGCAGACCAGCGCGATGCCCCTTCCCCTGGATACCGTTTCCGCCTCGATTTCATTCCGATCGATCTTGGTGATCAGCATCCAGGAAGAGCCTTCGATGGGCCGGATATCCGCCAGAACGGGGATATTCCGGTAATCCTTTCCTTCGTAAACGTCCGGTCTTCCTGCCTGAACATAGCTCTGGACGAGCTCGCTTTCTCCGATCGGTTTTCTGTAAGTGAGCGGTGCATCACCGCGAAATTTGAGATGGCATAGAAAGCTGAATTGTCCGTCCTCGATCCAGAACAGAAGGGTTTCCCCGCTGTCTCCATGTCCAGGCCACTGGGCCAGCATCGGATAAAGCCAATCGTTCGGATCCGATCGCAACACCAGAACGGCGATGGGCTCTCCAGACTCGTTTCGAATGGGTCCTGCCACGTCGATATGAAGGGTCTTTCCGACGGAGCACAGGTTGATTTCATCGAAGACGATGTCGTTGGTTTCGATGACTTTGTGGACGAGCGGAAGCACATCCTCGGGAAGGGTTTTCATGTCGGGATTCACCGCCAGAAGCAGCCTTCCCTGCGGATCGGTGAGCATCATGTTTTTCAAGTGCTCGTGTTCGACAAAAAAACGCATCCGGTCGAGCACCATCGATTGTTGCTGTGCATCGGTCGAACCCCATGCGAGCATGTCGTTCACCAATAGCCGAAGAATTCCGGTGGAATTCATTCGAGCGTCATCGAGGCGCTCCTTGCGCCAGTTCGAAATGAGCTGCGCTTTCATGGAGGCGATGGATTTCAGGTTGTGTGCATGATGGTCATAAAGCAGCCGAACATTGCTGCGGTAGAGATGGAATCCCATGAAAACGACAGCTGCGGAAAACACGATGACGATCCAACAGGCTGTCAGCCGTGCCGATCGGTTCAGGGTGGATGAGCTCATGAATGCGGTACCTCTTCTGACGTCGATTCGTCTTTTGTCTTCAGGGCCTCAATGACTTGTTTCATAAAGGCACTGACCGTAAAGGGTTTCTGGAGAAACAGCACCCGTTCTTCCGTGATTCCCTGGATGCCCAGAATGTCTGCCGTGTAACCGGACATGAAGATCGTCCGCATCTCAGGAAATTTTTGAGCGAGCAGATCGCTCAGCATCTTTCCATTCATTTCCGGCATGATGACATCGGTGATCAACAGATCGATACGTCCGGGTAGGATGGATTCGGCTCGGGCCACGGCGTCCTGTGGGTCTTGTGCGACAAGAGCGGAAAATCCCATTCGTTCCAGAATTTTGCGACCGATGTCGAGGATGTCGGGGTCATCCTCCACCAGCAGGATGGTGGCTTTCGAGCATTGGCATACCTCGGTGGGTGTCGCCGCCCGATCGCTTTCCGTGCATCGAGGAAGGAAAATAGAGAAGGTGGTTCCCTGATGCAACCTGCTTTCCACTTCCACGAACCCACCGTTTTGCCTTGCAATGCCGTAAATCACGGCAAGTCCGAGCCCTTTTCCCTTGTCGATATCCTTGCTCGTAAAAAAAGGTTCGAAGATGTGCTCCAGTATCACCGGATCGATCCCTTCGCCCGTGTCGGAAACGGAGATCATCACATACTCGCCGGGTTCCCAGTCGATATGTCCTTCACAGTCGTTCGGAGAGAGGGTGACGTTCGCCACTCGGATCGTGATGGTGCCACTGTCGCGGATGGCATCCCGGGCATTGATGCACAGTTGCATGAGCATCTGATCGACTTGGCCGGGATCGATCTTGACCCGCCACAGCTCGGGCGTCGGGGCCCATTCGAGGCGGATGTGCTCTCCGATCAGACGGCGCAGCATGGCCGTCATACCGGAGATGGTTTCGTTCAGATCGAGAATGCGGGGGCAGACCATCTGCTTGCTGGCATATGCGAGCAGTTGCCGGACGAGATCGGCCAGGTTCAGGGATACGTTGCGGATGGACTGTAAGTCGGCGACAAGCTGACTGTTGTCGCCAGCGTCCTGAATGGCCATGTCGGTATATCCGAGGATGGCCTGCAGCTTGTTGTTGAAATCGTGGGCGATGCCTCCCGCCAGCCTGCCCACCGATTCCATCTTCTGCTGCTGGATGAGCTGAAGCCGCATTCGATCGCTTCCGGCCTCGGCCTTTCGCCATTTCGTGATATCCCGCGCCACACTGAGCACGCTGTGGACGTTTCCCTTCTCATCCATTTCCGGAAAGAGCCGCCAGTCGAACACGATCCGACCGTCCGGCCCATCCCAACTGAATTCCCTTTCCTGCATCCGCTTTTCGGTAAACACCGCCTGGATGGTGGATTCCCACAGATCGCACAGATCCGACGGAAACCCCATTTCCCGGTGGGTTTTCCCGAGAAAGTCTTCCCGCTGCAAATGGGTGATCCGGAGGGCGGCCGAATTGACAAAAATATGCCGGCAGTTCTTGTCGAATCGCATGATGGCATCCTGGCTGTTTTCGGTCAGGGTGCGGTACTGCTCTTCCTGTTGTTGCAGTTGGATCAGAGCCGTTTCCCGATCCACCACTTTCCAGGCATTCTCCATGATCAGACTGACCTGCGGACATCGGCATGCGTATAATCCATCGGCTTTTCGGCCAGGGCAACCACAGCCACCAGCTCGCCACTGATCAGAACCGGATGACAGAGCATCCGGGAAATGGAGAGATGACCCTGCGGAAAGCGGATGCGTTTTCCGAGAAGCGGGGTGAGGTCGTTCAGCACCAGCGGCTCCTTGCGGTTGATTAGCTCGGCAAAGAATCCTTCCGGATTTGAGGCGATGTGCATCAGGGGGACGTTCATCGGGCATTCATCTATCGCCTGCTGTGGCCAGACGGTGGTCAGAAACCCTTCTTTGCCCCAGCGGTGCATCAGGATGCCGTAGCGGCTCGTTGTCAGCTGAGCCGCCTTTTGGAGGACGAACTGCTGAAACGCCTGAATATCGGTGAAGGGATGCTGCAGGATATCGAGGATCGCATCGAGTTGAACCAGTTGCGAATCCAGCGCCCTCTGGGCCTGGACGCGATCGGTGATGTCGATCAGTGTGACCAGAATATCCGAATTCCCAGACTCCTCCGACTGACCGCTGTGCACGGGCTTCAGCTTGGCGCCGCTCATGCGGACCCAAATCTGGTCCTGGCTTTCGGTGCGCAGGCTGAACTCCATGTATTTGCCGGCCGGACTGTTGTAGAACGAGCGGTATCGCGCCAGAAAAGCCCTTCTGTCATTCTCGAGCAGGAAATCGCTTAGCCCGCGAGAGACGACCTTGTCGGCTTCCATTCCGACCATACGGCAAAAAGTCTCGTTGGCGTCGAGAATGATGCCGTTCGCGTTGAGTACGAGGTAACCGACAGGGGCCTGGTGGAAGAGCAGGGCAAAGCGATCGCGTGAAATGGCCAGAGACTCCTGGGCTTTTCGCAGCTCCTCGTTCTGGAGTTCCAATTCGATCTGGTGTACCTGCAGTTCGTGAAGGGCCTTGGCGATATCTTCCCGCGATATGTTTTCAGAAGCTTGAATGCGATCGTCAATCCGTGCCTCGGCCTTCTCCCGCAATTGCTCGAGGGTGTTGCGTACATCGGTCATCTGTCGTGTATCTCCTTTGTTGATGCGTTCAATTCGTCCGATCGTCTCAAACGATCCGTCACATCCTCGAACGTCGCATATACCTGATAGGGTTTCGATTCATCCGCTCGGAATTCCGGTGTCGCATTCACTAAGATCCAGCGGCGGCCGTCGAATCTGGGGGAATACACCCCCATGATGAATCCCAACACCGGTTTTCCGGTGCGAAGCGCTACCATGGCCGGATGATCCTGACCGGGCAGAGGGGTGCCGTCTTCCCGGATGGCTTGCCATCGCGGATCCATCGATGTCCGTCCTTTCATCTGATCGATCGTGAGGCCGAGGATGCGTTCTGCGGCCGGGTTGGCATCGATGATTCGGCCGTCCCCGTCCTGATAGACCACCCCCTGGGCCATGGTCTCGAACAGCTTTCTGTATTTGGCCTGGCTTTCTTGAAGCGCTTTTTCGGTTGTCTTGCGCTCCGAGATATCCACGAATGTCATCACGATACCGGAGAATTGATCCACCCCGATGTGATAGGGCAGGATACGGACCAGATACCAGAAGCCATCCTGTGATCGGACTTCCATTTCGAGAAAGTTGCCCGTGCGTTGAACCTCTCCTGCAACCTTCACCGGATCGAAATCGACGATGCGATGGGTCAGATGGCTGATGTTTCTGCCGATGTCCTTTTCCAGGATATGAAATACCCGACTGATTTCCGGCGAGTATTTGCGGATATCGAGATTTTCGTCGAGCAACAAGGTGCCGATCCGGGAGCTGCTGAGCAGATTGTCCACATCGTTCTGCAATTCGGTCAGCTCCAGAATCTTGTTTTGGTATTCGGCATTGACCGTATAGAGTTCTTCGTTTGTCGACTGAAGTTCCTCGTTGGTGCTTTGCAGTTCTTCGTTGCTGGCCAGAAGCTCTTCGTTGGTCGCCTGCAGTTCCTCGTTGGAGGTTTCCAGCTCTTCGATGGTGGCCTGCAGGTTTTCTCGGGCGATCTGCAGCTCCTGCTCCAAATCCTGTATCCGCTGGCGGGCTTCCTCTCCGATATCGTAGGTTGCCGCAATGGATTCGACTTCTGCGAATTTCTCGGGGCTTTCCGTGAAAAACACGGCAACCATCGGTTGCTGGCCCTTATGCAGCGGCATCGGGAGAATACGCATGGTGACATTGCGAATTCCGTCCCTGTGCTTTATCCGGATGTTCGAATAGACGATGGGCTCTCGGGTTCGAAACACTTTCTGGATGCCGGTTGATAGTGGAATGGCGATATCCTTGACCGCCATGCGGGGTATGTCGAAATCCACCTTTCCGGAGGGAACGATCAAGTATCCCTCGGTGTTGCCCACGATGTGAACGATCTGCAATGTCTCGTTGACGATCAGCGCCAGCGGAATGAAGTGCATGGCCACCAGATCGAGAAACCGTCGCAGGATGCCGATTTCCTCCGGATCGGTGACCCGCCTGCGTTCCCGATTCAGGTAAATGCGGGGTTGCGCAGGACCTGTCGCGCCGATGCGGCCGGGGCCGAGATCGATCGGAAGCCCTCTTCCCTTGCCCCTGGAACGATAAATTTTCCAACGGGTGTTCAGCGGTTCGAAACAATCGATCATGTCACCGACGGTTTCGCTCGTCCCCAGAAAGAGAATGCCATCCGGGTTGAGGGAAAAATGGAACATCTCAAGAGCCCGTTTCTGCAGCACCGGCTGAAGATAAATGAGCAGGTTGCGACAGCTGATCAGCTCGATGTTGGTGAAGGGCGGATCCTTCACCAGGTTGTGTTGGGCAAACACCACCATTTCACGGATGTTACGGGCGATCTGGTAGTCTTCGCCCTTCCGGTAAAAATACTTACCGAGCAGCTTCGGGGTGAGGTCTGCTGCAATGCTTTCGGGATACACGCCGTTACCGGCGGATATGATGGCGTTTCGGTCGATGTCGGTTGCAAAAATCTTGATGTCCCGGCTGATCTTTTCCCGTTCCATCACCTCTCGGGCCAGAATGGCGATGGTGTATGCTTCCTCTCCCGTGGAGCATCCGGCCACCCAAAAGCGGATCTCCGACTCGGGTCGGTTGCGGAGAATTTTGGGAAGATAGTGCTCCGCAAGCTCGTTCATGGCTTCCGGGTCGCGGAAAAAGCTTGTCACTCCGATCAAAAGCTCCCGGTATAGCGTCATGACCTCTCCTGGGTGGTCGTAGAGATAGGAGACGTATTCCTGGAGATCGTCGATCTGGTTGACCGTCATCCGCCGTTCGATCCGTCGGGTGATGGTACTCGGCTTGTAATAGGTGAAATCCACCTGGGTCTTTTCCCGCAGCTCGGCAAAGATGCGGTTCAAACCGTCCTCGTCGCTGAGGATCGTTTCGGATCGTTTGGCACTGAACCCATAAGGATGTTCGATGAAGGCCATGAGCTGGGGCGGCATGGCTTCAGGCGGAAGAATGAAATCGGCTATACCCGTGGAAATGGCGGCCCGCGGCATGCCATCGAACCGGGCGGTTTCCGGTGACTGAACCATCACCATACCGCCGTTTTCCTTGATGGCCCGAACTCCCCGGGTGCCGTCGCTTCCCGTTCCGGACAAAATCACGGCAATGGCTCGTTCGGCCTGATCTTCCGCCAAAGAACGCAGAAAAATGTCGATCGGCAAGTTGACGGTGCTCCGACTGGGTTCCTGGTCCTTCAACACCAGTTTCCCATGGAAGATGCTGAGGTTCTTCTTGGGCGGAATCAGGTAGATGTGGTCGGCTTTCACCAGCATACCGTCTTCGGCCCGGTGGACAGGCATTTCGGTTTTCTTCGAAAGCAGCTCTACCATCAGGCTTTTGTAGTCGGGCGACAAATGCTGGATCACGATGAAGGCCATCCCGCTGGTCGAGGGCATATGCGTGAAAAAGGCTTCGATGGCCTCGAGCCCTCCGGCCGATGCGCCGATACCGACGTAATAAGATGGCTTTGAACCGTCGAGGTGAGGTGTGTCCGTTGTCATCGTCATATTCCTTTCAGGATCCGGTCGATCGATCGGATCCAATGGATCGGTCGGTTCCAAAGAAATTTCGAATCATCACGGCCAGCTTTTCCACGTCCAGCGGCTTCGGAGCAACCTCTCGGATGCCGAAGGCTTTGATCTCATCAATATCGATCATGTCGCTGTATCCCGTGCACAGGATGATGGGGATGTCGGGCCGAAGGGCCAGCATTCGCTGTGCCATCTGGATGCCGGTCGGTTTGGGCATGGACATGTCGGTAAGAACCACATCAAAGTCGTTTGGGTTCTCCTCGAAACGGCGAAGAGCCTCTTCGCTGCTGGTAAAGGTGGTGACCTTGTACCCGAGCCGCTCGAACATGCGTCGTTCCATGTCGATGATGGGTTTTTCATCGTCCACCAACAGAATTCGCTCGGTGCCTGTCGGAACACCGACGACAGCTGATTGGACGGCAACGGTTTCTTTCCGCTTTTCCAGCAGGGGCAAAAAGATGCGGAAGGTTGTTCCCGATCCGACTTGGCTGGTACAATCGATCCACCCGCCCAACTCCGTTACGATGCCGCGAACGACGGCAAGCCCGAGACCCGTCCCCTTACCCTTGGGTTTGGTGGTGAAATACGGCTCAAAGATCTTGTCGATGATGGCGCCGTCGATGCCTTGACCCGTATCCGAGACCGTAATCAGTGCATATCGACCTGCCGGAAGAGTGCCGCTGTTGAGTACCCGTTCGCTTTCGAGGGTCGTCTCGGCAAGTGAGATGTGGATGCTGCCTTGATCGGTTTCAACGGCATGAAAGGCGTTGGTGATCAGATTCATGAGAATCTGGTGAATCTGGGTGGCATCCCCCATGACGCGGATCGTTTCCGGGGCAAGTTCGAGCGTCATTGCGATGTCGGCTGGAATCGAAGATCGCGTGAGCTTGAACACTTCCTTGACAACCGGTTGCAGGATGACCGGCGAGCGTTGAATGTCGGATTTTCTGCTGAAGCTCAGGATCTGCTGGACGAGGTCGGCCGCTCTACGGGTGGCATCGTAGATTTTTTCGAGGTTCTGTTGGAGGGCCGACCCCTGGGGCGCATCCCAGAGCGACATTTGCGCCAGTCCCGAAATCGGAAAGAGGATGTTGTTGAAGTCGTGAGCGATACCGGCTGCAAGTGCGCCGATGGCCTCCATTTTTTGGGCTTCACGAATTTCCTTTTCCATTTGTTTGATGCGGGTGATGTCTGTAAGACAAGCGACAAAACCGAGCGTCTTTCCCTGGGCGGTTCGCATCGGAGCGGCGCTGACCAGTACATTCAGTTCTTCTCCCTTTTTGGTGAGACGACGGGTTTCCATGTTGACTTCGATACCCGTCTCGATCATTTCCCGGATTTTCTGACTTGTGGCCTCCTGCTGGTCTTCGGGAACATAGGGAATCCGACTTCCGGCAAGCTCCTCGAGCGTCCATCCGAACACTCGGGAGAAGGCTGGGTTAATGAAGACCGGACAGCCTTCGGTGTCATAGACGACAATGGGGTCGGCCGCCGCGTTTAAGATCGCGCGAATGCGCTGCTGATCGGTCTTCTGCTCTTCCTCCAGACGTTTTCGATCGGTGATGTCGTGCAAGATGGAATGAAGCATTTCGCCTTCCTTCATCAGGATGCTGCTGCTGTAGACGGCTACATCCCGGATCGATCCGTCGGCCAGCCGGTGCTTGAATTCGAAGTATATCCGGTGGCTTCCCCTTGATCTTTCCATCTCCGCCTGGATTTCGGAAGGAGATGAGGTGTTGATGTCCTGAATGCGCATCCGCTTCAGCTCGTCGATGGACCAGCCGTAAAACGCTGCAGCCGCATGGTTGGCGTTGACGATCCGGCCGTCTTTCGGATCGATGATCAGTTTGACGGCCGCATGGTCTTCGAAAATCCGGCGATAATTTTCCTCGCTTCGAACCAGTTCCTGTTGCAGCCGGTATTCCTCGGTCACGTCCCTGAAAACGAGAACGACCCCTTCGACCCTGCCTTCCTCGTTCCGAATGGGAGCCGCACTGTCTGCGATGTTGCGTTCGGTGCCGTCTTTTGCGATCAGGGAGGTGTGGTTGCCGAGGCCGACGACCGTGCCTTTTTGAAGGACGATATCGACTGGATTTTCGACGGGTTCACGGGTTTCGGTGTGAAGGATTCGAAAGACGTCCGCCATCGGTTTGCCGACGGCCTCGTCCCGGCTCCAGCCCGTCAGGACTTCTGCAGCCGGGTTCATCATCTCCACCCGGCTTTCGGTATCCACGGCAATGATGCCATCCGCAATGGAATGCAAGGTGATGTCGAGCTGTTGCTTCGTTTGTCGGAGCCTTCGTTCGCGCTGGATGGCGCGCAACTGATCGGAGAGGACTTTTCCGGCCAGAACGGTGGCGATCGGATAGGCCAGCAGTACCGGAAGGCCGATGCGCTGGAGGACAAGGATGCCTACCCCGGCAGGAAGAGCCAACATCAAGGCCAGCATTGTGATGTGCACCACCAGACCGAAAACATAAAGATGCCCAACGGAGGGCGGGTCTGTTTGAAGCGGGACTGCTTTCCGGGCAATCAGGCCGATAGCAACCGAGCTCAATACGGTTCCCACGCCAATATACGCGCCGGGACCACCGATGATGATCCGGCAGACGATGGGCTGAACCATGGCGATGATGGCCGCCTGATAACCGAAGAACAGGGAACAGAGGCTGACCATGACGGTTCGGCCGTCAAAAAACAGGCCGGGCCCGATGACAAGCGGCTTGAGCATGCCAACGACCGATACGGCGCCGAACAGCAACCTCTGCAACCAGGTGCCTGCCTGCGTTCGCTGCGGCCATCGTTTTTCGATGAAGCCGCTGACGAGACTCAGCGACACCAGAAGCGACAAATTGAGAACCAGTTCGAGGTAGATTTCCATCGTTCCTCCATAAGGGCAGTGGGCGAACTACAGTGGGCAGTGGGCAGTGGGCAGTGGGCAGCGTGTCACCCTGAGCTTGTCGAAGGGTGACTGCAAGCCGTCATGGTTCGACAGGCTCACCATGACAGTGGGCAGTCGGCCTACTGCCCACTGCAGTTCGCCGACTGTTCATTTCTCCCGCTTCCACCTCGCCAGCTTGTCGAACGCCTTTTCCGCCGCATCGATCAATTGCTGGATGTCCACCGGTTTGGTGAAATAATCTTCAAAACCGGCCTGACGGCATTCGAACACTTCGAAGGTATTGGCATATCCCGTCACCGCAAACACGATGGTCAGCGGGTTGTCCCTGCGGATCATTCGGCACAGGTCGATGCCGTTCATGCCGGGGAGATTGAGGTCCAGGAAAAAGACCATGTACTTGTAGGATTTGATCAATTCAATGGCCTGTTCGGCACTCTCCGCAGTCGTCACATCATACCCTGCCCGCGTGAACGCCCGGGTCATCATGTTTAGAATCGGTAGCTCGTCATCTACCAGAAGAATTCGTTTTTCCATCGTCCACCCCTGGTTACCAAAATACAGAACCTTATCTATCGTCTTGCTCGTTCTCTCCGAAAGCCCGCTGGGCGGCCACAAGGGCCGCCCCTACTGCCCACCACCGGCTGTCATGGTGAGCCTGTCGAACCATGACGGCTTGCAGTCACCCTTCGACAGGCTCAGGGTGACACCCTGCCGACTGCCCACTGCCCACTGCCGACCGCGGACTGCCTACTGCCCACTGCCCTCTGCCGATTGTCATGGTGAGCCTGTCGAACCATGACGGCTTGCAGTCACCCTTCGACAGGCTCAGGGTGACACCCTGCCGACTGCCCACTGCCCACTGCCGACCGCGGACTGCCTACTGCCCACTGCCCTCTGCCGATTGTCATGGTGAGCCTGTCGAACCATGACAGCGTGCAGTCACCCTTCGACAAGCTCAGGGTGACACCCTGCCTACTGCCCACTGCCAATCAGGCTCGATCAACGATCGGTAAAAAGATATCGAATACGGTGCCTACGCCCGGGCCGCTGTTGATGACAATCCCGCCGTCGTGTGCCTGAACAATACCCGATACCACCGCAAGCCCCATTCCCCTGCCAAGACTTTTGGTGGTGAAGAATGGATCGAAGAGCCGATTCAAATCCGCTTCGGCAATCCCCTTTCCCGAATCGCGAACCTCGATGAGGGCATAGGGCTTGTCGGCGGGTTGCCAGTTTACCGGATACCGTCTTTGTTTTGGAATACTTCTGCCATCGACCACACACAAAGAAATCCCGATGGGATAGGGCGCCTCACCTTCACCAGCCTCCCAGGCGTTGACCACCACATTGGTCAGCAGTTGCTGCAGATGATCCCGATTTGCCTGAACGGTCGGACTTTGCGCGGGAAGATCGGCTTCAATGCGGAAGCCCCTGGGCGCCATCGCTTCGAGCATCGAAACGGCTTCCTGAACCAAGAGGTTCAGATCTACCGGGCCTTTCGTTCCGGCCCGCTGCCCCAGGTAGGTCAGCATCATGCCGCTGACATCCGCTGCCCGTTTTGCAGCGTCGTATGCCTCCTGAATGATGATACGGGTTTCGGAGTCTGCTGGAACATCGCTTCTGGCCATCTGAAGGTTGCCCATCACGACATGCAACTGGTTGTTGAACCGGTGGGCGATGGCTCCGGCCATACGTCCCAGGCTTTCCGCCTTCTGAAGCTGGTAGTTCAACGCTTCGAGCCGCTGCTGTTCGGCTTCGGCCTGCTTGCGCTGCGATACGTCGAAATGGGTGCCGATCATCCGGAGCGGTTTGCCTTCTGCGCTGCGTTCGACCACCCGGCCACGGATTTCCACCCACACCCAATGACCGGCTTTGTGACGCATACGGCATTCGATGACGAGAAAGGGGTGTTCACCGGAAAAATGTTCCTTGAGAATTCTCTTGGCATGATCGGCGTCATCCGGGTGACATAAATCCAGCCACCGGTCGATATGAAACGGCTGCAGCTCATTCAGGGAATAACCGATGATTTCGGCGGTTCGTTCGTTGAAAACGACCTCTCCGCTCTCGATATTCCATTCCCAGGTGCCTGCACCTGTTGCCTCCAAGATCGTGGCGAGCAGTTCGGCCTGTTTGGCTACGGCTTTCTGGGCGGCGTTTCGTTCCGTGACATCGTCGGTGACGAAAACGATTTTTCGGAGGGTTCCGTCGGGGTCCCGGATGGAATCGAAGGTTCCTTCGATATCGCGGATTTCCCCATCCCTGTTGATTACTCGATAGATCAGGCTGGTCTTGGTGAACTCTCCGGCAAGGCCTTTTTGCAGGTTGTCCAAAATGACTGGCTGATCATCCGGATGGATCATGAAAAACCCGGGGCGACCGATCAACTCCTTCGGCTCGTATCCCAGGTTCCGATGTGCCGCATTGGCATATTCATAAACGCCTTGCGTGTCGACCACACCGATGAAAGAGCTCGTATTGTCCGTGATCAGCCGGAGACGCTCTTCATTTTCCCGAAGCTGTTCCACGATTCGTTTGGGTTGAATGGCAAAGGCAACCTGATCGGCGATATAGACCATCACATCGAGGTCTTGGTGATCGTATTTCACCTCATTCCGGTAGGAAAGGATACCGATAACGCCGAAAACTTCCTGTTGCTTGAACAGGGGAACACCGAGCCAAACCGCCGCGTTCGGGAAGGGGATTTCATCTGCTTCCGGCTTGTTGCGAAACGTTTCGATTTCGGAACGGGTCATCAGAATCGGAACCTGGCGGCGGATAACTTCTGCCGTGAGGGATGCCGGGTTATCCATGGATATCACCGCTGAATGTTTTTCGCACGCCGTGTCGATCAGAAACGGAAAATGGATGGTTCTTTGGATTGGGTCGCATAAGGCGATAAAGAAATTGTCCAACTCGATGATCAGACTCAAAGCCCGATAAATCGTGCCAAACAGATCATCCATGCTCGATGACGTGTTGATGGCATGGGAGATATGAAACAGAGCGGCATTGATCCGTTCATATTGACGGTGTTTCGCGATCTGTTCCTCGAGTTCCGCAATTTTGCTTTTCAGTTGTGCGACTTGGTCATCGACGATCATGGAACCATACCTCTAAAGGTTAAACTGCCGACTATCCACTCCGCCTCAGCACCTCCGCCGCAATGGCCTCCAGCGGCAGCACCTGATGAACGGCGCCCCGTTTGATGGCTTCCTGGGGCATGCCGAACACTACACAGGTGGCCTCGTCCTGGGCGATGGTGTATGCGCCTGCTTCCTTCAATTCCAGCATGCCGTTTGCACCGTCATCCCCCATTCCCGTCAGGATGACGCCGACGGCGTTTCTTCCGGCATAGCGGGCTGCGGAGCGAAACAGTACGTCTACCGACGGCCGATGCCGTGAAACGAGCGGCCCCGGACGCACCTCCACATAATACCGTGCGCCGCTTCGCTTGAGCAGGGTATGCAGATTCCCCGGGGCGATCAGCGCCCTGCCACGCAGCACCGTGTCTCCGTCTACAGCTTCCTTGACCGAAATGCGGCAGAGCTCGTCGAGTCGTTTGGCGAAGGAGGCCGTAAAATGCTCGGGCATGTGCTGCACGATCACCATGCCGGGCGCATCCTGAGGCATGGCCTCGAGCAGCACCCGAAGCGCTTCCGTTCCGCCCGTGGATGCGCCGATCACGATCACCTTTTCCGTCGTCTGGATCATGGCCCGGGAAGCCGGTTTCTCGATGACGGCATCCGCACTCAGCTTGGGCTGGGCCTTGGGCGATGTCGGAAGCCGTCGGGGCTTGGCCATGGCCGCAGCCTTGATGGCGTCACATATCCGGATGCGCGATTCCTGCAGAAAGGTTTTGGTGCCGAGCTTCGGCTTCTGGATGATTTCGACCGCCCCGTATTCGAGCGCCTTCATGGCGGTTTCGGATCCCTTTTCCGCAAGACTGGAGCAGATCACCACCGGAATCGGGCACTGGGTCATGATCTTTTGCAAAAAAGTGATCCCGTCCATCCGGGGCATTTCCACATCGAGGGTGATCACATCGGGCAGTTCGGCTTTGATCCGCTCTGCAGCTATGAAGGGGTCGGCTGCAGTACCCATCACGACAAGGTCCGGGTCGCTCGAGACGATGTCCGAAAGGGTCTGGCGTACCAGGGCGGAATCATCCACGATGAGCACACGAATCGGCTGACCGGATGTCATGGTGAAATTTCCTTTCGGTAGATGGTAGGTGCGGCGTACCGGAAAGCAACATTCCTGCTATTGATGCTTTCGGCATGTCCCAGAAACAGGTACCCTCCGGGCTGCAGCATGTTCCAGAATTTTTGGACAATTTTCTCCTGCGTTGGAGAGTCGAAATAGATCAACACGTTGCGACAAAAAATGAGGTGCATCGGCTCGTCGGTCGGCGGTTTGGGATCGATGAGGTTGTATCGTTCGAATCGGATGCGGTTTCGGATTTCCGGTACGATTTTGATGAGTTTTCGGGCAGGATCCCGGCTTTTCAACAAGTATTTCTTTCGCATGGCCAATGGGATTGGTGCGATGGCATCCAATCCGTAAACAGCTGCAGTTGCGGTCTCCAGAACATGGGTCGAGATGTCGGTTGCAAGGATCGTAAAATCGAACGGTTGCCGAATCTCTGCAATGTCCTGTAACACCATTGCAAGCGTATAGGGCTCCTCTCCTGTGGAACAGGCGGCGCTCCAGGCACGAAGCGCTCGTCCTGGGAGCACCGCTTTGGATGCAATCAGTTCCGGAACGGCTTTACGCACAAGATATTCGAAATGGTGCGGCTCCCGAAAGAAATCCGTCTTGTGTGTCGTGACGGCTTCGATCATATGCCGAATCTCATTGCGCATGCCTTCTTCGGAAAACAAGTAGGCGCAGTACTCCGAAATGCTCTCGAAGCAAAGGACGCGCATCCGTTTTTGCAGCCGACTTTCCAGGAGCGTCTTCTTGTTCGGCGTCAGATGAATGCCGCAGATCTGGTGGATGCAGCGGCTGAGCCGTTCGAAATCATTGTCCGATAAATGACGATCCATCGGATTCCTACGAAAGCCGAATATCAGAAGTCAGGAGTCAGAAGTCAGAAGTCAGAAGTCAGAAGAAAGCGGATGGCCCCCATTTTTTGTAGCTTGCTCCTGCGACTTTCATGAAGCGGGATGAAACCCGGGTTGCATGGCCGATTCCTACGAAAGTGGGCAGTGGGCAGTCGGCAGTGGGCAGTATGGCCGCTGTCATAGCGCCATATTCCTTTGAAATTCGCGCTGGATGCTTTCATCCAGCGGGGTGTAGCCCCGGCTGCATGGGCGATTCATATGATGATGTCGTTTTGTAGGGGCGAATCATCATTCGCCCCTACGTGATGATGCCGATTTATTGGGGCGAATCATCATTCGCCCCTACGGTTAAACCGATTGATTCATTGAATGCGTTCTGCCGAATCCTGCAGCAGGCTCAACTCGTTCGACGAAAACACCCGGTCGATGTCGAGAATGATGATCAACTGATCGTTCCGTTTGCCGATCCCTTTGATGAACTCGGTTTTCCACCGGGTGCCCATCCTTGGCGGCGGTTCGATCTGGTTCGCCTCCATTTCGAAGACTTCCTGAACCGAATCCACCAGGGCGCCCAGCACGATCTTGTCGTCATCGACAGATATCTCCATCACCACGATACAGGTGTCCACGGTTTTTTCGGTTTTGGATAGCCCGAATTTCAGCCGCATGTCCACGATCGGAACCACATTGCCCCGCACGTTGATCACCCCCCGCATGAATTCGGGCGTCCCCGGTACCTTGGTAGCCGGGGTAAAATCCAGAATTTCCCGAACGTTTGCGACATCGACGGCGAAGACTTCCTCTTCCAGCTTGAAGGTCAGGTATTGTGCCGATTCGGCGATGCCGGAAATACTCATGGCGTTTGCTCCTTCCTGTTGGGGTTCGAAATCAATATTTTTCGAATTCCGAATCCGGTATTTCCTTCTTGCCGTGTCCGTCGTGCATGTCCAATGCAAAGCCTTTCTGAACATCGCTGGGTGCTACGATGCGTGCGCCTGGAAGTTTGTCGGTTCCCTTTCGAGTCAATTGAGTGGCTTCGGCTTTCGACCGCTGCTCCAGAAGGCCCCGAGGTTTGACGGGTGCAGCGATTCGCTTGGCGCTGGTCTTGGCTCTGCTCTGATCGGTCCGGAAATAGGAGGCGGATTGCTGGAGTTCTTCCGCCTGGGCATCGAGCTCGGTTGCCGTCGCAGCCATTTCTTCGGCGGCAGCAGCATTCTGCTGAATGACCTGATCGAGCTGTTGGATAGCCTTGTTGATCTGCTCGGCCCCCGCCTTCTGTTCGTTGCTGGCCGAGGTGATTTCCTGCACCAGGTCTGCAGTTTTCTGGATGGCCGGTACGATGCTGTTGAGCAATTCACCGGCATGTTCGGCAATTTGTACGCTGGAAGCAGACAGGCGGTTGATTTCTCCTGCTGCCGTCTGGCTTCTTTCGGCAAGCCTTCGGACTTCCGCCGCAACGACGGCGAAGCCCTTGCCGTGCTCGCCCGCCCGGGCCGCCTCGATGGCCGCATTCAGGGCCAGCATGTTGGTCTGCCTTGCGATTTCCTCGATGATGGAAATCTTGTTGGCGATTTCTTTCATGGCATTGACCGTTTCGGCGACGGCATTTCCGCCTTCCTTGGCGTCTTCGGCGCATTTGACGGCGATTTTTTCCGTCTGCTGCGCATTGTCCGCATTCTGCATGATGTTGGAGGTCATCTGCTCCATCGAGGAGGAGACTTCCTCTGCGGACGCCGCCTGCTCGGTCGCGCCCTGGGAAATCTGCTCGGTTCTGGCGTTCATTTCCTGGCTTCGGAGAGCCACATTGTCTGCCGCACTCTGAACGTTTTTCACCACTTCGGTCAGTTTGTCCACCATGCGGGAAAGCGACTGGATCAGCCGGTCGTGCTCGGAGCGCTGCCGGATATCCACCATCAGGTTGCCGTCCGCGATATGCTCGGCTACCGTAGTGATTTCATTCATTGAGTCGATCAGGACATTTAGGTTGTTCTTAATCTCGTTGAAGTCGCCGTTGTAGTTGTCCGTGATCTTCGGCGGGATATCCCCCTTACTGATCCGGTCCACATATTCGGCTGCAACGTTGAGCGGGCCTATGACGGCATCGAGGGTGTCGTTGACGCCCTGGACGATCTTACGGTAATCGCCCTGGTGCTTGGAAGCATCCGCACGGGTGGCCAGTCTTCCGGCGATTGCGGCCTCCACCAGCATGTTGGCATCGGCAACAAGGGCCTTCAAGTTTGCACGTACCTGCTCGATGGTTTCATTGATAAACGCCTTCTTGCCAGGAAACCGTTCGAGCGGCGCATTGAAATTGCCTTCTCCAAAGGCTTTCACGCAGGCCATCGCCTGTTTTTTTACGGCGATATGGCCAAAGACCATCTTGTTGACCCCTGCAGCCATCTCCCGATATGCACCCTGGAATTCGCTTTCGTCGATCTTGACATCGATATCGCCAAGATCATGCTGGTTCGACATGTAATTCATCTTGTTGATCAGACCATTCAGCGAATCGATGCACTGATTGATGTTGTTTTTGATTTCGTTAAAATCGCCATTGTAGCTGTCCGTAATCTTCGGCGGAATATCGCCTTTGCTGATCCGGTCGATGTATTCGGCTGCAACATTCAGCGGGCCGATGACGGCATCGAGGGTGTTGTTGATGCCTTGAATGATCTGACGATAATCCCCCTGATATTTGGAGGCATCGGCACGGGTGGCAAGTCTGCCAGCCACAGCAGCATCCTCCAATACTTTGGCTTCTGCGACCAATGCATTGATGTTGGTGATACATCCGTTGAGGTTGTTCTTGATCTCGTTGAAGTCGCCCTTGTATTCATCCGTGATCTTGGGCGGAATATCCCCCTTGCTGATCCGGTCGATGTATTCGGCTGCAACGTTCAGTGGGCCGATGACGGCATCGAGGGTGTCGTTGACGCCCTGGACGATCTTACGGTAATCGCCCTGGTGCTTGGAAGCATCGGCACGGGTGGCCAGTTTTCCGGCGACTGCGGCCTCCACCAGCATGTTGGCATCAGCCACCAGCGCATTGAGATTTGCGATACACCCGTTGAGGTTATTCTTGATCTCGTTGAAATCCCCCTTGTATTCGTCGGTAATCTTCGGCGGAATATCGCCCTTGCTGATCCGGTCGATGTATTCGGCAGCGACGTTCAACGGGCCGATGACGGCATCGAGGGTATCGTTGATCCCGACAGTGATGTCCCGGAACTCGAAATTGGTTTTCTCCGGATCGGCACGGGTGGCCAGTTTCCCGGCCACTGCCGCATCCACCAGGTTTTTGACCTCGCCCATCAGGTTCTGGATGATGTTCTTGATGTTGCTGCTGATCAGAAAACCCAAACCCAGCGCGACGATCAACCCCACGGCAACCAGCACGATCATGGTATAAATGGCGCCGTTGGCGATTTTGGTGTTTTCGTCGGCGATGAGCTTGCCCTGTTTGGTCTTGGCGCGCATCATCTCTTCCAAAGCATTCTGTTCGTTTCTGGAAGCGACAGCTGCCTCACCTTCCAAAACGGCGACGGCTTCATCGATCTTCCCCTGTTCGGTCAGCGCCACCATCCTGTCCAACTGCGCACCATATGCCACTCGGGTCTTCTTGAAATCCTCGAAAAGCTTTCGGCCTTCATCGGTAAACAAGGTTTTTTCATAGGATGCCGCTTTTTGACTAATTTCGCTGCGAAGATCCACGATCCGCTGCTTATATTGCGCCCTCTTTTCGGGTGTCTTGGCATATATCATGTCCCTCGAGTTTACCCGGACTCGTTGAAAATTGATGGACATATCGGCCAGTTCACCGAGTGGAACGACGACACGCTCATAAAGCTTGGTGTCCGCATCGTCGACGGTTTTGATCTTCAGAATGCCCACCCCGCCGATGACCCCTGCAATGAGCAAAATGAGGATAAACCCAAAAATCGTTTTCGTACCGAGCTTCATGTTCTTGAACATGGTTTCCTCCCTGTCAGTAGATCAGTTGATGGATCATGATTGATGGGCTCGCGAAAATTATCCGCACCACTGCCTTCAATTCCCTCTACCCGTAAGGCGGGCAGAAAGCGGCCGATCAAAACGTTTTGATCATTCCAACCCTCCTTTCCAATCAGGTTCGCCGCATGCTGTTTCATCGTTTTCGATACAGGGGATTGTTCGGTGTCACCTGCTCAAAAAGGTGGCGGACTTCATCCGGCAGCTTCTGGGTATGTTCGGTGGTGAAATAACCGCCCGGCAGAAGCGCCTTATGAAACATTTTGATCACCTCGACCCGCTCGGCATGTTGGAAATGCAGCAGCACGTTCTTGCAGACGATCAGACAAAAATCCGTGCCGATGGGCTGATAGCTCAGCAGGTCGTGGTATTCGAACTGAACACGGTCCCGCAGGTTTTGGATAACCCGGTAGTGATCCGGTTTGGAGGCAGGCTCGAAATATTTGTCGAGGATGCCTTCGGGCATTCGCTTGAGCTCGTCGACGTGGTATACCGCTTCCTTCACCACCTCCCCGAAATGGTTGGCGCTGTCATAGTCGGTGGCGTGCAGGCGCAGGTTCTTGAAGGCGAATTTGCCCATTTTTTCAGCCAGAACGATGGCGATGGTATAGGTTTCCTGACCGAGGGCGCAGCCTGCATCCCATACCTTGAAGCGCATCCGGCCGATTCCGAATTCCACGGCGTGTTCGACCGCCTTCTCGATGACCGGTAGATCCCGGAAAAAGAACGTAAATGCCATCCGTCAAATCCTCGTTTTCGTCTTTGTCCTTCAGTCCCGCAGGCATTCCCGAACGTTGCGGAGCGACTCGAACAGCCGCTCCCGAACATGGTGCCGGAGCGGTTCGCCGTGACCGAAAAAAATACTGCTGACCTTTCGGTTACAGATGGATTTCAGGGCTTCATAGAACCGTCTTTCGTAACTGGCATCCGTTGTCTGAACGATGACGGGTGTGTCGCCTACAAACAGCGCCCCCGTATCCGGGTTGTAGAGGCAGATCGAATCCTCGGTGTGGCATGGGGTGTGGATCACTTCGAGCAGGGCATCGCCTGCCCGGATCACATCCCCGTTTTTCAGGACCCGGTCCACACCGTCGAGATAATGGGAAAAAGCCATCACCTTCGGCCGATAGGCTTCGATGATCCACGGAAGCGCAGCCGTATGATCGGAATGACCGTGGGTCAGAATCACCTGGTCGATCTTGTTCTTGCCGATTCCAGTGGCGGTGGTTTCCAGCGTTTCGATGATCGATGGGTCACTTCCCACGTCGATCAGGGTGTTGACGTCTTCGATCCGTTTCCAGTCGCCCAGAAGTAGATATACGTTCGATGTGTACACATCGTTCTTGCCTTTGATCGACAGAATCTGCATGGTTTTCAGCTTTGATTTCGTTTGAACCGTTGTTCGCTGACGTCTGTCATCCTGCCCACTGCCGACTGCGCACTGCCGACTGCCGACTCCCTACTCGCATCCCTCCGCATGCCGCACCAGTTTCGGTAGATCGAGAATGAGCGCAACACTGCCATCGCCCAGAATGGTCGCGCCGGAAACATATTCGATGTGCTTGTACATGCGGCTGATGGACTTGATGACGGTTTGATGCTGGCCGATAACCTGATCCACCACGAAACCGATTCTGCCGCCGTCGATCCGGGCGGTCACGATCTGCTCGATTTCAGGCGAATTCCCATCATGTTCGAAGAGCTGTCTTAGGTAGATGTAGGGTACGATTTCGCCACGGATGGAAGCGATATGTTTGCCGTGGGCTTCCTCCACATCTTTCCGGGTGAGTTCCACGCACTCTTCGATGGCTGCAAGCGGCATGATGTAGTGCGTGTCGTCGATGCGCACCAGAAGACCGTCGATGATGGCCATCGTGAGCGGCAGTTTGAGCGTGATGGTGGTACCCCGATCCCTTTCGGATGTGATGTCGATCGTCCCCTGAAGGCTTTCGATGCCTTTTTTCACCACATCCATGCCGACACCCCGACCCGAAACGTTGGTGACCACCTTCGCCGTCGAAAAGCCGGGCTGGAAGATCAACTGATAGATTTCCGACTCGCTCAGGGAGGCATCAGTCGCAAGGAGCCCTTTTTCGATGGCCTTGGCCCGGATGGCCTCGGCATCCAACCCGGCGCCGTCATCGCTGATACGAATCAGAACATTTGCTCCGGAGTGCTCTGCCGCAAGCAACACCGTCCCTGCTTCGGGCTTTCCCTTGGCGCGCCGGACATCCGGCTTCTCGATCCCATGGTCGATGCTGTTTCGGATGAGATGCACCAGCGGATCGTTCAATTTTTCGATCACCGTCTTGTCGAGTTCGGTTTCTTCACCTTCGGTTTTGAGAACGATTTCCTTGCCCAGCTCCAGAGAAAGATCGCGCACCAACCGTTGAAATCGATTGAAGGTTGTGCCGATAGGCAGCATTCGGATGCTCATCGTGCTTTCCCGAAGGCCGGATGTCAGTCGTTCGAATTCCTCGGCCACCTGGATCAGGGTCAAATCGCCCAATCGGTTCGACAATTGATTCAGGCGGGACTGAACGGTCACCAGCTCTCCGACCATGTTCACCATTTCATCGAGCTTTTCGGCCGGAACCCGAATACTGCCGCAGACTTCGGCCGCCTGCCGCTTCTGGCGAATGTCGCGGATGTGCTCCTGCTCCATGAGGGCGGCCTGGACGTGTTCGGCGCATACCTTGCCGGAATCGATGAGCAGGGTGCCGATGCGCGGCTGGCGGTCGAGCATTTCCTTCAGTTCGGCGGGTTCGAGCACCCCTCGCTCCACCAGTATTTCTCCGAGTTTCTTGTACTCGGCAGAGGCAGCCGGTATGCTGCCGTCGTCGATGACATCAATGGCCAATTCGCACTGATCCTCGACGAAAATGAACACATCGCGGATGGCATTGATATCCTTATCCGTAGTCAGCACGATGTCCCAGGACGTGTAGCATTTCTCGGGGTCCATCTCCTCGAAGAAGGGAATCGCTTCGGTGTTGGCGAAAACGGAACATTTGCCCAATTCCCGCAGCTCGTTGAGGAGCAGCATCGGGTTGGTTCCTGTGGAAAAGAGATCATGCGCCGGTTTGAACCGGATGCGGTATGTGATTTCCCTGGGGCCTCCCGTCGTAACGATGGATGGCGCTGCTTCCGGAATCTCGAACAGGCCGGGTCTGGGTTTGGGGGGTTCACTGGGACAGGTTTCGATCAACTGTCGGAAGGCTTGGCTCAGTGCCAGAGTTTCCGGGGGCAGTTCACCGGTTTCCTCACAGATCAATCGTTTGATTTCATCGCATGCGTTGAGGGTAAGCCCGATGATGGCCTGCGTGACCGCCATTTTGCCGTTGCGGATGAGATCGTAGACCGTTTCCACATCGTGGGTGAAGGATGCGACGGTATCGAACCCGAACATCGCGCCGGAGCCTTTGATGGTGTGCATGGCTCGGAACACTCGGCCGATAAGCTCCGGATCGGAGGGGTTCTGTTCGAGCGCCAGCAGGGCCGTTTCCAGCTCCGAGAGCAGCTCGTTCGCTTCTTCCCGAAACGCTTGTTTGTAGTTGTCGTTCATCCGAGCACCTTTTTAACCACCGCTACCAGTTGTTCCGGCTTGAAGGGCTTTACGATCCATCCCGTGGCGCCAGCGGCCTTGCCTTCCTGCTTCTTTTCCGCCTGAGACTCGGTGGTGAGCATGATGATAGGGATGAATTTGAAGGCCGGATTGGACCTCAGGGCTTTGATCAGTCCGATGCCGTCGAGATTGGGCATGTTGAGATCCGTAATCACCATATGCGGAGGCTGACTGGCCGCTTTGGTCAGTGCATCCTGCCCATCGACAGCCTCCACGACATCATAGCCCGCATCGCGCAACGTAAAGACGACCATCTGGCGAATGCTGGCCGAATCGTCCACGGTCATGATCACCTTGCTCATCGCTCTTCCCTCCGTTGCCACAGGCAGGGAGCACTGCCTGCAAATGTACAGCCCTTCAGCCTGAGAAATCCGGCAGATGCCATTGCTGTTGTAAACGATTCGGAAATCTTGGGGGCCAGTGTCATCCTGCGCCCCTTTCGGACACAAGTGCGATGCATCGAACAGACCAGTTGCAGAAAGGAAACATCCGTTTCGGTGACCTCCTGCAAATCGAGGACAAGCTGGTCGGCTGCTGCAATCCATGCTTTCATGGCTTCGAATGCCTCCGAAGCATTCTGGATGGTTGCCTCACCCCGGATGCGCAGCACCGCGTGATCGGCTTCTTCCTGAATTTCAAATGCAGACATCGTGTGTCCTCCTTTTATAGTGGGCAGTGGGCAGTGGGCAGTCGGCAGTCGGCAGTCGGCAGTGGGCAGTGATGTTGCCACCATGGCCTATATAACCAGCCGTATTCCGATAAAAGTCGCCATGGTGCATTTTATCAACCGGGATAGTGCCATCTTTTAAAATCCAGCTTTCGGTAGTTTGACAGACCATACTGCCGACTGCCCACTGCCGACTGCCCACTGCAGTTCGCCCACTGCAGTTCACCGACTGTCATGGTGAGCCTGTCGAACCATGACGGCTCGCAGTCACCCTTCGACAAGCTCAGGGTGACACCCTGCCTACTGCCTACTGCCTACTGCCTACTGCCCACTGCAGTTCGCCCACTGCTAAAACAGCTCGACGTTGTCCCCCAAATCCTCTTCCTCCTTGATTGTCTCATGAACTGCGCCATTTTCCCCGCAAGCCGTTTCGATGTTCGGATCCATATCCGGCGGTTGTTCATTCGATGCCATCTGCTCCTCATGGGAAGGAGGCGAATCGGCAACCGATGCGTCCGTTGGCGGTGTGTCTTCCGGGGGGCCGTCCATGTCGAAGAGAATATCCGAAAGATCGACCTCATCGGCATCGTCTGCCTGCGGTGGCGCTTCGAACGCAGGCTGGACGGGATCCGATTGCAGCGCTCCGGGGTGGAGCGTGCCTGTCTCTTCGATGGTGGCGGTGGCTGCCGCTGCAGCCCCTGCTATGGTTCCTGCTGCTGCAGCAGCGGCAATGCTGCGGTGGATTTCCCGCTCCCGCTCCATCGTGTAGCGATCCGAACCATCGTTCCCCTCGCCGGTCTGCTCCGGCAAAACGCCTTGGACGTCAGGGAAGGCCACCCGAATTTCCTGGACCATCGCCTCCAGGTCCGCCGCGATCTGCTGCAATAGCTTACCCATGCGCTCATGAACCGTGATCCCGGAGACACCGGTTTCGATATCCTGCATCAGGCCGCTTCCATCCTGATCGATCTGTGCCAGAAGCCCTGAAACCGTGTTGTCCATTGCTTTCAGTGATCCGGCCATGGCCTGGATGGCGGCTGGAAGATCTTCGATTTGCGCAACGGAATGATCGGGGTCGCCGGTATTGCGATCTTGGGTGAAACGCCCCGCCTGGTCGACCAGAGCTTTCAGATCGGATGCGATCGCTTCGATATGGGTTGCCGTATCGTCGGCAAGTTGCCGGATGGCATCCGCCAGGACACCCAGCGCCGCTCCTTCCTGGCCGATGTGCGCCGCATGGATGGCGGCGTTCAAAGCGATCAATTTCATCTGGAACCCGATGGCCTCGATTTGGCGAATGAAGCCGGACATTTCCCCGACGCTCGTTGTTACCTGAGCCAGAGATGCGGCCCACTGCCGCTGAATGCCTCCGTATCCGGCAATGGCATCGGCCAGTTGGGCCAATTGGGTTTCGAGCTCCGACAGAAAGGAGCCGTTTTTTTCGGTTCCTGCCGCAGTGAGGCTTCGGGTCTGTTCGGTCATTGCCGAAAGCTCGGTTGCCACCTGGCGCAGATGGTGGATGATCCGTTCCACGGCGCCGGTGATTTCGCCTGCCGTGTCGTGCAATTGAACCGTCTGTACCTCGAAGGCGAGACAAGCGGCCCTGGCGGATTCGGGGGATGGCAGAAACTCCGGCCGCAACGCCTGCTCATCCGACCGAATCCGGTTGAGCAGATGGCCGATCCAGCCTTTCTTGGACGTGGTGTTGCCGGATTCGGGATCGTTTTCCGAAGGATTGGCATTGGGCTTGAAAAGGTTTCGGATATCGAGAAGGGCATCCCGGACGTGTTCGATGCGCTGCCTGCTGATGTCGTGAAACTGCATGGAAGCGACCATCTCCCCGATACTCTTGGAAATGCGGGTCCAGCTTTCGGAAATCTCTTCCAGTATCCGGGAGGATGCCCGGTTGTGATCGGCCATGGCTTTGAGGTTCCGGTCCGCCTGGGCCAGGATCGAACGGGACTGGCCGGCCTGCGCCGATTCAATGGCGGCGATGCGGCCCATGCCTTCTCGGATGGTTTCCATGAGGTGCCGGGATTGCCGATCCAGATTGCCCGACTTTTCGGTGATGCTGTCCGCCAGGGTGCGAACATCATCCCCGAGAGCGAAAAAGCCGGTATCCTCCTTGCCAAGCCGGGCGCTTTCGATCTTGATGTAGTTGCACAGCACATGCAGGTTTCGAACGATGCCATCGAAGCTTGTCAGCCGCGCCCGGATCACGTCGAATCGCTGCAGGAGGGTGTCGAGCGCTTCAGTGCCTCGTGTCCCCGCCTCATCCTGCTGCCGGATGCGCCCGAAAATGGTGTTCAGCTCCGCCATCCACTGCAGCCACGATTCCCCGGTCAACTGGCCCGCCACCTGCTTGGACAGCTCGGCGAGTTTTCGAGTGCGGAAATAGAAGTCCTGCAACTGTTCGCCAAGCCGGATGAATTCCCCTTCGGTGGTAGAGGCCAGCTCGTGAAGCGTCCGATTGTCCCGGTCCAGTCGATCCCGTATCGTGGCGGATAACAAACCGCAGGATGGTAGGCGCTTGCGGATGCCAAGAATCATGCGATTCACCGGGTTCATGCGCATAGTCCTTTGCGGGGGGATGAGGACCGAGGCTGAGGGGCGAGGGATTTGCTGATTCCGGAACCACCGCTCATTTTTTGAAGTACCGCCTGAAGCTCCTCAAAACGCTGATCCTTCGTAATCACGAATCGGGGCCGGAGCCTTGTGCCAATTGAAAATGTGGAGCTCTCGGCATCCGGTAGGATGAGCAGGATTTCCATATCGTCGAAGGCTTCCATCAGGTTCACCAGCGCCTTCAGCCGCTTGCGTGTATCGGCAAACAACACGTAAATATACCGATCGTGGATATCGGGAACCGTCCGCCGTAGGTTTTCCCTGAGTTCCAGGAATGTACGGCATATCCTGAGTTGCAGACCAAAGAACCCATCGAGCAGAATCTTTTCAAGCAAAAGACCGCTTGCGCCCGCATCGGGGGGGATGAACAGAATCAGATGGATCATGGGAACATCCAATCGTTCGGAGTTCAGGAATCGCGAATCCGGAAACAGGGCTTGCACGGCAGTCAAAGGTTTTTCAGCCTTCGACTGCTATACGATATCGTTTTACAAATTCCGTGCCGGAAGATGAGATCGGCGATACATCGAATGATCTCAACAGGATGTGGTTCAGGAGTGTTCAAGGAGAGGCATAGCGGGGCGGACGCATCTGTCTGCAAATTCAGACAGAATTCATCCAAAATCGATATCACCGAGCCAATTGCAAAACCGGCGTATTCGTCAACCCGGCGAAAGCCGGGGCCCATAACTTATTCGAAAAACGATAGAATTTCGGCTTTTGCCGGAATGACACAGAAGGACTTTTGTGATTGGCTCAACCGATTGCAATCGAACGGATTTTCCAAGGCGGGGGTGTCTGCTACAGTAGACTGTATGAAATATCAGACCTTCATCATGATTCCTGCCATCTGAAGGGATGACCAACGGCTTGCCCTTACAGAATCGGACCTATTCCACGGGTAAAGACACTGGATGCCGTTTCTCGGCGATCACGCAGCCGAATTCGGGGTCATGGTGGAATTGACGGATATCCGATCCATCAGGGCAAACAACCTCGAAAGTCCTCCAGGGAACCGACGGTGACGGCCTTTCGGAGCAGCGTTTTCAAAACGCTCCTGTCATCGATCTTGCGTATCGCGCTTGTCAGGGGGGCGGGGACTTTTTTAAATCGCGCTCTCAGCGCTTCGATTACGGCCTCTCGGGCGTTTTTCAGCTCTCCTTTTTCGATACCTGTCCGGATACCCTTCTGCAGGCCTTCCCGGATGCCCTTCTGAAGTCCTTCCTGAATGCCCTTCTCCAGGCCTTTTTCGATACCCTTCTGCAGGCCTTTTTCGATTCCCTCTTCGAAACCCATCAGGCGGCCTTTTTCGATGCCGATTCTTTCGATCGAAGTGACATAAGGCATATTCAATCCCTCCTCCGTACGTGCAAGACTTTCGGAAAATTGCATTTCCAGTTCCCTGGGCAATGTCATCATCCAATCGATGAAATGAAACAACCGAATGATATCCTGTCGATCGTATCCCCTATGATAGAGACCTTTAACCAGGGAAAGCTTCCATTCGAGCCGATCCCTCGGGGCCTTCCGCGTTTCAATGCTCTTCAGGTGGGTCATCACCACGATGGCAAAGGGATTTGCGCTGGTTTCCAGATCTTCCCAGCAGGAGGCATATTCCAGAAGCTTGACCACTGGGAAACGAAGCTGTATCTCATATCCCCACTGTGCAAACCGATAGCACTCCGGTTTCCACCTTTTGCGGGCATCGGTCAACACGACCAGGCTCACCGCATGCCGATGGAATCTCTCGAAGAGCCGATAGCTGTAAACGTACATCCGCTCGGCAAAATCGTTTTCCGCACTTCCCTGAATCTCCACATGAATGAGTGCCCAAACCTCGGCGCCGTTTCGCAGCGACACCCGCACCAGCTTGTCAACGGTTTTGCGCCCAACCTCCGCATCCAGGGTAATCTTCTGGAATTCCTTGTCCAGGAACGTATATCCCTGTTCCCAATCAATATCCGGATCGATGCTCGGAAAAAAGAAGGCGATGAATTGCCGGAAATACTGCTCCAGAATGTCTTTCCAGGGTGGATCGGCGTCAACGACGTCATGGCGAGCGCTCATGGCTAACCTCTGGAAACGATGAAAAGGATCGCCTGCCCACTGGTGGCGTGCGTCAAATAGGGGATTTTCATTCAGACATCCAATAACTGAATAGCATTACGAAATCAATGCCTTTCTCATGAACAAGCCAACCACCCATGGTCATTTCTCTGCGATTGCATTCGACGGCATCCTGGTCTGCTGTATGCCCTTTCCAGCCGCTCAGGCAGCGATCTTGATCACCATGACAGTAATATCGTCTTCCTGTTCGCCCTCCGCCCGGAATTCCGTGACCGCATCCAGAATGGAGAGAACCAACATTAGGCCGAACTATCGGCAAATTTTCGGACAACTTCCTTCAGGCGGTCTTTAAAGTTTCCGCTGCAGCATCAAAAGGCGTACCCCCCGTCATGCCCAGGCACGGAACTACCCGAAAATCGGAGGTAGATCGACTTTTGCGAGCCCATCATCCTTGTCGTAGGTCCGGATTTCGGCAGACACGCGGATTCGACGGTTCTTACGCCGGATCGAGACGTTCCATGTAGGCGACGATATCGTTTCGGTGCAATCGGAGCTGTTCTGCACAGAACTTGCGGATGGGCCGCTCGACCGTTTCGGGTGCTGGCGGAACGGGAAGGTTGAGCAGGCCGAGGTTGTCGATATCCACCGGCTGAACGCATAGGTTGTCGATGAGTCCGGACGTATACCGTCCTGGAATGACGCCGGTGACTTCCTCGGCTTCCTGGGTGCGGACATCGAGCGAGCGAACGAATTGCAGCGTGCATTCCACGGAATAGGTGTCGTTGACGGCTTGAATTTTGTCGTTCAGGAGCTTGGCCATGGCGATCACCATATCGTAGCAGGGAGGGGGAGGGCCTTCCGGTTGGGCGTGGCTGGGCTGCCTGCAATGGCGGTACAGGTCGCAGGCCGTGTGCAGCTGTGTGTAAGCATCCAGAACGAGTTGGGTATAGCGGCCCTTGAGCGTCCATGCCCTTCGAAGTTTCGGAACATCCACCGGTTCGACAGGGGGCAGAGTCGTTTGCGGATCGAAGGCGCGTGCCGGTATTCCGATCGCTTCCCAGAAGGCGGCGATGCGGTCTTGCCGATCGAGCAGCACGGCCCGCAGGACGGCCAGACGTTTGAGCGGCTTTTGCTGAAGCTGTCGAAGGTCTGCCACATACCGGTCGAACGTCTCCCGCATTTCCTCGATTTCTTTTCGGGCTCCAAAAAAGCGATCCGCCGTTTCTTTCAGCAACTCGACGGTCAAATCCTCGTTGAAATTTTCGAGAATGTCGATGTGGCGCTTGTCCATGGGTGAAGTCTCCGAAAAGATAGTGAAAAAAGGAACGGCACTTCCGTCCTGAGGGTTTCGCAAAAAGTCCGATGCTCTTGTTTGACCCGCCCTCCTGTTGGATGCCCGGCATTGGAGGAAAATCGGTAAGTGGCGACTTTTTGAGAGACCATTATCCTTCTGGGCCATCGAAGAAGCAACGGGCCACACTGCCACCCCCTACCGCCTACCTCTCACTGCCGACTGCCGACTGCCGACTACCGACTACCCACTGCCCACTGCCCTATCCGATCTGATGCATTCGGTAGTATACTCCTTGTCTTGCGATCAGGGTTTCGTGGTTTCCTTCTTCGATGATCCGGCCTGCACCCATCACCAGGATGTGATCGGCCGAACGGGCGGTGGCGAGACGATGGGCGATCACGATGGCGGTCCGATCCTTGAGCAGGTTTTCGATGGCCCTCTGGATCCGCCATTCGGTGTGCGCGTCTACATAGGAAGTCGCCTCGTCGAGGACGATCAGATCGGCGTTTCGGGCGAAGGCCCGGGCGATCGACAGAAGCTGTCGCTCGCCGCTCGAAATGGAGAGCCCGCCTTCGGAAAGCACCGTATCGAGCCCATGAGGCAGGTTCTCCGCCAGCGTACGGCATTGGGCCGCATCGAGGATATCCCAGAGGCGATCGTCCGGTATCGGTTCGATACCATGCAGCAGATTTTTCCGCAAGGACTCCGAAAAGAGGAATGGATCCTGGCTGACGAGTGCGATGCGCCGTCGGACGGATGCCGGTGACCACTCCTGAAGCGGCCTGCCGTTGATGCGGATGGTTCCCGTCCGGGGTTCGTAGAGCCTTACCAGCAGATGGATCAGGGTCGTCTTTCCGGAACCTGTCGCACCCACCACGGCCAACACCCGGCCCTTCGGCAGGCGGAAGGAGACGTCCTTCAGCACCCATTCATCCCCTTGATAGGCAAAGGAGACCCGATCGAATTCGATGGTCTCGATCGGTGCATCCAGCCGCACTCCCTCGATCTCGATCCGGCCTTCCCGGTTGTCCAGAATCTGAAAGAGTCGTTCTGCGGACGACATGGCGTTCTGAAGGATGTTGTATTTTTCGGCGATGTCGCGGATGGGCCGAAAGAACATCTTCATGTAGGAAATAAAGGCGACGAGCTCTCCGATAGTGATCCAGCCTGCGAGCACATCCCGCCCTCCCGAAAACACGATGAGGGCTGTGGCCGTCATTCCCAACACCTCGATGGCCGGCATGAAGAGGGCGAAAACATGCAGCTGTTGCATGCCGGCTTCGTAGTATTCGTGGTTGACACGGGCAAATCGTTTGTACTGCGCCGCTTCGCTGCGGAACAACTGAATGACCCGGATGCCGGACACGGTTTCGGAAAACCGCGAATTGATTTCCGCCGTCTTGACCCGCAGAGTTCGAAAAGCCTCCCGGGCCCTTCGACTGAAGCGGATGGCGATATAGACGACAAGCGGCAGCACGGCGAAGGAAATGAGGGCGAGCTTCCACTGGATGACGAGAAGCATGACGGCGATTCCGGTCAACAAGAACACGTCCTTGAACACGAAGACGACTACGGAGGTGAACAGCTCGTCCATGTTTTGGATGTCGCTCGTGACCCGGGTGACGAGCCTTCCGACAGGGTTTCGGTTGAAAAACGCCATTCCGAGAGACATCAGATGGTCCATCAGCGTCATCCGAAGATCGTGCATGATCCGCTGGGCCGCCACTTCCATCGTGAATTGCTGCAGAAAGTTGAAGAGAAAATCGAGGAGGATGAGCCCCAGAAACAACAGGCTCATCCAGGCCACCCCCGAAAGGTCTGTGGCGCGCAGCACCCGGGTTTCCTCCGCAGAGAGTTCCCCGAGCCGATCGAACGCGACACAGGCCCGATCGTCTTGGGCGACCCAGATATCCGGGTGTCGCCTCAGAATGTCGGCCACACCGGCCCTGGATGGATCGACCGCCAGCCGCCGGATGCCATCCGAGGTGTCGGTGCACGCTGCACCCGTCTGCTTCGGAACGATGTAGCGGTCGATGGTTTCCTTGGTGATATAAGGAAGGGCCAGGTCCAGAACCGTCAGGACGATCGACAGGACGATGGCCCCTGCGAGCAGATGCTTCCAGGGATTCAGAAAGGGAAGAAGCCGTTTCAGCAACTGGATGTCGGCAACCCGGTCGAGGCTGCCTTCTTCGACATGGCCGAAATCACCGTGCATGGCAGCACTCCTCGATTTCCTGAAGCCGGTAGACGGAAGCGTAGTATCCGTTGGCCGCCAGCAGGGATTCATGGGTTCCGGATTCGACGATGCGGCCCCGGTCCAGAACGACGATGCGATCAGCGGCGCGAAGGGCGCTCATGCGGTGGGAGACGAGAATCACGGTGGCTGCACCGGCCCGGTTTCGAATCTCCTGCAACATGGCCTGCCCGACTTCCACATCCACCTGGCTTACCGGATCGTCGAGGATGAGAAGTTTCGGCGCTCCGATGAAACACCGTGCGAGCGCCACCCGCTGTTTTTGCCCTCCCGAGAGCATCACTCCCTTTTCACCCACGACGGTGTCGAGCCCGTCGGGAAAGGCGCGGACGGTCGCCTCGAGTCCGGCCATCCGAATCGCTTCCCAAACGGCATCGTCGTCGATGCCGTCTCTGGCCATGCACACGTTTTCCCGGATCGTTCCGGCAAACAGAAAGGGTTCCTGTGGCAAAACGGCGATGGCGGAGCGAAGCGCCTCGAGCCGGTAGGAGCGGTTGGAGATGCCGTCGATCCGGATGTCGCCCGAAGACGGATCGTAGAGCCTCGGGATGAGCGAAATCAACGTCGTTTTCCCGGAGCCGGGAGGGCCGGCGATTCCGACAAAGGAGCCGGCGGGAATGTCGAGATCGATATCGGAGAGCACCGGTTTTCCGGAGGACGCCTCTGAGGCCGGGTAGGCCATCGTGACATTGTGAAAGGCGACATGGCCACGGGTGACGGCTGCTGCAGCCGGTTCTTCGGGATCGTCGATATCTGGAGCGGTGCGTAGAATTCGATCGATACGATCCAGGGATGCCTTGCCGCGCTGGATGAGGTTCGTCACCCAACCCATGGCCATCATGGGCCAGGTCAGAAGGCCCAGATAACTGATGAAGGCGACGAAATCCCCCGGTGTGATCCGCTGGAAAATGGTGTTCCGGCCGCCGACATACAGGATCAACACCAGGCTGACGTTGGAGAAGAAGACCATCATCGGAAACAGGGATCCGGTGACCCGAACGAGGGCGATGTTTTCTTGGATGTATTTCCGGCTGTGCGATGCCAGCCGTTCCATTTCGAAGGCGTGGGTGTGGTGGCTTTTCACGAGGCGGATGGCCGTGAACATTTCCCGAACGGCTTCGGTCAAGTCCGAAAATGCCGCCTGCACCCGCTGATAGCGGGCATGCATCCTGCGGCTGAAGAAGCGGGTGCCGAAGACGATGAGCGGCATGGGCACGATCACCCAGAGGGTGAGCTGAACGTGGATGTAGAGCATGAAGCCGATGGCGGCGAATCCCATCACGACGGCATCGGTCAAGGCGACCACCCCCATGCCGACGGCCATCCGGATATGGGTGATGTCGTTGGTGGCGTGGGCCATGATGTCGCCGGTCTTCATCCGGTCGAAGTAGGCGGCCGATAGAGTCTGGATATGGCTGAAGAGACGGTTGCGCAATGCTTCCTCGACCTCTCGGGACATGCCGATGAGGCATCTTCGCCAAACGTAGCGAAGAGCTCCGATGACGAGGGCGATCCCAACGATCTCCAGGCCGTAGAGGCCCAGCTGGGCAGAAGTGATGCTGAGGCCGGTCAGGCCGTCGATGGCGTGCTTGACGATGCGGGGGACGACCAGCTGCAGCATGTCCACCACGATCAGGCAGAAGACGCCTGTAGCGATGTACCATCGGTTCTTATGAAATGTGGGACGAATCCAGTCGAAGACGTTCATGGTGTCGTCGTGAGGGCCCTCCATCGATACAGGGCATCGGCTATCTGGGCTTCGGAAATGAAGGTGCTTCCGATCTCCTGGAAGCGTTCGATCCAGCGGACGTCGAATTCGGAAGACCGGCTCCAGGCTTCGAGGATGTCGATGGAAGCGATGGGTTGCACCTGGGCATCGTTGAAGAAATAGTATATCCGGTCCCGAACGGGGTCGTTTCGGTAAGGCCAGTCCACAACGAGGGCTGCGGCCTTCCGGACGATGACGATCCGATCCGCCGATGCCATGGGTGTATCCCGGTTTTCCGAGAACAGCCGCTCTTCGAGAAAGGCGAGCAGATGCCGCCGGGTGATCATCAGACCGTAAGCATACCAGTCATCGATGGCAGACTGCAACAGATCGACCATCCGATGCGACATGGTTTCGTGGGAGGGGCAGAAATAGGTGCGGCAGGCGAATCCTCCGTAGTGGCACAAATCCCGAAAATCCATGCCGTTGTTTCCTGGGGCCTGCGGGTGCAGGAGACAGCCGGGTCTGCGATAGGCTTCGTCGATGAAGCCGATGTAGGGGCAATGATGGAAGTCGGGGACAGGCGGGGCGGCATGGATAGGCCGTTCGATCTCCAGTCGGCCGAACGTCTCGATGGCTTCGGCGCATCGAGGGACGAGGGCGAAGTGTGCGGTTCGATCGGCCAGAAGGGCCTGCAAGGACGATCGGCTGTTGTCGGAGACGTTATAGAGGCCGCAGCATGCGGCGCAGGAGCTATGGGCGCTTTGGCACAAAGACATCATGGAGGATGGTCTCGCAAAAAGTCGATAAGTCTTCACTGAGCCGCATGGGGGCGGGTGTATTTTGCGCAGCAGCGGAAAAACTCAGCAGCCCGATCTCGTAGGATCGGGCGGATGGCCAAGATAGAAAAGATGGCTTTCTGAAAGGCAACATCCGGATTTTCCATCCAAAATAGATGAAGCGCGTCCGCCCGATCCAACGAGCTCCGGCTGCTTCAAACACGTTTCCGCTGCTTCGCAAAACACCACCCGCCCTCATGCTGGAAGCCCGGCATTGAAAGAAAATCGGTAGGAGGCGACTTTTGATGGTCTCCCAAAAAGTCGCTTTCCCCCGATTTAGGGGGATTTCCGGGCCTGAGCATGGGGGGAGATACGCCTTTTGATGTTGCATCGGATACT
>CAZJXF010000009.1:0-48904 GCA_964549995.1 uncultured Desulfatirhabdium sp. | reverse complement strand
CAACGACGAAGGATGCAGCACGACACAGCATCCGGCCTTTTTGCGAAGTCGTCACTTCTGTAACGAACGGTATCCGGCAACAACAGCCTGACCCAGCGATATTCCGCCGTCGTTACAAGGGACTTCACGATGGGTGAAGACCTCGAATCCTTTGTCGATAAGCGTTTGTCGAAGCTTCGTCGACAACAACACGTTTTGAAACGAGCCGCCGCTCAGTACCACGCGGTTCAAGGCGGTTTGTTCCCGAATGCGTTCGGCCGCCTCGGCGAGGGCGTTTACCAGGGCCTGATGAAATTTCCAGGCGATGGTTTCTATCGCTATACCGTTTACTATATCCCCAACGATCTTCTCGATCAAGGGGCGAGGCGAAAGAAGCAACAGGTCGGTTTGCGGGTGTTTCCGGAGTTCCAGCCTGTAGGGATCGACGAAGTCGCTCGCTTCGGCAGCCGTTTCGAGGGCCATGGCCGCCTGGCCTTCGAAGCGAACTCGGCTGTAGAGACCGACAAGCGCCGATACGCCGTCGAAAAGCCGCCCCAGACCCGATGTCTGGGGGCAGTTGATGTTCCGTTCGATCATGGTGCATAGGGCATCGGCCGGTTCCTCTTTCAAAAACGGTAGGGGAAGTTGGAGCAGCCGCCGACCGTACACAGCGTAGAGATAGCTGACGGCCATTCGCCAGGGTTCCCGGATGGCTGCGGCCCCGCCGGGCATGGGGACGGGCTCGAGGGTGCCCCATCGTCGAAAACCCGTGTAGTCCGCATCGAAACATTCACACCCCCAGAGGGTGCCGTCGGTCCCGTACCCAGTACCGTCGCAGGCAATGCCGATCACCCGGCCTTCGATACCGTTTTCCGCCATGCAGGAGGTGACATGGGCATGGTGGTGTTGGACCCCGAATTTGCAAAAAGTATCGGGAAGTTCCGCTGCAAACCGGCTGCTCAGATAATCCGGATGCAGATCGAAGGCGACGATTCCCGGCTCGACATCGAGGATGCGTTTCAGGTGATCGATGGTGAAGAGGAAGGATTCATAGCTGGGCAGGTTTTCGAGATCGCCGATATGCTGGCTGACAAAGGCCTCGTTGTGGCGGGTGATGCAGACCGTGTTCTTGAGTTCGGCGCCGCAGGCCAGAACCTGCGGCAGCTCTTTGGGTAGGGAAATGGGGACCGGAACGTAGCCCCGGGCCCTTCGAATCGGCAGTACGGTTTTCTCCGCTCGGAGCACGACCGAATCGTCCACCCGAATGTAAATCGGACGGTCATGCACCAAAAAGCGATCGGCGATGCCTGCAAGCCGTTCGAACGCTTCTTCGTTTTCGTACACGATGGGCTCTTCGCTCGGGTTGGCGCTTGTCATGACGAGGGCCGAGAAGGTATCGTGCATCAGAAGGCAGTGCAGCGGTGTGTAGGGGAGCATGACGCCGATGCGGCGATTGGCCGGGGAAACGCTTTGGGCCAGGAAATATCCCTCCGCCTTTTCGCACAAGACGATGGGCCGCTGTCTGGAGCGCAGCAGGGCCTCGTCTTCAGGCTCGATCCGGGCGAATCGTTTGGCCGTTTCGACATCGGGAGCCATGACGGCAAGCGGTTTCTCTTCCCGATGCTTCCGCTGCCGCAGCGTTCGAACAGATGCTTCGTTCGTTGCATCACAGGCCAGATGAAACCCGCCAAGACCCTTGATCGCTACAATGGCTCCTTCGCGCAGCAGGCGGATGGTTTCCTCGAGGGGGTCGGGGATGGAAAGAAGCCCGCCGTCCCCGTCATGAAGAAGCAGCCGAGGACCGCAATCGGGGCAGGCGTTGGGCTGAGCGTGGAAGCGTCGATCCATCGGGTCGTCGTATTCCGCCTGACATCGGCTGCACATCCGAAAGCCTTTCATCGACGTATGGGGCCGATCGTAGGGGATATCGTCGATGATGGTGTAGCGGGGGCCGCAATGGGTGCAGTTGATGAACGGATAGCGGTATCTTCGATCCGCCGGATCGAAAAGCTCTTGCAGACAGTCGTCGCAAATGCAGACATCCGGGGAAATGAGGGTGTTGCGCCGAAGGCCTTCGACACTGGATGCGATTTGGAAAGTGTCGTATCCGGATGTGGCTGCGGGTGTTTCGGTAAGCCGGGTGATGCGGGCAAGCGGCGGCAGATGGGTCGAAAAACCGTCGATGAAGGATCGAATGGCGGCGGATGGGCCTTCGATATGGATGAAAACCCCGTTCGACGTATTGGAGACGAATCCCTTCAAACCGAGCCGAACCGCCGCCTGATACACGAAGGGTCTGAATCCGACCCCCTGGACGATTCCCTGAATGTCGATGTCGACGGCCTGATGGCCCAGTCGCGGTGCATCCGGTGTCATGGTCGGTATGCCGGGAAAAGAGAGGTTGGGTCGTGTTCAGTTCTGTTGCGGATCGACCATCCGTCGATTGAGCGTCAATCCCGTCTGGGTCTGGGGATCGGTCTCTTCCATTCGGCTCATGGATTCCCGAAGCAGATCGAGGGATTCTCGGGCCGTTTCGGGGTCGATCTTGTGAATGGCGAAGCCGGCATGAACGATCACGTAATCCCCGATGGCGGCATCTTCCAGAAGCAGCAGACTGGCGCTCCGTCGAACGCCTTCGACATCGATGATCGCCATTTGATCCTGAATGTCGACGATTTTGGATGGAATGGCCAGACACATGGTTCACCTCGGTGGAAAAACGAGTCTCGGTAGTTGTGAATCATCCGAACCAATTTCGATCGTTGCAGTCATCGGTTCCCATATCCATCTGGGCATCCGATTTTGGATGGGCCGGATATCCCAAACGGCTCAGCTCTTCAAGCACCATATTGATTACGGGTTCAACACGGGCCTTCAGAGTGGGTGTAAGTTCGGTTGACAAGGTTTCGATGTCTTCGGGTTCGACGCCGATTACGACGGTTTCGGGGACTTTTTCCAGCGCTTGACACAGGGTGAGCGCTTCCAAAAAATCCACCTGATGAAGGGAATTCTTCGCCCGGATCCGCTCTGGCAACTGATGGTGCTCCAGACGGTAGAGATCGCCCGGTTGCCCCTCGTTCCGAACACAATCGACGACAATGAGCCGGTCGGCGCTCGAGAGGTACCCGAGGAGATTGACCCCGAGAACCCCGCCATCGACAACCGAAACGTTTTCGGCAAACCGATAGCGGCGGTTGAGGTGATCGATGACGTGTACACCGAACCCTTCATCCCGGAACAGGATGGAGCCGATGCCGAGAACCATGATGTGGGGGGCTGTCATGAAGGGTGCTCCTCAAAACGCAAAAACCCGATCCGAAAGCGGGATCGGGTTCGCTGGGTTCCGCCTGGCGGAAAAAGTGGCGGAGAGAGAGGGATTCGAACCCTCGGTAGAGGTTTCCCCCTACACACGCTTAGCAGGCGCGCGCCTTCAGCCTACTCGGCCATCTCTCCAAAATCGTGTCGGCTGGCGGAGGGAGTAGGATTCGAACCCACGGAGCTGTTACACTCAACGGTTTTCAAGACCGCCGCTTTCGACCGCTCAGCCATCCCTCCGGATCGAAGCGTCCTTTTATCATTGCCGGCGTTTGGAATCAAGCGATACTTTCCAGGAAACCTTGGGTGCGAAGGCGAATTTGCCTTGACTCGATATTTCGATTGGTATAAGGACGAATTCCAAAAAATTGGATATTCGTTTGGTTATCCAATGGCGAGCGTTTCGCCAAATCATTCAATCAAAAGGAAAGGAGGCGTATCTAATGGGATTCAATCCAATCGTGGACGAGGACAAATGCCAGGGCTGCGAACAGTGTGTGGATGTGTGCCCGGTGGAAGTGTATGAAATGGTGGATGGCAAGTCACATCCTGTCAACGCTGAAGAATGCCTGGGCTGCGAAAGCTGCGTTGAAGTCTGTGAAGCCGGTGCCATCACCATCGAAGAGACCTGATCGCTCCTTCGATCGTCCGAAACGTCCAAACCGGTTTTGGAGCGGTTGCTGCATCCAAAACCGGTTTTTCGTTTCATGAGATTTTTGGACTTGTGTGAGTCGATGCGCTTGTTTTACCCGTAGGAGAGCTGGTGCATGTTGCTTGAGCAGCGGAAAACCTCAGCAGGCCGATCTGGTAGGGGCGACCCTGCGGGTCGTGCCTACAGGCGTTCGCAAAACCGCACTTTCGCCCTACGCATCTCGCACGTTCAAAATCAGGCTATTCGACTTTTTGCGAGACCATCATGATTCAGCTATGTGATTTTTCTACCGATATGGGACAGGCGTGGATTGCCTGGCAGGAACCGGAGAATCGGGTGATTGAAATTGGATTGCCTGGAAAATTTTCCCCGCAGGTGATCGAAAGCTTGCGGAACCGTTATGGGAAAAACGTCCGTTTGGTGCGATCGACACCGAATGAGGATATCGTCCATGCCGTCCAATCCTATTTTTCCGGGAGCAGGTTCGTTGCATTCCCATTCTGGCATCGGCTGGACTTCGGCTCGATGACCGAAACCCGTATTCGGGTTCTACAGGCAGTGTACGCCATCCCATATGGCCAGACCCGAACCTATTCGTCCATTGCAGCTGAAATCGGGAAACCGGCTGTAAGCCGTTTCATCGGCAATACGATGGCAGCCAACCCCTTTCCTGTCATCATTCCATGTCATCGGGTCATCCGAAAGGACGGCTCTCTCGGAGGGTTCGGCGGAGGCATCGACCTCAAACGAAAGATGCTCGATATGGAGAGGATCGTGGTTGCTTCTTGATTCCTTGGCGATTTTGTGGCAGGTACCATGATCCAACACCTGTCGCTTGAATGATTCTGATGGTTGTTCCAGCATACGGGAGCTTGGGCTGAACCAGGCTGAGAGGGATCCGACGATGTTCGAGTGGATCCGACCGTTGAACCTGATCCGGATAATGCCGGTGGAGGAAATCGCTTCAAAGCCGCTTCCTTTGCCGGAAGCGGCTTTTTTTATCTGAAAATGCGTAGTCAGGGGGAAAGGGAACAGGAAAAAGGGTGGATGGGATCGTTTCGATGTTGTTGGAAGATCGTCTGCCTTGGTATTTCCGTCGACGAGGGGCCAACACCCTACGCCATCAATTACTGTTGATGGCCTCGCAAAAAGTCAGTGAGTCTCCAGTGAGCCGCATGGGAGCGGGCACACCTTTTTCGCTGCATCGGAAAAACTCAGCCGCCCGAGCTCGTAAGGGCCGGGCATGGTGCCAGACGCCCCAGGAGAGAGCATCTCATTGAAATGGAAAGCTTTTCAAACACAAGCCGAAGCGTATTGCATGCCCGGCCCAACGATCTCCGGCGGCTTCAAACAAGTTTCCGCTGCAGCATCAAAAGGCGTACCCGCCCCCATGCTCAGGCCCGGAAAGACCCCTAAATCGGGGGTACAGCGACTTTTTGCGAGTCTATCATTTTGTTAAGAACATCAAGAAGGAGGTTGTAATGAATCGATGGTTGACAGTCGTTCTGGCGATCCTTCTGGGTGTGTCTGCAGCCCATGCCGACACCCAGAAGACCGTCGTCACGGTGATGACCCACAACAGTTTCAGTATGCCCAAGGAGCTGGTTGCCGATTTTGAAACGAGGCACGGGATCACCCTGCGCTTTCTCAAGGCCGGAGACGCTGGAGCCGCGCTCAACCAGGCCATTCTCTCGAAAGACCATCCCATGGCGGATGTGTTTTTCGGAGTCGACAATTCCTTGATGGGAAGAGGGCTGGAAGCCGGTATCTTTATCCCCTATGAAAGCCTCCACCTGTCGGATATACCGGAATCCCTCCGGCTGGATCCCAAACATCGATTGCTGCCCGTCGATTATGGGGATGTGTGCCTCAATTACGACCGGAAATGGTTTCAGAACCACTCCCTTGCCCCACCTCGATCGATCGACGATTTGACCCTGCCGGCATATGCCGGGCTGTGCGTCGTTCAGCATCCGGCCAGCTCCTCTCCCGGTATGGCCTTTCTGCTTGCGACCATTGGTCGCTATGGGGACCAGGGGTTCATCGACTACTGGAAAAAACTGCGGGAGAACAAGGTGTTGATCGTCGATGGGTGGAAGGAAGCCTACTGGGGTCATTTTTCGGCGGCTTCGAAGGGAAATCGGCCCATCGTGGTGAGTTATGCAACCAGTCCTGCGGCTGAAGTCCACTTTTCCAAAACACCCGTCACCGAACCTCCGACCGGTGCGGTGGTCACTGCGGGAAACGCCTTTCGTCAAATCGAGTGTGTCGGCATCCTCGCCGGGACCCCGCATCTGGATGCAGCGAAAAAGGTCGTGGATTTTTTCCTGGATCTTCCTTTTCAGGAGTCGATTCCGTTGCAGATGTTCATGTTTCCGGCTCGAAGCTCGGCGAAGCTTCCCGAGGTTTTTGCAAAACAC
The DNA here is from genome assembly GCA_964549995.1 of uncultured Desulfatirhabdium sp. Classification (GTDB taxonomy): domain Bacteria; phylum Desulfobacterota; class Desulfobacteria; order Desulfobacterales; family Desulfatirhabdiaceae; genus Desulfatirhabdium. The sequence goes on along the minus strand of CAZJXF010000009.1, from coordinate 42,538 downwards.
GCCGTTTTGGCCGAAAAACCCGTGATCGTTTTCTGGGAGACGATCGAGGCGAATCGGGAGAGGTGGCTGAATCGGTGGGCGGATGTTGCGCTTCGATGAAACGATCCGGGGGATGGGTTCATTTGCTGTGGATCGTTCCGGGGGCGGGGCTCCTGTTCTGGTTTGTCCTTCCGATCCTGACGGTCTGGCGGATCAGTCTGCAGGGAACCGACGTTGCTCAGTGGATGCGGTTTTTGACCTCGTCCCTGCTGTGGCATACCCTGGTACAGGGGCTGGTTCAGGCGACCGTCTCCACCCTCTGTACCCTCGCGATCGCCCTTCCCATTTCCATCCTCTGGCTGTTGTATGATGTCACCGGAAGGCGATGGCTGCAGATCCTCCTGACCCTTCCCTTCGTACTGCCCACCGTGGTGGTGGCGGCCGGATTTCGGGCCCTTTGGGGAGTAGAAGGTGTATTGAGCGATCTACTCTCTACGTGGATCGACGTTCCCATCCTCGAATTTCCTTACGGCTGGATTCCGGTGGTCCTCGCCCATGTGTTTTACAATGTTTCCGTCGTGTTTCGGGTGGTTACCGGATATGGGAGCCGGATCGGAGCCGATGTTCTGGAGAGTGCCTGCTGCCTGGGGCACTCCCCTTTCGGGGTTGTGCAAAGGGTCCTTGTTCCGATGCTTCGGCCTGCGATTGTTTCGGCGGCCCTGGTCGTCTTCCTGTTCTGCTTCGGCAGTTTTGGTGTGGTGCTTCTTCTCGGCGGCTCCGTCATGACCACGCTCGATGTGGAAATCTATCGCCAGACGGTATATTTTTTTCACATGCGTTCCGCTGCGCAATTGTCTGTCGTTCAGTTCTGCTGCACCCTTCTGGTCGTTCTCCTCCACCGAAGGCTTTCGCCGGAGGCTTCCGGGATCGCCCTCTTTCGGTCTTCCGATGGAAGCATCCTCGGCAAACCTCGAACGGTTTGGGGTCGTGCATTTCTTGATGGAATGGGGGCCGCCTATGCGATAGGGTTCGGCCTTCCGCTGGCCGCCATCCTGGTTCAAGCTTTCCGTACATCGTCCGGATGGGGGGTCGACTATTTCAGCGCGCTGTTGGTCAACGACAGCGATGCACTGTTCTTTGTGGCACCGGTCGATGCCGTGGTTCGCTCCCTTCAAATCGCCTGTCTGGCTGCTGTGTTCTGTCTTGCCTTCGGATTTCCCGCCGCTCATTTTCTTGCAACACCTCCTTCCTCCTTCCGGATGACGGCCATCGTTCATGGCGGTTTTCTGCTTCCGCTCGGCGCGTCTCCGGTCATCTTGGGCCTCGGGTTCATCCTGACCTTTGCCGCGCCTCCGATCGATTTTCGATCTTCCTGGATACTGATCCCAGTGTCGCATGCCCTCGTCGCGTTTCCGATCTTTCTCCAAACGGTGATTCCCGCACTGCGAGGAGTACCCGACGTTTTGAAACAGGCTGCAGCGACAATGGGTCGTTCTCCCTGGCATGTATGGCTTCGGCTGAATCTGCCCCTGATTCGAAACAGCGTGACGGCCGCCCTCATTCTCAGTTTCATGATCAGTCTCGGGGAATTCGGTGCAACGATCTTCATCGCAAGACCCCATGTGCCGACCTTGCCGATCGCCATTTACCGCTACCTGTCTCAACCCGGCGAGATGAATTACGGCAGGGCGATGGCCATGGCTGCCATTCTGATGGGCCTGACGACCTTCGGGTTCGCCGTGTTGGAATGGATCGGGAGAAGACGATGAGTCCGTTTTTGGAAGTCATCGGTATTCGTAAGGCTTTTCAGGATAGTTATGCGCTGGATCAGGTGGATTTCTCGCTCGAACGCGGTGAAATCCTGTGTATCCTCGGACCGAGCGGTTGCGGGAAGACGACCCTGCTTCGGATCATTGCAGGCATCGAAACGCCCGACGCCGGTTCGGTGTGGATCGAGGGACGAGACATGGCGGGTGTGCCCACCCATCTGCGGCATGTTGGGATGGTGTTTCAGGATTTTGCCCTCTTTCCCCACTTGAATGTTCGGGAGAACGTCGCCTTCGGGTTGAAGGGCCTTTCCAAGGAGGCTTCCCGGAATCGGGTACGAGAGATGTTGGAACGGATGGGGATCGAAGCCCTTGCAGAGCGTCGAACGAACGAACTTTCCGGAGGGCAGAAACAACGGGTCGCCCTTGCCCGAAGTTTGGCACCGCAGCCGAGGCTACTCCTTCTCGATGAGCCTCTCGGTAGCCTGGATCGCCAGCTTCGGGAGCGGCTGGTCTACGATACGGCGGATGTCCTTCGAAAGCTCGGTATGACGGCGGTCTATGTGACCCACGATCATGCCGAAGCCTTTGCGGTCGCCGATCGTGTCGCCGTTCTTCAGGGTGGGAAAATCGCCCAGATCGGTTCGCCTGAAACGGTGTATCGCAAACCTGGTACGATCGAAATCGCCCGGTTTTTCGGGTACGAAAATGTCATCAGCGCCCGCATGCTGTCTCAGCGGGTGCTTCAGACCGCTTTCGGATGCTTGGAAACCGATTCGGTTCTGATCGGAAAACCTGGAGATATGGTGACGGTGCTGATCCGGCCCGATGCGGCCATGATCCTTCAGGATGCGGCCATCGGTAGCGAAGGCGCCAACCGAATATCGGGAATGTTGGTTCAAAGGCGGTTTTTGGGTTCGCAGGTGTATATCACTGTGCGAACCGATTCCGGCCATGGGTTATCCTTTTATTTACCTTCTTTTCCGCCGGTTCCTGAAGTGGGGGGATCGATTCGTTTGGCCGTTCATTCGGAGGCTGTTGTGGCGGTAACCGGTGGGCAGTAGCAGCTTACCGGTAAAGCGGACCCGCCCCCATGCTCAGGCCAGGGAAGACCCCAAAATCGGGGGTACAGTGACTTTGTGCGAGTCCATCATCGTTGAAAGAGCCTGACCTGTCGGTTGACAAGGGTATAGTGAGATACTATAAATGAACCAAATGTGTATAGTTTCGCTTACCCCTATCAGAAAGGACAAAGAGCATGTCGGATCATGTAGCGGAAATTTCGGATGCATCGTTTGAATCGGATGTGTTGAAGCATGCGGGTGCCGTGCTTGTCGATTTCTGGGCCCCGTGGTGCGGCCCATGTCGAGCGCTGGGGCCGGTGGTCGACGAGCTTGCCGGCGTGTACGGCAATCAGGTGAAATTTGCCAAATGCAATGTGGATGACAATCCCGTAACGCCGCAGCAGTATGGCATTCGATCCATACCGACATTGATTTTTTTCAAGAACGGTAAGGTCGTCAATCAAGTGGTCGGTGTGGTTGCCAAGGCCAAGCTCGAAGAGATGATCAAAACGCTTTTGTAATTCGACCTCTTCGAAAATGCTCGTGGTGTTGGCGTGCCGTTTCGGTCGATCAAAACGCGGTCTACATTCTGGGCCGGATGCAATCATGCAAGACGTTGGTTTACGCTGAACCCTGTAGGGGCGATACGGAAGATCGCCCCTACAGGTTTTCGTACTTTCGCACGAAGTGCTATGCTTTTGGCTTTTTCATTCGAATGACCGACGCAGTTCCCTTTGATGGGTTCCTCGGGGCTGCATCTCCCATCCTTTTTCATTGGAAAGTCGATCTTCATGAAGCGATTGCTGAGTCTTGTCGTTATCGGGTGCTTGCTTGTCGCCGGTTGCAGCCTGTTTAAAAGTAAGGAGGACAAAACCGCGCAAGAACTCATCAGTGAAGGGATGGAAGATTTTTCAAACAAGAAATATCGGGCATCCATCGAATCCTTTCAAAAACTCAAGGACTGGTATCCATTCAGCAAGTATGCCATTCTGGCGGAATTGAAGATCGCCGATGCCTATTACCAGATCGAAGAGTACGACAAGGCGATCTCGGCATACGAGAGCTTCGAAACCCTCCATCCCCGTAACGAAGCCACACCTTACGTCATCTTTCAGCAGGGTATCTGTTATATTCATCAAATGGAAACCATCGATCGGGATCAAAGAGCCGCCAAGAACGCCATCGACGTTTTCCAAAGACTCAAACGACAGTTTCCCGACGACCCCTATGCCAAAAAGGCGGACGAATACCTGTTGCGGGCTACCCGCAATATCGTCGCTCATGAATTTCTCATTGGAGAGTTCTATTTCAAGTCGAAACATTATCGGGCGGCTGCAGAACGGTTTCGTGGGGTGATCACCCAGTTTACGGATGTTGGATATCACCAAAAAGCCCTGGAGTATCTGAGCAGATGTGATGCCGAACTGGAAAAGGAAAACGCCCGGAAGTGAATGCGGGCAAAAAGACGCCGATTGAAGAATTCAGAAAAACAGCCGATGCCTTTTGGCGTGAATATTCCGACGCGTTGTGCATCGTGCGAAGGGACGGGTTTTCCCTTTTATTGCGGTCATTGCCGGAATCCAGATGAGGGCCTTCGCTTTTCGCCGCCGCTTCCGCTGCGGTGATGATGGCCCGTATATCCTTTTTACAAGTGCCCCTCTCCAAGAAGTCCTCTCCTTCCACCCATCATCCCGAAGATTGATGTCTACAGTTTCTCTCCGAACTCCTTTCTCCCGTAGACCACCTTCCATCTTCTGACTTCGGATTCCGCCCTCCTGCGGGTCAAACAAGGTTATCCGACCTTTTGCGAGACCATCATAATTTTTATTGACACCTCCCTCAAAATGCGCTTTTATCCGCCTCAAGTGGAACAAAGTGGATGAAAGTGGATGAAAAAATTCCGAGGCAATTATTACCATACGTTAGATCAAAAGGGTCGATTCACGCTACCGAGCGAATTCAAGGAAGTGCTTCTGGAAAGTACCTCCGCCTCGGTCATGATCACCCGGATGGATGGCTGCCTCTTTGCCTACCCGCTTGAAGAATGGGAAGAGATCGAAAACCGAATCCTCTCTCTTCCGACCACGAGTGAAACCATCCGACGGTTTCGACGGATTTTCGTCGGCGGGGCGTTCGAGTGTCCCTTCGACAAGCAGGGTAGGATTCTCGTTCCACCGCCGCTTCGCGAATATGCCGCTCTCGATCGGGACATCGTCCTGGTGTCTGCGGTATCCCATTTCGAGATTTGGTCGAAGACCCGTTGGGAAAATGAATTCCTGAGCTGGGAAGAAGAACTCAAGCAGCCTCAGGCTCGGGCGGACATCTCTTCCATCGGGTTGTGACGTATGTATACGCCGCATCCGAGCGCCATGCTGGAGGAGACGATCGCCGGTTTGGCTTGCATGCCGAGGCATGTCGTCGTCGATTGTACATTGGGTGGATGCGGCCATGCCCGTGCCGTTTGTGAGCGTATCGGGCCTGAAGGCATGCTGATCGGTATCGACCAAGACGCCGAAGCGATCGAAAATGCCCGAAACGTTCTCTCCAGCTATCGGGGTCGAGTGGAGCTGGTGCATGAAGACTTCTCGAGGCTGCCCTTCATTCTTCAGCAATTGCATATCGAAGGGGTGAACGGGATCGTGATGGATCTGGGGATGTCACGTCATCATCTGGAAGGAAGCCGCAGAGGGTTCAGTTTTCAAAAAGACGAACCCTTGGACATGCGCATGGATGTCCGGCAGCCCGTCACCGCAGAAACGCTGTTGCAGACTCTCGATGAAGATGATTTGGCGGATGTCTTCCACCGCTTCGGGGAAGAACGCTATGCCCGCAGAATTGCCGGGGCCATCGTTCGATTCCGCCGAAACCATCCCCTCCGGACCACCGGACAACTGACAGCCGTCGTTCTCGAAGCGCTTCCCGCCAAAGCCAGAAATCAGCACATTCATCCGGCCACTCGGGTCTTCATGGCTCTTCGGATCGCCGTCAACCAAGAGCTGGAAAAGCTCGATCGTTTTCTGCAAGCGGTTCCGGACTGTCTCCTATCCGGAGCACGTCTGTGCATCCTGTCGTTTCATTCGCTCGAAGATCGCATCGTCAAGGGATATTTTCGGCAATGGGAGGGGAGATGTACCTGCCCTCCGGATTTACCCAAATGTATTTGCAATCGGTCCTCTACAATGCGGCCGGTGTATCGACGAGCCCTTCGACCGTCACCCGATGAAATCGCCCGGAATCCGCTTGCGCGAAGTACGCGGCTTCGTATCGCCGAAAAGCGATGAAGTTCTTTCATCAGCCGTCGGATGATGCTCCGGCATCTGTCTTCAAGGGATGGTTTCGCCTGTTGAAGATGATTCCAAGGCGGGATGAACCAGAAAAAGGGGCGGCCCATCGGCGCCGTTCACCAGGTGTGGTGGAACCGCTTCCAACCAATCGGATGACGCTGCTCGTATTGCTTGCCATGGCGGCGTTGTTCGAAGCCCTGGTTCTGGTGTCCTTGGATATCCGTCAGAAGAGTATCCAGAAAGAAATTCTTCAGGAGATTCAGCGGAACCAGAACCTGCAGATGCTGGAAAACAATCTCAATATTGAGATCGCTGGTCTCGAATCACCGGAAAGAATCGCCGAAATCGCCAGGAGTTCATTGGGACTGGCCATGCCGAATCACCAACAAATTCAGGTCCTGCCATGAGACTCGACACCATTCATTCCGTGAAACGCCGTCTGCCTTGGTTGAAGGTGATCGTGTTGTCGATCGCCTCGCTGATCCTGATGAAAGCCTTTTACTATCAGTGTGTCAAAAGCGAATGGTTGACCGAGGAGGCCATGCGCAGGCATCAGAAAACTCCTGCCGTTCAGGGAAAGCGCGGCATGATTCTCGATGCTTCGGGTAGAGAAATGGCCTTGAGCATCGACACCGTATCGATCGGTATCCATCCCAAGAAAATGCTTCAGGCCCAGCTGGCGGCGCAGGAAGCGGAGAATAGGCGTGCCGCGAAAAAAGGAAAGGCGCCCCAGCCCGTCCGATTGCTGGACACGACCATCGCTCTTCTGGCCGAGCCATCGGGGCTTTCGCCTGCAAGCCTTCGGACACTGATCGAAACCGATACCCGAGACTTCCTTTGGCTCCGGCGCAAACTGGCTCCCATCGATTCGGCCCGTCTGATGCAGCGAATCGATCAAGAGCTTGCCAACCCCGAGAGTTTCCTGAAGCAATGCATGGAACGTCAGACCAGACAGGCCCGAATACCATTTCACCGCATTCAGAAAGAAGTGCTTCCCGGTGTCGTCCTCATCCCCGAATACAACCGCTATTATCCCAACAAGACCATGGCCGCTCAGGTGGTGGGATTTACGGGAATCGACGGCAAGGGAATGGAAGGCATCGAGAAACACTATGATGCGGATCTGAGCGGCTATCAGGCTGCGGCCAGGGTATTCAACGATGCCAACGGCGAAAAACTCGACATTGAAATGCCGGATGAATCCGAATACAATGGCAACCATGTCGTTCTCACGATCGACGGAATGATTCAGCACAGCGCCGAAAAAGCCCTTGAAGAGGCGGTCACGACTTTCGAAGCCAAATCGGGCATGGCTCTGGTCATGAATCCCTATTCGGGGGCGATCCTCGCTTTGGCGCATTATCCGTTTTACAATCCCAACAACATCACCACAGAGGACAGGCAGCTACTTCGGGTACGGGCCGCAACCGATCCCTTCGAACCCGGATCGACGATGAAGATCTTCAGTGCCGCCGCAGCCATTGAAACCAATGTCTGCAAACCCCAAACCGTGTTTTTCTGTGAGAACGGCGCCTATCGGGTCGGCACCAACGTCGTTCACGACACCCATTCCTACGGCAACCTCACCCTTACGGAAATCATCAAATATTCGAGCAATATCGGTGCGATCAAGGTCGGACAGACGGTGGGACCCGATGGGCTTTTCCTGAACCTCAAGAATTTCGGATTCGGAGATCGAACGGGCATCGACTTGAACAGTGAAAGTGCGGGCATGTTGTCGGACCATCGCAAGTGGCGAAAAATCGATGCGGGTACCATCGCTTTCGGCCAGGGGGTAGCCGTTACGGCCGTGCAGATGGCTGCCGCAACAGCCGCGCTTGCCAACGGCGGTTGGATGGTCAAGCCGCATCTGGTGAAGGCCGTTCTCGGGCCCGATGGTCGTCCCATCAAGGAATTCGCACCTGAAGTCAAACGGCGGGCCTGCTCGGCCAAAACGGCGCAAGTCGTCCGCGAGATGATGAAGGAAGTGGTCACGACGGGTGGAACCGGGGTCAACGCAGCCATGGAGGGATATACGGTTTGCGGAAAAACGGGAACGGCACAGAAAACCATCGGGGGGGCCTATGCCCGCGGAAAATATGTGTCCTCCTTCATCGGGTTCGTTCCCGCCGATCGACCGGCAGCCGTGATCCTTGTGATCGTGGATGAACCCTACAAGCGGCACTACGGCGGAACGGTCGCTGCCCCTGCGTTTCGGAAGATCGCCGTGGATACGCTTGGGTACCTGGGGGTTCCGCCCGAGATGCTTCCGAAAAAGCTCATGGTTGCCCTCGATCGAGAGGTCGACGGATGAGGCTTGGGGATGTTCTTGCCTGCATTCATCCCCGGACCATCCGCGATGGCGATGGGCGCATCGTCGATGCCTTGTCTGAGGATTGGCTCGAAGAGCCGATTGCAGCCGTTCATTACCGTTCTCAGGATGTCACGCCTGGTTCCCTGTTCGTGGCGGTTCCGGGAAGTCGGGTGGATGGAAATGCCTTCGTTCCGATGGCCGTTTCGAAGGGGGCCGTTTGTATCGTCAGCGAACAACTGCCCCAGGCTTTGGGGGCTGTCGTTTTGCAGGTGGAAAATGCCCGAAAGGCCTTGGCCCGCATCGCCGCTCGATTTTACGGGGATCCATCCAAGAATCTTACCGTCATTGCCATTACGGGAACCAACGGCAAGACGACCACGGCTTTTCTGATCGAACACATTCTCCAGAGAGCCGGATACCGCACAGGGGTCATCGGCACCCTGAACGCCCGTTACGCCGATACGACTATCGATATCGGGATGACGACCCCCGAATCGCTCGATCTGCAGCGGCTCCTGCACGACATGAATGCCGCCGGTGTCACCCATGTCGTCATGGAAGCGTCCAGTCATGCCATCGCGCTCGATCGGATCGAGGGGTGCCAAATCGATGTCGGCATTCTGACCAATGTCACCCAGGACCATCTCGATTTTCACGGCACGATGGACGCTTACTGGGAGGCCAAGAAGAAACTCTTCACGGATCACCTGTCCCTGCAGGAGACCGCCCATCGGCTCCACCCGCCGGTGGCCGTCATCCACCGCGGGGATCCAAGAGGCGCCGCCCTGTGCGAGGAACTCTCCTCTTCCTGTTCGCTCATCGATGTGGGGGTGAGCTCCGAATGTCGGGTACGGGCCATTCCCATCCGGATCGATGACAAGGGAATCGAAGCCGTCATCACCACCCCGCAGGGATTGGTGCATATCCACAGTCCCCTCATCGGCGAGCACAATCTCGAGAACATCTTGTGTGCCGTCGGTGCTGCGTCGGCCCTCGATCTCTCCTTGAAAAGCATTCGAGAGGGAATCGAGTCCGTCGTGTCGGTTCCGGGCAGGCTCGAACGCGTGCCCAATGCCGCAAAGCGCCTCGTTGTCGTTGATTATGCCCATACGCCGGATGCGCTCGATCATGCCCTCAAGACCCTCCATCGGGTGACAACCGGAAAACTCATCTGTGTGTTCGGCTGCGGGGGTGATCGGGATCGGGGGAAACGTCCCATCATGGGGCGGATTGCGGCCAAATGGGCCGATGTCGTCATCGTCACCTCCGACAACCCGAGAACCGAAGATCCGAACGCCATCATCGAGGCGATCGCAGAGGGTCTGGAGGCCGCCGGTTGGGAACGCGCAGATGCCGATTGCAAGCGCACTGAAAAGAACGGTGAACGGTTCTGGGTCGAACCCGATCGCCGGAAGGCCATTCGTTTGGCCATTGCCCTGTCGAAGCGCTCCGACACCGTTCTGATCGCAGGAAAAGGGCACGAAACCTACCAGATCATCGGTTCGGAACATATCCCGTTCGATGACCGGATCGAAGCTGCAGCCGCTCTGAAAGAACTTGCCGATTCGTCGAGACCGACCAAACATCCCTGAGTTCATCATGAATTGGTCCTTGCAGGAGATCATTGAAGCAACAGAGGGTTTCTGTTCCGAAGTTTCGGAACAGGAATGCTTTTCTTCGATCGGCACGGATTCGAGATCCATCGAACCGGGCGGCGTGTTCGTCGCCTTGATCGGGGAGCGACATGACGGGCATCGCTTTGCCGAATCGGCCGTGGAACGGGGAGCCCGAGCCCTTGTGCTGCAGAAGGGGTCGGTCCGGCCCGAGGCACTCGATGGCTGGCGAAAGCGGGGGATCCGTTGCATTCTCGTTTCGGATACCCTGAAGGCGTTGGGCGATCTGGCCGCTTTTCACCGTAGGCGGTTGAAGGCGCTTCGGGTGGCGGCCATCACCGGTTCGAACGGTAAGACCAGCACCAAGAACCTTACGGCTGCCGTGCTGTTGCAGCAACAGGTACCGGTGGTGTCGACACAAGGCAATTTCAACAACCTGATCGGCGTTCCGCTCACCCTGTTCCGCATCGATGCCGACCATCGATGGGCCGTGATCGAAATGGGGATGAACCGTTTCGGAGAAATCGATCGGTTGGGACAAATCGCCTCCCCGGACATCGGTGTCATCACGAATGTGGCTCCTGCCCATCTGGAAGGACTGGGAACGATCGAGGGGGTGGCGCAGGCGAAAGCCGAGCTGATTCCCCATGTGCGGCGGACGATGGTGCTGAATGCAGATGATCCCCTCGTTCGCTCGATGAAGGAGCGGGTTGTCGGTGAGAGCCTGTTCTTCGGTGAGGATCGGCGGGCGGATGTCCGGGCGGAGGACATCGAAACGGATCCTGCAGGAAGTCGGTTTCGCCTGATGCTTCCGGGCTGTGACGGCGTTCCGGTACGGCTGCAGCTTTCCGGAAAGGCCATGGTCGCCAACGCCCTCGCTGCAGCCGCTGTGGGATATGCGGCCAGTCTTTCAGCCGAAGCAATCGCCACGGGGCTCGAATCCGTTCTTCCCACAGCGGGAAGAATGTGCTGCATCGATACATCCACCGGCATCCGGCTGATCGACGATACCTACAACGCAAACCCAGGTTCGATGCGTGCAGCCCTCGGATCCCTTGCCCCGTTTTCGAGTCGGCATCGGATCTTTCTGGTATTGGGGGACATGCTCGAATTGGGAACCGCTTCGGCCGACCTGCATCGGCAATTGGGACAGCTCGCTGCTGCAGGCGGCTTCCACCGTCTTCTGACATGCGGACGCTTTGCAGAAGAGACGGCGAACGGAGCCATGGATGCGGGAATGGACCCGTCGTGCATACGGGTGGGTGACAAACCGGAATTGGAGGAGGACTTGAAGGAGCGGCTTCAAGCAGGGGACTGGGTTTTCATCAAAGGCAGTCGCGGCATGGGCATGGAATCCATCGTGAACGCATTGCGCAGCTGGGCGCAAGGGAAGTGAGGGATCATGCTCTATCTGCTGCTCTATCCCCTGAGCACCTCCTTTACGGTATTCAATGTCTTTCGCTACATCACCTTTCGAACGATCTACGCGAGTTTGACGGCCTTTTTCATTTGTTTCCTGCTCGGCCCTTGGCTGATCGAAAAACTCAAGGCCCTTCAAGTGCGTCAGTACATCCGGCAGGAAGGTCCGCAATCCCATCACAAGAAAGCCGGCACACCGACGATGGGAGGGGTGCTGATTCTTACCGGGTTGACCATTTCGGTGCTTCTGTGGGGAAATCTCAGGAACGGCTATCTGTGGATCACGCTTTTCGTAACCCTTGCAACCGGAGCCATCGGATTTCTCGACGACTATCTCATGCTCGCCAAGAAGCAGAACAAGGGGCTTTCTGCAAGGGAGAAGCTCGCTCTGCAGGTGCTGGTCGCCCTGTGTGCCGGATTTCTGCTGCTGACCGTTCGTGGGTTTTCGACGGAAATCACCTTTCCCTTCTTCAAGAAAACGGCCGTGGATTTGGGCCTTGGTTACATCCTCTTCGCCACGCTGGTGATCGTGGGGTCGTCGAATGCCGTCAATCTGACCGACGGCCTGGACGGTTTGGCGATCGGTCCGATGATCGTGGCAAGTGTGACCTACATGGTATTCGCCTATGTGTGCGGTCATGCCCGGATCGCATCCTATCTGCAGTTGGTCTATGTGCCGAATGGCGGTGAAATGACGGTTTTCTGCGGTGCGCTGGCTGGCGCCGGCCTTGGATTCCTGTGGTTCAACGCCTACCCGGCCCAGGTGTTCATGGGGGATACCGGGTCGCTTTCTCTCGGAGGGGCCTTGGGAATCATCGCCGTCATCACCAAGCAGGAACTGCTGCTCATTCTGGTGGGGGGGCTTTTCGTCATCGAGGCTGTGTCGGTCATCCTGCAGGTCGGGTATTTCAAGATGACCCACGGAAGGCGCATCTTTCGAATGGCGCCGCTGCACCACCATTTCGAGCTCAAGGGGTGGCCGGAGCCGAAAGTCATCGTTCGCTTCTGGATCATTGCCGTCGCCCTGGCCCTGTTGGCCATCAGTACGTTGAAAATCCGCTGAAAGTTCGGGATGGTGCCGATGGATATCGATGTGGACAACCGGCGTTTCGTGGTTGTAGGACTGGGGCTGAGCGGGGCGGCCGTCTGTCGGTTTCTGCTGCGCCGAAAGGCCAGGGTGTTCGCAACGGATTTGTCGACAGATCCGGTCATTGAGAAAACGGCGGAGGAACTGCGAGGGCTTGGGGCCGATATCCTTCTGGGAAGTCATTCGGAGGAGGCCTTCCGTTCGGCGGATTGCATCGTGATCAGCCCGGGTGTGCCGCATACCCTCGCTCCTTTCGAGGATGCCCGAAGACGGGGGATTCCGGTCATCGGTGAAATCGAGTTGGCCGCGCGTTACGTGAGCCGACCGATGTTGGCCATCACGGGAACGAACGGCAAGACCACCGTGACCACGCTCATCGGCAACATCCTGCGCCGCAGCGGACAGCGGGTGTTCGTCGGCGGCAACATCGGAAACCCGCTCATCGATTGGATCGACCGAAACGAGCCGGTCGACTGGATCGTTCTCGAGGTGAGCAGCTTTCAGCTCGATACGTCCGAGACCTTCAGGCCCGATATCGGGGTGTTGCTCAACATCACCGAGGATCATCTCGACCGCTATGCCTCCATGCAGGAATATGCCGCGTCGAAATTCCGGCTTTTCCGCAACCAGCGGGCGGAGGACTGGGCCGTATTGAACGCCGGGGATGCGTTCATTCGGGAAGGTGCCGCTACCGTCCCCTCGCGGCGTTTGTGGTATAACGGTTCGGAAGCGGGGGCGGAAGAGGGTGTCCGTGTCACCGATTCGGGTATTTTGTGGCGCATTCCGGATGAATTGATCGAAGTCCTCGAAGAGCGCTTCGGCAGAAGGATGCAGGATCCGGCCGATCGGTGGTTTCGGGTGGACCGGGACGATATCGGGCTTTCCGGGAGGCACAATGTCGAGAATGTCGCAGCTTCGATTCTGGCATGCATGGTCGCAGGTGCATCCGAAGAGGCCATCCGGGAGGAAATTCGCTCCTTTACGGGGCTCAGCCATCGGATGACGTCAGTGGCCGTCATCGACGGTGTCACCTTTGTCGATGACTCGAAGGCCACCAATATCGATGCCGTTGTTCGTGCGCTCGAAAGCTATGAGCGAAATGTCGTGATCATCCTGGGGGGAAGGGACAAGATGAGTCCCTTCGAACGGCTTCGGGATGCCGTTTCCGCTCATGTCCGGCACGCGGTTCTGATCGGAGAGGCGGCAGGGGCCATCGAAGAAGCCCTTCGGGATCTCGTTCCGATCCATCGGGCTTCTTCGATGGAAGAGGCCGTCACCATCGGATTTCGGCTGGCGCATTCCGGGGATGTGGTGCTGCTGTCGCCGGCATGTGCCAGTTTCGACATGTTCACCAGTTATGCCCACAGGGGGCAGGTCTTTTGCGAAGCAGTGAGGAGGCTCGGCCATGATCGATGATTTTCGCACGCGTTATCGGATGCTCCGGGATCGATACCGGTATGAACTGCTGCTGATCCTGCCGACCATCGCCTTAGTCGGCTTCGGCCTCATCATGATTTACAGCGCGAGCTTTCCGATCGCGCTGAAGAAGGGTCTGCCGGAAACGACCTTTATCTTGAAGCAATTGTTTTTTCTGGCTGTCGGATTTCTCTGCCTTCTCGTTGCCTACAAGACCCCGACCGAGCTTTCCCCGAGGCTCATGTATACCCTGCTCGGCATCGCCGCCCTGATGCTCATTGCCGTCAAATTCACCCCGCTCGGATTCGCCGCTGGAGGCGCCAAGCGCTGGTTTCGCTTTGGGCCGCTGTCCTTCCAGCCATCCGAATTCGCCCGGGTGGTGCTCGTCATGTTTATGGCCTTTTCTCTCAGCCGTAAGGCCGAGCGCATCCAGGAATTCTGGATCGGATTCGCCCCCCATGTGCTATTGATGGGCGTGTTTGCCGTTCTGATCGTCATCGAGCCGGATTTCGGTTCCACCGTCATTCTGGTCGCAATCGTGTGGGGGATGCTCTTTTTTGCCGGTGTGAAACCGGTGCATCTCCTTGTGCCCGGGGCGATGGCCGTCATCCTGGCGATTCCCTACCTCGTTTCCAAGGACTATCGGCTGCAGCGGCTTTACGCCTACCTCGACCCATGGGCTTATGCATCGAGCTGGGGGTATCAGCCGATTCACTCTCAGATGGCTTTCGGCACCGGTGGCCTCACGGGAACCGGTCTTGGGGAAAGCATTCTGAAGCAGTATTATCTGCCGGAACCGCATACGGATTTCATCATCTCCATCATCGGAGAGGAATTCGGGTTTGTCGGGGTTACGGCGGTCGTGCTCTGCTATCTTGTCATCCTGCTCACCGGGATTGCCATCGCCATTCGGGCGAACAGTCTGCGGGCCAGTTTTCTGGCAACCGGCTTGGTCCTGTCTTTGTCGATCCAGATATTTTTCAATCTGGGGGTGGCCTTGTGTCTGCTGCCGACCAAGGGGCTGCCGCTGCCCCTGCTGAGCTACGGAGGCAGCTCCCTCATCTTTTCCCTCATATCCATCGGTCTGCTGATGTCGATTGCACGAGAAACGACACGATGACGGCATCGAGGGCTTCCGAAGAAACCATCGCCGAAGGGACAACCGAAGAGGAATGGCGCATCGTCGTTGCAGGCGGCGGCACCGGAGGGCATTTGTTTCCGGGGATTGCGATTGCGGAAGCGTTCCGGAAGCGGTTTCCCAAAACGCTGTGTCGGTTCGTCAGTGTCGGAACGCGGATCGAACGGGAGGCCCTCGACCATGCCGGATTCACGCTTGAAACCATCCGATCGCGAGGACTCAAGGGAAAGGGCATTTGGGGGCAGATCAAGAGCCTGATGGAAATCCCCTTCGGTCTGGGACAGTCCATCCGTGTGCTGAAATCCTTTTCGCCGCATGTGGTGATCGGTGTCGGCGGGTATGCCGCAGGGCCGGTATGCCTGGCCGCCTGGATGCTGCGCATCCCCCTTGTTCTTCAGGAGCAGAACAGCGAGCTCGGGCTCACCAACAGGATGCTTCTGCCGCTGGCCGACCGGCTGTATATTTCCTTTCCTTCGTTGCTTCAGAGCCATCCACATGTCCGACTGACGGGCAATCCGGTACGAAGCGGCTTTCTTCAGCCTCAACATTTCCGCCGGAAGCACACCTCCCCCTTCACCGTCTTGGTCTGCGGCGGAAGCCAAGGAGCCAGGGCCATCAACTCGGCCGTTCTCGATGCCATGGATATCCTCGGCGATCGCATCCGGCTGATTCATCAAACCGGCGTACTTGACGAAAAACGGGTAAAAGCGCATTATTCCGAACAGCGCCTTTCGGCCGAGGTGTTTGCGTTCATCCGCGATATGGCGACGGCGTACGCCGAAAGCGATCTTGTGGTGTGTCGGGCGGGGGCATCGACCATCGCCGAAATCACGGTTTCGGGAAAGCCCGCCATTTTGATTCCGTTTCCACATGCCGCAGGGGATCACCAGCGCAAGAACGCCCTGGCCCTGGTAGAGGCCGGAGCCGCCGAATGCATTCTCGAAAGTGACTTGACGGGCGAAATTCTGGCGGAGCGGATTCGATATGGGATGTCGCATCCCGAGGCGCTTGCGGCCATGTCGGAGGCTTCCCGGAAATTGGGGCGGCCCGATGCGGCCGATGCGATCATGACGGATATCGTGGAGTTGCGGAAGTCTCTCGTTTCGATAGAAAGCTGAATTCGTGTATCAGAAATCCTATCATATTCATTTTGTCGGCATCGGCGGCATTGGCATGAGCGGCATCGCCGAGCTTCTCTTGAATCTGGGGTATCGGGTTTCCGGTTCGGATGCGGTGGCAAGCGACATCACCGAGAACCTCAAGCGGCTGGGTGGCACCATCCATGTAGGGCATCGACCGGAGCACGTCGAGGGTGCGGATGTCGTCGTCATGTCGTCGGCCATCGGAAAGGACAATCCGGAGCTCGTCGCAGCGCGGCAAGCATCGATTCCGATCATTCCCCGGGCGGAAATGCTGGCCGAACTCATGCGGCTCAAATTCAGTGTGGCGGTTGCAGGGGCCCACGGCAAGACATCCACCACATCCCTGGTGGCCGCCGTTCTGGCGGCCGGCGGTTTTGACCCGACGGTGGTCATCGGCGGAAGGCTTCGCAGCATCGGCAAGAACGCCGTGTTGGGACAAGGGGATTTCATCGTTGCAGAGGCTGACGAGAGCGACGGCTCTTTCCTGAAATATGCACCCACCATCGCTGTCGTCACCAACATCGATCGGGAACATCTCGACTTTTATCGGGACATGGCCCATATCCAGGAGAGCTTTCTGCAGTTCATCGACCGGGTTCCTTTTTATGGGCTTGCCGTCGTATGTCTCGACAACGAGGCGGTTCAGGACATTCTGCCGCGGATCCACAAGCGGCTAATGACCTATGGAACGAATCCCCAGGCCGACTTCGCAGCCCGAAAGATCGATTTCGACGGCATGCGGACCCGCTTTCAAGTCGATTTTCGCGGAAAACCCGTCGGGGAATTCCTCCTGAACCTCCCCGGAAGGCACAACGTCACCAATGCGACCGCTGCCATCGCCGTCGGCATGGAACTGGGTATTGGATATGAGGTTCTGGCCGATGCGCTGCGACAGGTGCAGGGGGTGCAGCGAAGACTCGAGATCAAGGGGGAGGCGGCGGGTGTCACCGTTGTCGACGATTACGGCCATCATCCGACCGAGATTCGAACGACCCTCGATACCCTGCGGTCCTGTTTTCCGGATCGGCGTGTCGTCGTCGTCTTCCAGCCCCATCGATTCACCCGGACCCAGGCGCTTTTCGACGAGTTTTCGAGAAGTTTCTATCTATCGGATGTGCTTTTCGTTCTGCCCATCTATCCGGCAGGGGAAAAACCGATCGAAGGGGTTCATTCCCGTGAACTGGTTCAGAGCATTCAACATCACGGGCACCGGAACGTGCGGTATGTCGATCAGCATGCCGATGCCGTGAACGGGTTGCAGGATGTCGTCCGGGAGGGAGATGTCCTGCTGACTCTCGGAGCCGGGGATGTCTGGAAGGTTGGGGAATTGCTGCTGGCTGCGTTGCGATGAAGGAGCGATGGAAGTCGCAGCGGGGACGGTTGTGACAGGGGATGGCCGTGAACCTGAGTGAGCGGGACCGAAACGAGCTTCTGCATCTCACCGATGGACGGATCCGGTTCGACGAGCCCATGGCCCGGCACACGACGTTTCGGGTGGGAGGGCCCGCCGCTGTTTTCGTCACCCCTCGATCCCTACCGGAATTGACGACGTTGCTTTCCTGGATCGGGGATCGGGGCCTGCCCTTTCGGGTGATCGGCGGTGGTTCCAACTTGCTGGTTCCGGACAAGGGCATCGATCGGGTCGTCATTCGCCTGGCGGCCGGTGTTTCTCGTTTGGATGCTCGGGTTGTAGACGACGGCCGCATACGGGTGTCGGCCGGTGCAGGGATGAGTCTTCCGGCCCTCTGCCGTTACGCCATCCGAAACGGCTACAGCGGGTTGAACCGCCTGATCGGGATTCCAGGCACAGTCGGTGGTGCGCTCGCCGGAAACGCCGGAGGTGCGAACGGGTGGATATCGGATGGGGTCGAGTCGATTGCCGTGGCGCTTGCCGATGGATCCATCGTTCGGCAGCGGGCCGATGCCTTTTCCTGGGCCTATCGATCGATGGGATGGCCCCGTGCGCTGGCGGCAGGGCAACACAAGCCTGCAGCCATCGTTTCCGCAACCTTTTTGCTGGAGCCTTCCGATCCAAAGCGTCTCGAGGAGGAGGCCCGTGAATGGATGGCTCTTCGCAAGAAATCCCAACCCATCGGACAGGCATCTGCAGGGTGCGTTTTCAAGAATCCTGCATCGGCTCCGGCTGCCGGTTACCTCATCGAGCATGCCGGGCTTAAAGGGGTTGCGGTCGGTGGGGCGATGGTATCCGAGGTGCACGCCAATTTCATCGTCAATACGGGAAACGCAACTGCAGCGGATATTTTGAACCTCATCGAGGTGATCCGAAACCGGGTGAAGGAACGCTGGGGGATCGTCCTGGAAAACGAACTGGTCGTGCTGCAGGATTGACAGTCTACGATCCATGTCTTTATTGTCTTGATTCTTGTGAGTTCTGACCACCGAACATGCCGATTCGCCCCAGAAGAGATTCCGCCTTCCTTCGCCAGCGTCGCAAGCTCCGATGGAAAGCGTTTCAGTCCGCCTGCTATTCGTGCATGGTCTGGGTGTTCATCGGGTTGGCGTTGGTGACCCTGCATGATTTTCTGATGCAGTGGGATCGATACAACATCCGGGACATTCGGATTTCGGGAAACCGGCTGATCGGCAGGGAGGAAGTACTGGAAATCGCAGGTCTTCAGGAAGGAGTGAATGTCTTTCGGGTCAATCCCTATCTATCCACCAAACGTCTGCGGGAGGATCCACGCATCCAATATGCGGATGTCGCCATTTCATGGCCGGATGCGATCCAGATTCAGGTCGTCGAGCGGGCGCCGATGGCTCGGATTCAGATGGATCCTCCTGTTTTTATCGATGCCGAAGGGGCCTGCTTTCAGGCTTCCGATCGATATCCAATCGAGGGGATTCCGGTGGTTGAAGGGTTGGAACCGAGAGACTTTCCGGCTCCTGGCGTTCCGCCGTCAACCGCTTATCAGGAAACCATGCAGGCCCTGAAAAGTTGGACGGCTGAAGGGGGATTTCTGAATCACGACAATATCGCCCGCATTCTCGTCGATCCGGACATCGGCCTGACGGTAGTTCCCAAAAAGGAACTGAACCATCAAAGCATCGCTCAGGTCCGGATGGGTTTTCAGGCCATTGCCGAAAAAACCCTGTTGCTCGAACGGGCGATTACCTATATGAATCAGATTCACATGAGCCAGTCGATCGAATGGATCGATGTGACCGATGGAAGACGGATCGTGATCAAACCTGCAGGGGCCGCCGAAGTCGTGCGAAAGGAGAAATAGCGGCATGCCGAAGAAAGAACGAATGGTTGTCGGGTTGGATATCGGCAGCACCAAAGTTTGCGCTATTGTCGGAGAATGGCAGAACGGAGTCGTCAATATTGTCGGGATCGGAAGCTCCCCTTCGAACGGCTTGAGAAAAGGTGCGGTCATCAACATGGAGTCGACGGTGGAATCCATCCGCAAAGCCGTCGAGGAAGCCGAAACGATGGCAGGCCATGAGATTTCCTCCGTCTATGTCGGTATCACGGGAACGCACATTCAGGGAATCAACAGCCGAGGGGTGATCAATACCCGAAGTGGGGAAGTGACTCCGGAAGACATCAAGCGGGTTCAGGACCAGGGCAGACCCGCCACCCTTCAGCCAGATCGCTACATGATCCATATCCTGCCCCAGGAATATACCGTCGATCGTCAAGGTGGGATATTCAATCCTATCGGTATGCAAGGAGCGCAGCTCGAAGCCAAATTACATGTGGTGACCGGATCGGCCGCCACGGTGAACAATATCATCCGCAGTGTCGAGCTGGCCGGGCTGGAAGTCGAGAACATTGTCCTCGAATCCCTGGCATCGGCCATGGCCGTGTTGACGGATGAAGAAAAGGAACAAGGGGTGATCCTGATCGATATCGGCGGTGGAACCGCCGATATGGCGGCCTATTCCGGAAAGAATATCCGGTTCACCCAGGTTCTGCCGATCGGCGGAAACAATTTCACCAACGATATTTCTGTCGGGCTGCGCGTTCCGATGACAGAAGCCGAATCGATCAAGCATCAGTACGGCACCTGTATCGCGCCCAACGGCAAACCGGGGGAAACGATCGAAATCCAGTCCTATGGAACCAACAAGACCCGAACCATCGATCGAACGATTCTGGCGGACATTCTGAACCTCCGGATGGAAGAGTTGTTCGTGCTTCTTCTGAAAAACCTGAAGCAGAACGGATTCGGCATGATGCTGCATTCGTGCTCCGGTATCGTCCTGACAGGTGGAGGGTCGCTTCTCGATGGTGCGGTGGAAGTCGCAGGTGACGTTTTCGGGCTTCCCGCGAGAATCGGTCAGCCACACGACATTTCCGGGCTTGCGGATGTCGTATCCACCCCCCTGCATGCAACGGGGGTAGGGCTGGTTCTTTACGGACTGCAGCATCCGCAGACGAAAACGTTCCATTCGCAGGAAGGCAGCATGCTGGGAAGAATTCTGGCACGGATGCGGGCCTGGTTCAAGGAAGTGGTGTAGCGCGTTACACTCTCAAGAAGCAGCATGAACGGATTCAACGAAAATTCATCCCGCCTGGCGAATCGGGCGCAGGCCTCCCTTCTGGTCATGGCTCGGGTCGTATCCACGGCCGTCATGGCCACCCTGATTTTCGTTGCCGGTATCTTCATCGGAAGGGCCACCGTTCCTGCCTTGTTCGAAAAAGACCGAACCGAGCAGCTGCTGGCGCGGATCGCCCAGGAAGTGCACCAGCGAAAACAGATACTCGATCAACTTCGGATGAAGACCCCGGCACCCCAAGTGCAGTATCCGGATGATTTCCGAAAGGAAAAGGCTCAGGAATTTGTGCCGGAGGTCAAAACGCCCCCAATGCCGGTTGCCTCCTCTGCTCCTGCCGGCGCATCGACTTCGGATACCGCAGGCCCAAGCGTCAAACCTGCCGTTCCGGTTCAACAACCTGCTGCCGTGGAGAAACCTGCGGCTGTCGTTGCATCTTCTGGACCTGGCGGGAACAGGTCGGCGGTTTCGGCACCGGCAACCGAAGCCGTGCCGGTCGAAAAGACGCCGGTGCGATCTGCTCAGACACCTGTTCTTGCACCATCGAGCATGCCGAGTAAAACCGAAAAACCACAGGAGTCCGTGAAGCACCAGGCTCCGATTCAGGCAGCGGCCTCGAAACCGCCGGAACCTGCCGCGCCGGTTTCCGTCGGACCTTCCGCCAAGCCTGCAACGAGCGGCTCTCTCAAGGCGATGGTCTACAGTCGCAAAACGGCGGACGATCTCGCGGCAAGTCTTCGAAAACGGGGCCTAACTCCTCAGGTTCAGCCCCGGATGACCCGAAGCGGCGTTCGCTACGAGGTGCTCGTGAGCGGGATCGGATCGACGACGGAAGCGAAGGCGCTTGCAGAAACCATCCGCCAAACCCATTCGGAGGCCGAAATATCCGCTGGACCCTAAGAAAGGAATTTCCATGGCTCTGACACCCGAAACCGTATTGCATGTCGCCCAATTGGCGAGGCTCGAACTCGAGCCTGATGCCATTTCGACCTTCGCTCGACAGATGGCGGACATCCTCGATTATGTCAATGAGCTCAGCCGGATCGATACGACGGGAATCGAACCGACGTTTCATGTGCTGCCCATCACCAACGTTTTTCGGGACGACACTCCCGGAATCCACCTGGAACGGGAGCAGGCTCTCAGCAATGCACCCGACCGGGACGAGGGATGCTTTTTGGTGCCGATTGTGGTCGGCTGAAAGGAAGAACATCGGTGGATCTGACACAATTGACCATACGCGAAGCCCACGAGGGCCTGAAAGAAAAGGCGTTTTCCTCCGTCGAACTCACCCGCGCCATCCTCGATCGAATCGATGCCGTCGATTCGAAAATTCGGGCCTATTTGACGGTGGTTCCCGAGGTGGCGTTGAAGCAGGCACAGGCTGCGGACCGGGAGATTCAGGAAGGCCGCATCGGGCCGCTGACGGGGATTCCCCTGTCGATCAAGGACCTGATCTGCACCCAGGGCATTCGTACCAGCTGTGCATCGAAAATTCTGGAGCATTTCGTTCCGCCTTACGATGCGACGGTCGTCGAAAAGCTGGAGGCAGCCCATGCCGTCATCCTCGGGAAGGTCAACATGGACGAATTCGCCATGGGGTCGTCTACGGAGCACTCGGCTTTTCAGGTGACGCGTAATCCGTGGAACCTGTCGTGCATTCCGGGCGGTTCAAGCGGGGGCTCTGCCGCAGCCGTGGCTGCCGATCTGTGTTTGGGATCTTTGGGGTCCGACACGGGCGGATCCATTCGGCAGCCGGCCTCCCACTGCGGGGTCGTGGGATTGAAGCCCACCTACGGTCGGGTGTCCCGGTACGGGCTGGTGGCCTTCGCTTCTTCCCTCGATCAGATCGGGCCGCTTGCCAAATCGGTATGGGATACGGCGGCCCTGCTTTCGGTCATTGCCGGGCATGATCCCAAGGATTCGACGTCCGCCCAAGAACCGGTTCCCGATTATATCGGAAATCTCGATCGGGACATCGCAGGCATGCGGATCGGCATCGTTCGGGAATTTGGCGCCGAAAAAGGAATGGATCCGGATGTTGCAGCCGCAGTCGCTGCAGCCGTCGAAACCCTGACGTCTCTTGGCGCGGTCATCGTTGATGTATCGCTGCCCCATACGGCCTATGCGGTACAGAGCTATTACGTGATCGCACCCGCAGAAGCCAGCTCCAATCTGGCTCGCTACGACGGGGTCAAGTACGGGTTTCGTGCAGAGGGCGCAGGCTCCCTGATGGACATGTATCGCAACACCCGGAGTCAAGGGTTTGGAAAGGAAGTGCAGCGCAGAATTCTTCTCGGAACCTTTGCCCTGTCTTCCGGATACTACGATGCCTATTACCGCAAGGCCTCGCAGGTAAGAACCCTCATCCGCAACGATTTTATCGAGGCCTTTCGCACATGTGACCTCATCGTCGGGCCTGTGGCTCCAACTCCCGCATTTCCGATCGGTGCGCACATCGATGATCCGTTGACCATGTATCTGAACGACATCTTTACCATTTCGGCCAACCTGGCAGGGATTCCCGGAATGTCCGTTCCCTGCGGGTTTTCGAAAGAGGGGCTTCCGATCGGTCTTCAGCTGCTGGGTCCGCACTTCAGCGAACCCGTCCTCCTGCAGGTGGCCAACCGCTTTGAGATGGAAACGGCGTTTCATCGGAGGAAGCCGAAGCTTGTCGGTTAAAGGGATGTTTCTCTTGGGAATCGAGGAATTTCTTCAGAAAGGCGACTGAATGACGACCATCATGCCCGAAGGCGAAGAATTGCGGAAAGCCGCCAAATGGATTGCCGAGCAGCGGCGGGACAATCCCGACAAATCCCTGCGCGAGATCATCGCAGAGGCCTGTATCAAGTTCGACCTGTCTCCGATGGCTGCGGAATACCTCGATCAGTCCATCGAAAGAAACGGGTGAAAGGCGCGTGGGACGGATCCGCATTCTGCCCGACATCCTGATCAACCAGATTGCCGCAGGCGAGGTCATCGAACGGCCTGCTTCCGTGGTGAAGGAACTCGTCGAAAACGCCATCGATGCCGGGGCGGATCGCATCTTCATCGAAATCGAATCCGGCGGAAAATCCCTGATCCGGGTTTCGGACAACGGGTGCGGCATGAGCCGGGAAGATGCCCTTCTGGCCATCGAACGTCATGCCACCAGTAAGCTGCAGAGCGAAGCGGACCTGTTTGCCATTCACACCCTCGGGTTTCGCGGCGAAGCGCTTCCCAGCATCGCTTCGGTATCGAAGTTTTCCCTGATCACCCGGGAACTCGACGCCGATGCCGGAACCGAAATCCTCGTCGAAGGCGGCCGAATCGTTTCCGTTCAAGAAACAGGTGCCGCACCGGGAACCCTCGTCTCGGTCAACCAGTTGTTCTACAATACCCCTGCCCGTCGAAAATTCCTGAAAACGCCTGCGACCGAGATGAGCCACATCGCAGAGATCGTCAATACCGTCGCCCTCGGGAATCCCGGCATCCAGTTCAAACTCAGTCACAACGGGCATGTCATCTATCATTTCAGCAAGGCTGGGGCCGTTTCCGACCGTCTTTACGAAATCTTGGGACCATCGCTTTCCGGAAAGCTGCTGTCCTTCGGGATCGAAGCCGAGGCGATGCGCCTTCAGGGATGGGTGGGGGACCCGAGTCTGACCCGACCCAACGGGAGGTATCAATTCGTCTACGTGAACGGTCGGCCTGTCCGGGATCGCTTGATCCAGCGGGCCCTGATGGATGCCTATTCGGGATGGCTCATGAAAGGGCAGTTTCCGGTTGCCGTTCTCTGGCTGGAAGTGCCCCCCCATACCGTGGACGTCAATGTCCATCCGACGAAGAGCCAAGTGAAATTCATGGATTCCCAGATGGTGTACAGCGCCGTTCGGGGGATGATCGCCAAAACCATCGGATCGACGAAGACAGCCCGCGGGGAGGGAGATACCGGTTTTCCGGCTTCGGCTTCAGCTTCGGATTCGAATCGAAATGGAACGTCGAAGGATCCGGAGATTCCGGTGCGGTGGGAAGAGGGGACATCTTCCGTTCGGGAGCCGATGGAGCGCTTCTCGACAGGGTCATCTCCTTTTTCCCCGACCCAGAAGCGCCTTTCGGAGTTGTCGGAGACAGCCGAAGTCGTTCGGGAAGAGCGATCTCCGGACGGCAGCAGGATCTCTTTCGATGAGCTGGTGGTGATCGGACAGCTGGCCGATTCCTACATTTTGTGTCAGACAGCGACATCTCTGGTTCTCATCGATCAGCATGCAGCCCATGAGCGCGTTGTCTATGAGCGGCTGTCGCGGGTCACCCATCCGGAAAGCCAATACCTGTTGATTCCCCAGACGGTGGAATGCAGCCCGCGGGAAGCGGACATTCTTGGCCGACTGGCCCCAAGGCTTCAAACGGTCGGTTTGGAAATCGAGCCGTTCGGAAAGCACACATTTGCCGTCCTGGCCGTTCCGGCGTTGATCGATGCGGCCGAGGCCATCCGGATCGTTCGGGAGCTGATCGACCGGTTGATCGATTCGGAAAATCTCGAAACGGAGCCGACCATTCTGGATGCCTGCATCAAGGTCATGGCCTGCCACGGAGCGATTCGGGCCAATCAGAAGCTTTCGATGGAAGACATGAAGGCTCTGATCGCTCAATTGAGGGCCTGTGATTTTCCGGCGCGCTGTCCTCATGGCAGGCCGACCTGGATTGCGTTCGGGATGCGGGACATCGAACGGAAATTCGGCCGATTGGGGGCGATGACGGGATGACGGAACGAATCCTCGCTATCGATTGTGGCACCCAGAGCCTGAAGGTCCTGGTGTTCGATCTTCGGGGCGGTTTGGTGGCACGGAAACAAGTCCGCTTTCAGCCATATACGGCTCGTCAGCCCGGATGGGCGGAGCAGGATCCCGATCTTTTCTGGAACGCGCTGTGTGCGGGATGCAGGCAGCTGTGGGAGGAAGTCCAACCGGAGAGCATCGGAGCCGTAGCGCTCACCAGCCAACGGGGAACGGTCGTCAATGTCGATCGAGACGGGAAGCCGCTTCGACCGGCCATTCTCTGGCTGGATCAGCGAAAGACCCATGGACAGCGGTTTATCAACGGACCGTGGGGATGGCTGTTTCGGGCGGCTGGGCTCAAGGAGACCGTTTCCTATTTTCAGGCCGAAGCCGAGGCCAATTGGATCGCCGCCTACCAGCCGGATGTGTGGCGGGCGACCTACAAATACTTGCTGCTTTCGGGGTTTTTGACCCATCGGCTTACGGGGCGGTTTGTGGACAGCACCGGGTGCCAGGTGGGATATGTTCCCTTCGATTTCAAAAAGTTCCGATGGGCTGCCGGTTGGAACTGGAAATGGCGGGTGCTTCCCGTCAGACGGGAGATGCTGCCGGAACTCGAAGCGCCTGCATCGGTTCTCGGGGAAATCACGCGGACGGCAGCCGCTCAAACCGGAATTCCGGCGGGGCTTCTGCTGATCGCTGCAGCTGCAGACAAGGCTTGTGAAGTGATCGGCTCCGGTGTGCTCTCGACCGACGCCGCCTGCTTGAGCTATGGGACGACGGCAACCATCAACGTCACCAGCCCGAAGTATCTCGAACCCATTCCGCTGATCCCTCCCTATCCAGCCGGTGTTCCGAATTGCTATACCCTCGAAGTTCAGGTGTATCGAGGATACTGGATGGTGAGCTGGTTTCGGGACGAATTCGGGCATCCGGAAACGCTTCGGGCCCGAGAGGAAGGCGTTCCGCCGGAAGTGCTCTTCGAGACCCTGCTCGAGGAGGCGCCCGTCGGGTCGATGGGGCTCGTCCTTCAGCCCTACTGGACGCCCGGGGTGAAGCTGCCCGGCCCGGAGGCCAAAGGGGCGATCATCGGTTTTGGGGATGTGCACAACCGGGCGCATCTGTACCGATCGATCCTCGAAGGGCTGGCCTATGCCCTGCGGGAAGGAAAAGAGCGTATCGAGCGAAAGACCCGAATTCCGATCACGACCCTTCGGGTTTCCGGAGGAGGATCCCAGAGCAGAAACGCCATGCAATTGACCGCAGATGTCTTCGGTCTTCCGGCGGCCCGGCCGCATCTCTATGAGACCTCGGGGCTGGGTGCTGCGATGGCGGCAGCCGTGGGGATCGGGGCCTTTTCCGATTTCGAGGCCGCAGCCGCTTCCATGACCCATGTGGCCGAGGTGTTCGAGCCGAACATGAAGAACCACGCCGTTTACAACGCCTTGTACCGGGACGTCTACAAACCCCTGTACCGAAGGCTCAAACCGTTGTACAAGAGAATCCGGGCCATTACGGGATATCCGGCCTGAAACGTATGGACGGCTTCGCCAAAAGGCCGGATGCTCTCAATTGTTGGCCTCGCAAAAAGTCAGATGCTCTTGTTTAACCCGCAGGAGAGCGGGTGCATTTTGCTTGCGCAGCGGAAAAACTCAGCAGCCCGATCTCGTAGGATCGGGCGGATGGCCAAAATAGAAACGATGGCTTTCTGAAAGGCGACATCCGGATGTTCAATCCAAAACAGATGAAGCGCGTCCGCCCGATCCAACGATCTCCGGCTGCTTCAAACACGTTTCCGCTGCTTCGCAAAACACCACCCGCCCTCCTGCTGGAAGCCAGGCATTAAAAGAAAATCGGTAGGAGGCGACTTTTTGCGAAGTCGTCACGTATCAACTCGGTAAAGCAACAGGAGTCGTTCCATGGATTCAACGATGATGGAAGAAACCCAGCCCGATGGATCGGGGCAGGATTTTTGGCAAAGCCATTCCCTGAAATTGTTGGAGATGGCTTTCCGGACCGACAAGATGGAGACGATGGCCAAGCCGGATGGCTTCGGCACGAAAACCGGTGATTGCGGGGATACCGTCGAAATTTATATCAAATTGAACGATGACCGCATCGAAACCGCATCCTACGGCCTGAGGGGGTGCTTGAACACCGCTGCATGTGCCAATACCGTCATCGAAATGATCGAAGGCAGGACGATCGACGAGGCATGGGAGGTGACGCCCGAAGCCGTATCCGCCTATCTGGAAACCCTGCCGCCCAATCATTTCCACTGTGCGGAGCTTGCCGTCGGCGCGCTCTATCTGGCGCTGGCCGATTGCCGGGAAAAACAGCGCAGCCCCTGGAAAAAACTCTATGGAACCCCCTGAGGGATGGATGGAAGGAGAACCGAAGATGACGTTGGAACCTACCCGCTTTTCGGGCGGCAAGAAATATGTGCTGGATGAAGAACTCGCTCGGATCGTCAACATCTCCATGGCGCTCGAAATGCCGCTTCTGCTCAAGGGGGAGCCCGGCACCGGCAAGACGATGCTGGCCCATGCCATTGCCGAAACCCTGCACATGCCGCTGATCGTGCTGAACGTCAAATCGAGCATGAAGCTTGTCGACGCCCTGTACCAGTACGATACCCTGACCCGCTTGAACGACAGCCGCTTCGGGGATTCCAAGCGGGACGTGAGCAATATCGAAGAATACATCCGAATGGGAAAGATCGGGCAGGCATTCACGGCGGATGTTCGGACGGTTCTGTTGATCGATGAAATCGACAAGGCGGATACGGATTTTCAGGACGACATGCTCGATGTGCTCGATCAAATGGAATTCGATATCATCGAAATCGACAAGACCATCCGGGCCAAACATCGGCCGGTCATCATCATCACGTCCAATGCCAAGAAAGACCTGTCGGACCCGTTCTTGGGGCGGTGCAATTTTCACCACATTGCCTTTCCCGATCCCAAGATGATGCGGGAAATCGTAAAGGTGCATTTTCCGGGAATCGATGTCGAGCTCGCCGAAAACGCCATTGCCGCCTTCTACCGCCTGCGGGAACTGGATGCGATCGAAAAGAAGCCCGCCACCCGGGAGTTGCTGAATTGGATCCGCGCTCTCAACATGGATCCGGATTTCAAACCCTCGAAGCTCGTCAAGGGGGAAATGCCTTACATGGGGATTCTCTTTAAGAAGAGTCAGGACTACAACCGGGCCATCAATGTGGTCAGTCGAAAACGTCTGTTCTGATGGTTGATGCCTTCACAAAAAGTCGCTGTACCCCCGATTTTGGGGTCTTTCCGGACCTGAGCATGGGGGCGGGTACGCCTTTTGATGCTGCAGCGGAAACTGTTTGAAGCCGCCGGAGATCGTTGAGCCGGGCATGCAGAGTGCTGCGGCTTGTGTTTGAAAAACGTACGATTCCAATGAGATACTCTTTCCTGGAGCGCCTGGCACCATGCCCGGCTCTACGAGATCGGGCGGCTGAGTTTTTCCGATGCAGCGAAAAAGGCATACCCGCCCCCATGCGGCTCAATGGAGACTCACTGACTTTTTGAGAGGCCATCATTTTGGGATAATAGATGACATCGTCAAACGCCCGGATGTCTGAACCGAGCCGTAAGGGGTAAGAGGCATCGCAAGCCATGTTTATCGATTTTTTCTACAAACTCAAGGATGCTGGCGTTCCCGTATCGCCGACCGCTTTCCTGACCCTGCATCGGGCGCTGCAGATGGGCCTCGTGAACAGCCTCGAGGATTTTTATACGGCATCCCGCAGCATTTTGATCAAGAGCGAACGGTATTTCGATCTCTTCGATCAGGTGTTTGCCCACAGCTTCGAAGGAGCGGATCTGCCGCAGGCGGATGCGTTCCAACTCGACGAAATGGCCCGAAGCCTTCTGGAAAGCTGGCTGGAAAACCCGAAGGTGCTGGCCGAAGCCCTGGGATTGGATGAATCCAAGGTAAGCCGCATGACGCCCGAGGAATTGATCGAATACTTCAAGGAGCGGCTTAAGGAGCAGACGGAGCGGCATGACGGCGGAAGCCGTTGGATTGGAACGGGCGGTACGTCTCCTGTCGGTCATTCCGGTTACCATCCGGGCGGCATGCGGGTCGGCGGCATGGGGCGAAACCGTTCGGCCGTGAAGGTGGCCATGGACAGGCGTTACAGAGATTATTCCCTGAGTGGACCGCTGACCCAGGCCATGGTGGGAGAAGCCTTGAAGCGGTTGCGGAACCTGCTGCCCGTGGGTCCCAAAGACCGGGTGAACGTGGACGAGACCATTTACCAGACCATGCGGAACGCCGGGGAAATCGAAATCATCTTCGAGCGGAGCTTGAAGGACAGGCTCAAGGTGATTCTCGCGATCGACAACGGCGGTTGGTCGATGGATCCTTATGTCGAGGTGGTCCAGACGCTCTTCGATTATGCCAAGGCGCAGTTCAAGGATATCCAGACGTTTTTCTTCCACAACACCATCTATGACGTCATCTGGAAAGATCCTTCCCGATACAAGGAACCCAAACGCATCGAAGAATTCGCCGCCTACGATCCCGAAACCCGTCTGATTCTGGTAGGGGATGCAAGTATGGCTCCCTATGAACTAATGGCCACCGACGGATCGATCCACATTGAGGAACGCTCCACCAAGCCGAGCATTGAGCGGCTCAAATTCCTGGCGGACACTTTCCGGCACAGCGTATGGCTGAACCCCGTGCCTGTCGGGATGTGGAATTACACGCCGACCATTCAGCGCATCGCTCGGATTTTTCCGATGTTCGAGCTGTCCATCGACGGACTGGAGAAGGCGGTTCGGCAGCTCATGGCCAAGGGGTGAGGGGGGCACCGCTGGGGGGATAGAGGGGGTCAGGTTTTCTTCGGCTTGTCGGGTGTAGATTTTTCCCGGCTGATTGCCGATGGCCGACTGCCTCGATCCGGCAGCAGTCTTCCCGTATAGAGCGGAGAAAGAACGTACCCGATCAGGTACAGAAAGCAGATCGGACCTAAATAAGGGCTGATGATGGCGATGGTGAGCAGACAGATACTCAGGCGTTTGAACCAAGCCTTCTGGTCCATGAACCGTCCGATGTGGAGATAGCGAACCGGATAGACATTCATGAGAATGCCCGCCCCGATCATGACGACGGTGGTAAAGAGGCCCAGTGTCGCCGATTGATCGGGGAATTCAAGTGCATATTGGGAGAAAATCAAAACGGCGCTGGTGGTCAGAATCGCACCCGCAGGTGTGGGCATTCCCTTGAAGAAACCGGGAATCGGGGTCGTATCGATGGTGAAATAGATCAGGCGGGCGATTCCGGCTGCGGCATAGAACAAGGCGACTGCTCCGATCGGGAGGCCCATGGGAAGGCTCAGGTCTTGGTTTCTCAGAACGATAAAATAAATCCATGCCGGAACGACACAGAAACTGATGCCGTCTGAAATGTCGTCCAGAATGCCGCCGAGGGTGAACCGCGGGGCTTCGGTTCCTGGAAGCGGTTCGGTCAGGCCAAGTTTTCGCGCGACGGCGCCATCGAGCTTGTCGAAGACTGCCGCGCCGATCAACAGCAGAAAGGATTCCCGAATCCGGTCCTGATAGGCGAACCAGAGGGCCAGAAGTCCCATCAAGGCATTGAAGATGGTGAGGCTGTTGGGCAATACGGCCAGAATTTTTCGACGAAGTCGCTCGTTTCCAAGGCAGAGCTCGTCCATGAAGGTTGCACCGTATTTCCGCAGATAAGCGGCAATCGATCCGAAGTTGATGACGAGAAAGAGGATCTCGATGACGAAGAGCCATTTGACGGGGATATTGCCGAGCCAGGAAATCCAGAAATAGAGCTTCGATGGGGGGCCTTCCGGAATGTAGAAGGCATTGGCGTACAGGAGTGCTGCGACGGGGGCTGCGACGACGGTGCGCAGGCGGGTGAATTCGCTGTTTTCGGGCTCCGGGCCTTTTCCCATGGTGAACCACCGGATGAAGTGGGCGAAAGCGTCCCGGATCAATACCGTCACGCAGATGACCAGAACGAACAGGGCGTGTAGCAGATCGATCGTTTCATGATGGGGTTGGATATAGGCCAGACGCCACATCATGCCTACCGCCACCACCGGGAAAATGATGGCATAGACGATCTTGTCCATGATTCGGTCCGCCAGATGGGCGAAGGTGGGATGGGAGCCGAATCGGGCGGCGAACCATCCGTCCACCAGATCGAAACTCATGGAAACGAAGAGCAACACGACACCAAGGGTGTAAACCACCGGATGGTGGAACCACATGACGGCCAGGGCGCACAGCATCCCGCAGAAAACGAGCGGCGGTCTGCCGTATACGAGCAATGCCGTGATTTTTTTGGACAGTGGGGTGGATGCCATCAGGATTCCTTTTGGGGTCTGCGACGAATCGGTCTTGAGGTATCATGTTTGACGGCCAAAGGCAATGGAAAGCAGACATCCGCCGGCTTCTTCTTCGACCCATTGTTGGTAACCATAGGAGATATCTATGCTCGAACAAGGTGCTTTAACCGGTTTGACCGTTATCGACCTGTCCCGTCTGTTGCCCGGACCCTATGCCTCGATGATCCTTGCCGATCACGGGGCCCGGGTCATCGCCATCGAAGACCGTCGTTTCATGAGCGACAATTTTTTCGTCACCACGGTCAACCGCAACAAGGAACACATGTCGCTCAACCTGAAGACAGCCCAGGGGAGGGACATTTTCGAGAAGTTGCTGGAGAAGGCCGATGTCGTGATCGAAGGGTTCCGCCCTGGTGTCGTCGAGCGGTTGGGCATCGATTATCCGACCGTCAGCAGCAGACACCCCGGCATCATCTATTGCTCCATCTCCGGCTATGGACAGAGCGGGCCCTACAAGGATCGGGTCGGTCATGATGTCAACTATCTGGCTACTGCAGGCGTGCTCGATCTGATCGGTCCTGCCGATTCCGCACCGAGCATACCGGGGATCCAGATCGCCGACATTGCGGGCGGCGGCATGAATGCCGTCATCGGTATCCTGCTGGCCGTCATTGCACGCAGCCGGACCGGCAAAGGTCAGTACATCGACATTTCCATGACCGACGGCTTGCTTGGCTTTCTGTCGCTTCCGATGTGGTTCCGTGAGCTTACGGGAGCCTCTCCCCGTCGCTCCGATGCCGTGCTTTCCCATCGATATGCCTGCTACAACACGTATGAGACGGCGGACGGGCGGTACCTCTCCATCGGGGCCGTGGAAAACCGCTTCTGGAAAGTGCTGTGCGAACATTTCGGTGTGCCGCAGTACACGCCCTTGCAATACGACGATGCCAGTCGCGAGGAGATCATCGCGTTCATGCGGGAGCGGTTTCGAAGCAAGACCATTGCTGCGTGGGAGAAGGAACTGGAATCTCTGGAAATCTGTTATGCCCGGGTGAACACCCTCGATGAAGTGTTCGATCATCCCTTGTTCCGGGAAAGACAGATGGTGGTTGATCAGAGCGATCCCGCCGGAAAGACGATCCGACAGTTCGGGATTGCCGTCAAGCTGAACCGGACACCGGGAAAGCTTCGCACACCGCCTGCCGCCTTCGGACAACATACGGAAGCCATTCTTTCGGAATTGGGGTATTCGGAAGAGGAAATTGCATCGTTGATTCGGGAGGGAGTCGTATGAAAAAACCGTTTGAGCGGATGCGCGTCGTTCAGGGGGATATCACGCAGCTTCAGGTCGATGCCATCGTCAATGCGGCCAACAGCCGGCTGCTGGGAGGCGGCGGTGTAGACGGAGCCATTCATCGGGCTGCAGGCCCGGAACTGCTCGAGGAATGCAGAACCCTCGGGGGCTGCCCGACAGGAGAAGCCCGAATCACCCGCGGGTACCGGCTTGCGGCCAAGTGGGTCATTCACACGGTGGGGCCGGTGTACAGTGGGAAGCCAGCGGATGCACACCTGCTTGCCTCGTGTTATCGGAGCAGTCTCACGCTGGCCCAGCAGGCAGGGGCCCGAACCGTTGCGTTTCCGGCCATCAGCTGCGGTGCCTATGGCTATCCCTTCGATGAAGCCAGCTCCATTGCTATCGAAACCGTACGGCAGTTTCTGGAACAGACCGACGCCATCGACGAGGTGATCTTCGTTCTCTTCAGCCCCGATCAGGCGGACATCTACCGAGCCAAGCTGGCTCGCATGCAGGGGTAGGCCGCCGGGTTTTCCCATTTCCATGCGAATTCGGAGAAGAGGGAATGGAAAATGGGTGGATGGGAAGGCTTGTAAGGGCGACCCCTCGGGTCGCCCTTAGGAGGTCGGAGATAGGATAGGCTTCCGGGGGGCTACCGCCAGTGTTGGATGGATGGATCGCATTGACATCGGCGGAAACGACGTTCACCGCCATGAGCCTTTAGTTCACCTGATTGCGGATGTCCGCTGCCAGCTCCCGCGAAATAAGTTGAACGGCCGAGCTGAAGGCCGCCACGATATCTTTGGCGGTGCGTTTGGCCGCCGGAACCTGTTTCCGGTAGCTCTTCTGAAACAGCACCCGCTTGCTGACATCCGGCTGGCCGGCTTCGAGAAGGGTGACGGTCACGCCGACAACGGCTGAGCACCCCGTCAATTCCTCCATCTCCAGCAATTCGTCCACGCTTCCGGAAAGTACCCGATCTGCAGGAAGGCGGGTTTCCGGTCCGGCCACCGCCTCGAAGATGCCTGCGGAACGAAGGTCTCGGGCCAGGTAGTAGGCGATCATCTCTCCCGGCATAGCCCGCCACTGATGCGACACATACATGTTTCTGCCGAAATCGTCCGTCGCATAGACCAGTTTTGTGGTGTTGTAAGGCGGCGCGGTTCCGAATCGTTCGACCTGCAACACATGGGGCCGGGGCGATTCTCCCTTGTTCGGTTCCGGGGGGTCGTAATGCAGGGTGTAGTAATCGATGTGGGGCGGCTGAATGCCGGTGCATCCCCAAAAGCCGCCAAGAGCCAGCAGAACAAGCGCTACCTGCACCAGACGCGACAGATGATGTGAACTGAAGAATGGATTCATCGAGGCAATTCCCGTTGCTGTGGAAGAGTTCCGCGAAGCAGAAGGGACGGTTGATCGGCCAGAAGGGCGCTCAACCGCTGCAGGTTCTCGGATGTGGCTTCGAGTTGCTGCAGCGTGTCGGTGAGCTGACGCTGCAAGGCGTCCATCCGGCCGTCCGATTGAACCACGAGATTTCGACTCGATTCGGCCGCTCCCCGAATGGCAACGACGGCGTCCTTCATGTTCCCGATCGCTTCGGCAATGACCGGCTTTTGACCGGTGATCATGTCGTCGACCTGCCCGACGGTCCGGTTGGCCGTTTCCGCCAGGACGCCGACGCGCCTTACGGCTTCGTCGATGGTGGCGAGTGACTTTTCCAATCGGGCCGGGTCGATCAGCTTTTCGATACGGCCGAGCGTTTCCTGAAGCGACCGGGACACGCCCTTGACGTCCGCATCGCGAATCGCTTCGTCGATTTCGGAAAGAATGCCCTGGATCTGATAGGAAATGCGAACCACGTTCAGATCGGAGGCCTGTTTCAGGAGATCCTCCATGGCGGTCATGAATTTGCGGATATCCGAGGGGCGGGTGGCGACCATTGGATAGGGTGGATCAAAAGTCAATTTGGGGGTTAGCTGATCGTCCTTGGGGGTCTTTCGGTCGAGCTCGATGAACATGATGCCGGTGATGCCGACCGATTTGAGCTGGGCCGTAACCTCATCAATATGTTCCAGCCCGGTTTCCACCTTCATGATGACCTCGATCAGCGATGCATCGGGTGCCACCCGAACCTGATGCACCTTTCCGATGGTCACGCCGCGATATTTGACCGGAGAATCCTTGTCGAGCCCCTGAACGGATTCATCGAAATAGGCAACCGCATATTGCCCTTTCTCGAAATAGCTCGTCACGCCCAACCAGACCACCGTAACGACGGCGATCGAAAAACCGCAGAGGGCGAACAGTCCTACGATGAATTGGTTGCGTTTGGATGTCATCGCGTTTCGCTTTCTGCCTGACGATGAAAAAACTGGCGGACGATCGGATGCTCGCTTTCAGCCTTCAGCCGGTGCGGGTCGCCTTCCGCGATGATGCCCCGTGCCCCCTTGTCGAGCATGATGACCCGCTGGGCCAGGGTCATGATGCTTTCGAGTTCGTGGGTGACGATCACCATGGTGGTTCCCATGCTTTCGTTGATCCGCAGGATCAGGCGATCGATGCCTGCAGAGGTGATTGGATCGAGCCCTGCCGAAGGTTCGTCCAGGAAGAGAATTTTGGGGTTCAGGGCAAGCGCTCTGGCCAACCCCGCCCGCTTTTTCATGCCGCCGCTCAGCTGAGACGGCAAATGGTTTTCATACCCCTCGAGACCGACCATGCGCAGTTTGAGGCATACCATATCCCGAATGGACCGCTCCCGCAAGTCCAGGTACTGTCGGATTGGCAGGGCCACGTTTTCGGCAAGGGTCATGGAGCCGATCAGGCCGGAGCTTTGAAAGAGAACCCCGATTTTTTGCAGCACAGCGGGGGATACCGTTCCGTCTTCGGATGGAATCGGCTCGCCGTCGATGTGGATCGTGCCGCTTCGAGGAATTTCCAATCCGATGATGTGTCTTAGAAGGGTGCTTTTCCCGCAGCCGCTACCTCCCAAAATGATGAAAATTTCCCCGGAAAAAACGGAAAACGAAACCCCGTCGAGAACGAGCGTATCCCCATAGCCGGCGCTCAGTCGATCGACCTCGATGATGGGGGTGGGGTTCTCCGTTGTGGAGACTTTCATGTGGTGTTCCTCTTCACAAATAGCTTCGGACTACCGCAAATATCGAGTCAAACAGGATGATGAGGAAAATGCTCGTCACGACCGACGATGTGGCTGCATGTCCGACGGCCGATGCACCTCCCCTTGCCTGAAACCCCCTCAGACATCCGACCCAGGAAATCAGAAAAGCGAACACCCCACTTTTCAGCATCCCCCACAGCACATCGAAAAGCCGCAGGGATTTCAACGTCTGACTCATGTAAGTGACCGGCGTAAGATCGAGCATCGTCACCCCGACCAGAAGTCCCCCGGCGATGGCGAAAATATCCGAAAACAGTGTCAGGATCGGTATCATGAGCATGGAGGCCACCATTCGGGGAAGGGCCAGAAAGAGCACCGGATCGAATCCCATGGTCTTAAGGGCGTCGATTTCTTCTGAAATACCCATGGTGGCGATCTCGGCCGCATAGGCCGATCCGCTTCTGCCGGCAACGACGATGGCCGTCATGATCGGGCCCAATTCCGAAACCATAGCTAAGGCGACAAGGGAGGCTACGAACACGTTGGCTCCGAACTGCGCCAATTGCAGCGAAGACATGAAGGCCATGATGAGACCGAGCAGAAAGCTGATGAGCCCGACGATCGGAAGAGCGTCCACACCGGTGGTTCGCATGTAGAGCACGGTGTCGTCGTAACGAAGGGACGCCGGATGTCGCAGAACATATACGAACAGCAGGATCAGGTTACCCAGAAAGGAGACGACGTTTCCGGCGTTTCGGACACTTTCGATGACAAACGCGCCGATGCGCAGCAGGGCATTCGGAGGGCTTGGCTTCTCGATCCCGCTGCGCTCGACCATCCGGTCGAACTCCGTCAGCTCCAGCATTCTGGAAACGTCTTCTCCCACATTCACCAGAGAAACCGTTTTCCCCAGGCGGTGGGCACATCTTCGGATTTCCAGCAGAACCAGAATGCCGTAATCATCGAACCCGGTTGTACCGGAAACATCGATTTCGATCGTGTCCGCTGGGGGCATACGAAAACAAGCCGGTACGCGGGCGAGGACATCCGAACAGGTTGTCCGGTCGATCCGTCCCTGGAGCTGGATGCGAAGTGTCGTTCCATCAAGGACGGTGTTCAAACCGGGTGAGAGGGCAGATGAACCGGTGGAGGGATTTTCAGGTGGAGGGGATGCTTCCATCAGGCTTGGCGTGCAGAGCAGGAGATGACCTTGGAGAGCCTTTCGTGGATGCGGGCCAGGATCCGGCAGGAATCGATGCAGACGGGCAAACGCTCTCGATGCTCGCACTCCCGGCAGGGACTCTTCACGAGGTATCCGATCTCGAAATCGAAGCAATGCCGGTGATCGGTTCGGTTTTCCGTCTCATCGATCGCCATAACTCGGTTCCTGATTTTCATTGATGGGCTGCATGCCGATGGCTCGATATTTCTTCGCCAAATCGACATAAAGCTGTTTCCCGTAATTCCACATCAGCCGGTCGTTGTCGTTGACGGGCCGGATGACCTCGGCCGGATTTCCGGCAGCGACCATTCCGTCGGCAATGACCTGCCGCAACCGGACGATGGCACCTTCTGCCACGATGGCCCAACTGCCGACCTCGGACCAGATGCTCAGTATCGCCCCCATCCCGATGACGGCAAAATCGCCGATGCGGTTTCCGTGGACGATGGCCCCGTGTCCCAAGGTGACGCTCTTTCCGATGGAGCATACATGGTCCGGCGGTGCATGGACGATCACGCCTTCTTCCACGGCCGTACCGGCACCGATGACGATGGTTCCGTAGTCCCCCCGAAGAATGGCGCCATGTCCGATATAGCAGCCCTCTTCGATGGTGACGTCCCCGATGATCTGGGCAAGCGGGCTTACGTAAGCTTCAGGATGAATGGTGGGTTTTCGGTTGTCGAAAGCGTAGCGCATGGGGGTTCCATCATTGGATGCGGTCGTCGAATGTCATCGCTCCGATCATGTCTTCGAAAAATTCCATTTCTTCGGCCAAACGACTTTCGATGGCACATCGAACCCGCAGTGCGCACATATCGTGGCAGATAGGATCGGTTGCGTTGAAATGTCCAGCGCACATCACCATATCGTCTGTCGGTGGATCGTTCCGTGTATGTTTCTGCTTGTTTTCTTTCATCATTGTCCTTCGATATCCAGCAATTGGATCATATCTTCATGAATGCGACCGTTGGTCGCCAAAATCTGATCGCATGTCACGCGATAGGGGCGGTTAGCGAAGTCGGTGATTGTGGCCCCGGCCTCTCTGGCGATCACCAGGCCGGCGGCCGTATCCCAGGGCTTGAGGTTCTGCTCCCAAAATCCGTCGAAGCGACCGCTGGCCACATAGCAAAGATCGATCGATGCAGCCCCCATTCGTCGGATTCCCTGGGATGCCCGAAGGCACCGGCCCAATCGGGGCAGGATCGTATCGACCATCTGGGGCACCTGATAGGGGAACCCGGTAGCCAGCAGGCTTTCCTGAATCGAATCCGTGACAGAGACCTGAATGGGCAGCCCGTTGTACGTGGCCCCCCGGCCGTACACGGCAGAGAACAGCTCTCCGCTGACAGGGTTGAGCACCACACCCACCACCGGTTCTGCCTGATAGAGCACACCGATCGATACGGCGAACACCCCGATTCGATGGACGAAATTGGTGGTTCCATCCAAAGGATCGATGACCCATTGCACCGAGACATTCTCTTGTTCGGATGCCCCGCTTTCTTCCGCCAAAATGGCGTGATCGGGGAACCGTTCGCGGATGGTCTCGATGATCGCCGCTTCGGAAGTGGTGTCCGCTTCCGAGACAAGATCGATCTGTCCCTTCTTTCGGATATGATGGATGTTTCCGAAATACTGTTTCAGAATCCTACCGGCTCGGTATGCGGCCCGGATGGCCGTTCGGTGGATCGCGTCGAAATCGGGGGTGGAGTTCACCGCTCAAACCGCCTGTTGATTGTCGTTGAATTCTGTAAGGTTTTTATATAACCTTCGGCCTCGAAGTCAACATTTTCCTTGATTCGAGTCTTCGATGCCCGTTTTCAAAAAGCGTTTTTCTTTTTCTCTGGGTACAACATCCTTCATTTATCCGGAAGACTGGTTGGGGAATGTCCGGAAACTGGCCCCGATCGTCGATGAAATCGAAATCCTCGTTTTCGAAAGCGACCCGATCACGGGTCTTCCCGATCCGACAACCGTCGAACACCTGCGACGGATCGGAAGGGAAGCCGATGTTCTATACAATGTGCATCTTCCGACGGATGTCCAGTTCGGGTCCGTCGATCCGGCTGCAGCTCAGCTTGCCTGCGAGCGCATTGTATCCGCCATGCGGCGAACGGCGCCCCTCGATCCGGTCACATGGGTCCTTCATCTCGATGGGTTGAAACGAAATGAGTCTGTTGAGATGTGGATGCGGCGGATGGCGGATGCGCTCTCGATGCTGGCGGATGCCGTCGGTGGAGCCTTCCGGCGGATTTGTCTGGAAACCCTTGACGATCCTCCGGAACATCTGATTCCCCTGGTTGATCGATTTCAACTGGGGATTTGTCTCGATATCGGGCATCTCTTCGTTCATGGCTGGGATGCGGAGGCGTTTTTCAAGGCCCATCGCGATCGAATCGACATGGTCCATCTTCATGGGGTCCAGGGGAAAAAGGACCATGTGGCTCTGGACTGCCTGAATGCAAAGCAGGCCGAGGAGGTGTGCGGCATTCTCGAACATTATGCAGGGCATGTTTCGCTCGAAGTGTTTCGGGAAAAAGACTTCCTTCGATCGCTCACCTGGCTTGAACGCCATTTGAGGGTGTACCCGCCCATCATTTAACCGATATGGATTGGGTGCGCATGCCCGGCCCAACGATCTCCGGCGGCTTCAACCAAGTATCCGATGCAACATCAAAAGGCGGTTCTCCCCCCATGCTCAGGCCCGGAAATACACCACAATCGGGGGGCAGCGGCTTTTTGCGAAGTCGTCATCATTTAAAACGAACGTGGTCAGGAGGTAACACATGAAACCGATTCCAGTTATGGTCAACGGTCTTCCCGGCAACATGGCCGCACTCGTGGCTCGTCGGGTGGCTTCGGACAAACGCTTTTCCCTGCTCCCCTTTTCCCTGACCGGTCCCGAGATCACATCCGATTCTCAGGAGATATCTGGAATTTCGGTTCGCTTGATCCGACCCGGGGAGCGAGGTGAGCTTGTCGGTTTGTTGGAAAACTTTCGCCCGCTTCTGGTTGTCGATTATACCCACCCGACGGCGGTGAACGGCAACGCCGATTTCTATGCGGCAAACAATCTCTATTTCGTGATGGGAACGACCGGAGGCGACAGGAATCGATTGATCGAAACCGTTCAACAGTCCTCCATCAGTGCGGTCATCGCCCCCAACATGGCCAAACCGATCGTTGCCTTTCAATCCATGATGGCCGATGCAGCCAAACGGTTTCCGGGGGTATTTTCCGGATACCGTCTGTCCATCACCGAAAGCCATCAGAAGGGAAAGGCCGATACGAGCGGCACAGCCAAAGCCATGGTCGGATATTTCAATCAGATGGGGGTTGCGTTCACCGAAGCCGATATTCGTATGATTCGGGACCCCGCCGTCCAGAAAGAACAGCTGGGGGTTCCCGAAGCCTATATCGGCGGTCACGGATGGCATACGTATACGCTGGTTTCTCCGGACGGTACCGTCACCTTGTCCTTTACTCACAACATCAACGGCAGGGACGTCTATGTGGACGGAACGATGGATGCCCTCGTGTTTCTAAGCCGGAAAATGGAGGACGGCCTGAAGGGGCAGGTGTTCAGCATGATGGATGTGTTGAGCGGGGACGGGCAATTTTAAATGTGGACGAAATAGGCAACAGGAGGTGCAGCATGAAGAAGGTCGGTGTTCTCTTGTCGGGATGCGGGGTTTATGACGGCTCTGAAATTCATGAAGCCGTTCTGACGTTGCTCTTTCTGGATCGGGAAGGTGCAGAAGCCGTATGCATGGCTCCGGATATGCCTCAGCATGACGTGATGAACCATCTGACGATGCAGCCCATGAACGAACAACGCAATGTGCTGGTGGAGTCGGCCCGGATCGCCCGTGGCAACATCCGTAACCTGGCTGAAGTGCGGTCTGCGGACATCGATGCCTTGATTCTGCCCGGTGGGTTCGGTGCAGCCAAGAACCTGAGCGATTTCGCTTTCAAGGGTCCCGATGCCACGGTCCATCCGCAGGTCAGACGTCTGCTTCAGGAAATGGCTGAGGCCAAAAAACCGATTGGTGCCATCTGCATTGCACCTGCCACGCTCGCCTGTGCCCTGGCGGCGCAAAAGCCCGAGGTAACCATCGGCACCGACGTCGGCACGGCGGCAGGCATCGAGACGATGGGCGCCAAACATCATGCCTGTACGGTGGACATGATTCACGTCGATGAAGAGAATCGCCTGGTGACGACACCTGCGTATATGCTTGGGCCGGGCATCAAGGATGTGGCTGTCGGTATCGAGAGGTTGGTACGGCAAATTGTGGCGATGGCGTAGGATGCGTTCGGGAAAAAGCCAGATGCGTGGTGCGTAGTGCGAAAGCCTTTAGGGGCGAGTCGCCGGCTCGCCCCCCCATGCTCAGACCCAAAAATACCCCACAATCGGGGGTAGATCGACTTTTTGCGAAGCCGTCAAGAAGGAGAGCTCTGTTGTTCGTAAGTGCCTGCTCAAACGGGAGGAGCGTCTTCTTCTTTTCAAAGGAACCTTCAAGATGTAGCGGGTAGCTCTCCATGACCATCCTCATTCAGCCGATTGGGATCATCCGCTGTCATGTCATGGAGCAAACCTGGTCCTGGGAGCCGGGAATGAGCGCATCGGATGTACTAAAGCGTTTGGGCTTACCGGAAGGTTTGAGGGCCTATGTATGGCTCGACGGTCGTCGGGTGAAGTCCGAAACCCTCTTGAAGGACGGTCAGGTGGTCCGAATCGTTTCGGCCCTGGCCGGAGGATGAAACGCTGCGACACCTATACGGTGGCCCCTTCGTTATCTCCCCGCGCTTCCTTGCTCTCCCACTCTCCCACTTCCGTAGTCCTTCCCTTCCGCCCTCCCGTACTCCCGAACTTTCGCACTCCGGCCCTTTTTCCCTCCCTTCCTTAGTCCCCCCCAAGCGCCTTCTTGATCTTTTCGGAGAGTACCTTTGGGCTGAAGGGTTTCTGAATGAAATCCCTCCCTCCTTTTTTCAGCCCACATTCCACACCCATTTGAAGCGTTATCCGGATGATTTTATCGGAAAAGG
>CAZJXF010000008.1:0-49906 GCA_964549995.1 uncultured Desulfatirhabdium sp. | reverse complement strand
TCCTACGAGATCGGGCTGCTGAGTTTTTCCGCTGCGCAAGCAAAACACCACCCGCTCTCCTGCGGGTCATACAAGAGCATCTGACTTTTTGCGAGTCCATCAAGCTTTGCTTCTTCGAGTTTCATCCATCGGGGTGACACTCCGGTTGCATGGGGGATTGTCTTAAAAATTCTGAGTTCATGGAAAAGGGAGGAGGGAAATAGGTTGCCTATTGTAGGGATGACACGTGCCTGTCCCTCCCTTTTCATGGACGGAATTGACGGCCACCGACATGGGGCGTTTATGCGGCCTGTCTGGCCTGAACTTCCTGCGCAATCCTGGATCCATACTGCTGTTCTGCAATTTTGAGATCATAACTTGTCTGAAGGTTCATCCAGAAACGAGCCGACGTCCCGAAATACCGGGCCAGCCGGAGCGCCATATCGGGGCTGATGGCGCTTCGTTCTTCCAGGAGTTCGCTGAGCTGGGATTCCGGGATTTTCAATTCCATCGTGAGGGCATGAACAGTCATTCCAAGCGGATGCATAAATTCTTCCCGCAAGATTTCCCCCGGATGGATTGGACGCATCTGATTGATTGGATTCATGACCCCGTTCTCCTCAGTGATAGTCAACGATCTCAACGTCCCAGACATCGCAGTCATCAAAACGAAAGCAAATGCGCCAGCGATCATTGATTCGGATACTCCATTGACCCGCTCGACTCCCCTGCAGTGCTTCCAGACGATTGCCAGGGGGAGACTGCATATCGGCAATGGATGTCGCGTTATCCAACATCTGCAGCTTCCGTTCGGCAACGGCAGAAAATGCTTTGAACTTGAGGGAACATTTTCCCTCAAACAGTTCTTGAGTGCGTTTGCACCGAAACGATCGAATCATGGCATTTCAGCGGATATCAGAACAAGTCATCCCCGGTTCGAAACACCAATCGGAATCTGCCGCTGCTCTCTGTTGGAGGCTCCTCATCCAAATCGGCTCAATACGATCACTTCCCTCACATACCCCGAAGCCATTTCCGCAAGCCGCGCCATTTCCTCGCTGGAAAGCCCCCGGGCGTGCCGCTCGACCCATTCGGGATCAAGGACGTTTCTGTTCACGAAGGGCTGAAGCACATAGCGATCGGCCCCTGCGATGCAGGTTAGCATCGCAGGAAACGTCTCTGCCGTCACAAACGGCGCAACACATGTCGTGCGAAATTCGCCGGCAATACCGGATCGTCGGATGCACTCGATGCTCTCGAAAATACATGCGGGATCGCCGTTGGGGAAAAGCCCCATTGAAACGTAGCGTTCCGGATCGGTTTTGATATCCATTGCGATGAAATCGAGAACGCCGTCCGAAAGGAGCTTGGCCAACACATCGGGCCTCGATCCATTCGTATCGAGTTTGACCGAAAACCCCATTTCCCGAATCTTCCGGCAAAAATCCGAAAGCTCTTTCTGGAGGGTAGGCTCCCCACCGGAAACGACCACCCCATCGAGGAACTCCCTTCGCTTCTCCAGAAATCTCCAGAAAGCCTCCAGGTCCATCGGATCGACGACCATCCCCCGCACCAGATCGGCGTTGTGGCAATAGGGGCAGCGGAAATTGCATCCGGCAAAGAAAACGACACAAGCCACCTTTCCCGGATAATCGATGAGGGAGTGTTTCTGAAGCCCGGCAATGTTCACGACGCTCAGGCCACTTTCCGCAAAGGTTCCGCTTCAACGACGATTGGAGGGGATGCTACCGGGGCCTTCCCCGCCAATCGGGCTTCGGCCTTCTTCAGGTCATAGGTCTTTCGAATGCGATATTCGGCCTGTTTTCCGTTGTTCCACTGCCGCACCGGTCGCAGGTAGCCGACAACCCGGGAATACACCTCGGTTTCGTGGCCGCAGATCGGGCACTGTGGCTGCTCTCCCGCCAGATAGCCATGGGACGGACACACGCTGAAGGTCGGGGTCAGGGTAAAATACGGCAGCTTGAACTGAGAGGCGATCTTTCGGATCAGGTTCTTGATCGTCGAGACATCGTTCACCTGTTCGCCGAGAAAGAGATGCAGGACCGTACCGCC
Source organism: uncultured Desulfatirhabdium sp. (assembly GCA_964549995.1). Lineage (GTDB taxonomy): Bacteria > Desulfobacterota > Desulfobacteria > Desulfobacterales > Desulfatirhabdiaceae > Desulfatirhabdium. The sequence continues at coordinate 47,854 of CAZJXF010000008.1, read as the reverse complement.
GGTATATCGGGCCTGAAGTTCGTCCTGCAGCATCAGGGTTTCATAGATATCGTCGGTATAATTCACCGGCAACTGGGTGGAATTCGTATAGAAGGGTGCAGCGCCGTTTCGATAGTCCTCCTCGTTGGCACAACGGATATCCGGATAGCGCTTCTTGTCGAGCATCGCCAACCGGTAGGATGTCCCTTCCGCGGGAGTAGCCTCCAGATTGTAGATATTCCCGGTTTCCTCCTGCACGGTGCGCATCATGGAGCGCAGATCTTCCATCACCTCGAGGGCGAAGGCCTGGCCTGCATCGGAGGCGATTCCTTCTCCGAGAAAATTCAGGCATGCCTCGTTCATGCCGATGATGCCCACCGTCGAAAAATGGTTTTTCCAGTAGCACCCCGTCCGGGCCTTGATGTCGCGCAGATAGAATTTCGAATAGGGATACAAATTCTTTTCCGTAAACTGCTCGAGCACCTTTCGCTTGATTTCGAGGCTTTTGACGGCAAGCCTGACCCGTTCGTGCAATTTCTCGAAGAATTCGTCCTTGCTGGTTGCGGTATATCCGATCTGAGGCAGATTGATCGTCACCACACCGATGGAACCCGTCAACGGATTGGCCCCGAACAGGCCGCCCCCCCGCTTCAACAATTCCCGGTTGTCGAGCCGCAGCCGGCAGCACATGGACCGGGCATCCTCCGGCGACATGTCCGAATTGACGAAATTCGAAAAATAGGGAATCCCGTATTTTCCGGTCATCTTCCAGACCGTTTCGAGGTTCGGGTTGTCCCAGTCGAAATCGGGAGTGATGTTGTAGGTCGGAATCGGAAAGGTGAACACCCTTCCTTTGGCGTCCCCTTCCATCATGACCTCGGCGAAAGCCCGGTTGATCAAGTTCATTTCTTGCTGGAATTCGCCGTAGGTCTGCCCCTGTTCCTTTCCGCCAACGATCACCGGTGCGTCCTTCAGGATGGAGGGAACGAGCAGATCCATCGTGATGTTCGTAAACGGTGTCTGGAACCCGACACGGGTCGGAATGTTGATGTTGAAGACGAATTCTTGGATGGCCTGTTTTACTTCGGTGTAGTCCAGGTTGTCGAAGCGGACAAAAGGTGCGAGCAGGGTGTCGAAATTGGAGATGGCCTGCGCCCCGGCAGCTTCCCCCTGCAGCGTATAGAAAAAATTGACGATCTGACCGAGGGCCGAACGCAGGTGTTTGGGTGGTGCGCTTTCCACCTTGCCTTCCACTCCACGAAACCCGGTTCGCAGCAGATCCTGTAGATCCCACCCGACACAGTACACCGACAGCAGACTCAGATCATGCAAGTGTATGTCCCCCTGCTTGTGGGCGTTTCGGATCTCGGGCGGATAGATCCGGTTCAACCAATATTCGGAAGTCACATCCGATGAAATATAGTTGTTCAGGCCCTGCAAGGAATAACACATGTTGCTGTTTTCCTTGATCTTCCAGTCGAGCCGTTTGAGATAGTGCTCGACCAGATCGATGCTGGCCTTGGTGGCGATGCTCCGGATCTGGGCATGCTGTTCCCGATAGAGAATATAGGCTTTGGCCGTTTTATAATAGGGGGAATCGAGCAGCACCCGCTCGACGATGTCCTGAATCTCTTCGACTTCCGGAAGTGGACCCAACCGGATTTCATGGGCAAGGGTCAACACCTTCAGGGTCAGCTTCTTGGCCTCCCGTTCCCCAAATTCGCCGGTGGCAGCTCCCGCCTTGGCAATGGCCGCCGTAATCTTGGCCGGATCGAAGGGCACGATACGACCGTCTCGTTTCCGAATGTTTTCGAACATGGGTCCCCCTTGATAAACGTTGGTCTTGAGAGAAAGATAGTGCAGAACGATGGGCGTGTCACGTAAGCGCCGGGCCGCCGGTGTACAACAGGCAGCCCGGAGAAGATAGGTGGGCTTCTAACACAATATCTTGTGGTGTGTCAACGATAATGATCTACATATTGGGTTTACCAACGCACGAGAACAGCCCCAAAGGTCAACCCGGATCCGAATGCATCCATTAAGATGGTCTGGCCTTTCTGGATTTTTCCGGACCGTACCGCCTCATCGAGAACCGTCGGGATGGTCGCCGAAGACGTATTACCGTAGCGCTCGATGTTCACGAGAACTTTTTCCATGGGAATGGACAGCCGTTCAGCAACCGCCTCGATAATCCGGATATTGGCCTGGTGGGGGATAAACCAGTCCAGCTCTTCCGGAGCGAGCTTGTGCTTCTTCAGGGTCTGTTTGGCAAAACTGGTGAGGGTTCGAACCGCAATCTTGAAGACTTCTCTACCGTTCATATGAATCTTGTTCAGGTGATCCCGAATAATGTCCGCAGTGGCCGGATATCGGGACCCCCCGCAGGGAATGTGCAACAGTTCCCAGAGATTTCCATCGGAGCGAAGGGTGGCGGAAAGAATGCGGTGGGGTGTGTCCGCCTCGGCTCTTTCGACGACCACGGCTCCGGCCGCATCTCCGAACAAGATACAGGATGCGCGATCCGACCAGTTGATGATGGAACTGAGAACTTCGGCTCCAATCACCAGGGCGGTTTTCACCTGCCCCGTCTGAATGAACTGATCGGCGATGCTCAGGCAGTACAGGAATCCGGAGCATGCGGCATTGAGATCCATCGCCCAGGCATTGACCGCTCCGAGCTTGTGTTGCAACCAGCAGGATGTCGATGGAATGACTGTATCCGGCGTGCAGGTAGCATAAGCGATCAAGTCGATATCTTCCGGTTTCTTGCCGGCCATTTCCAAAGCGGCGCGGCTCGCTGCAAGGGCGAGGGATGAATTGTGTTCGTCCGCATTGCCGGGAGCCGACATCCGGCGTTCCCGAATGCCGCTTCTTTCCCGAATCCATTGATCGCTGGTTTCGATGCCCGAAGCGGCAAGTTTTTCGACAATGTCCTGATTGGTGACGATTCCCTCCGGAAATGCCGATCCGGTTCCTGTAATGGTTGCTGCGTATGTAGCCAAGGGACGGAATCCTTCTTGAAAAAGGCTATAGGCTATAGGCTATAGGTTATGGGTTATGGGTTATAGGCTATGGGTTATGGGTTATGGGCTATGGGCTATGGGATGTAGGATGGGATTTCGGCCGAAGCCTTCTGGACGCGAGTCATCACGGCACCCCTCCCTGCCGATAATAGGCCATGGCCTTGGGAATCAAGCGCCGAATGTCTTCGATCCGCTTGGCATCGGATGGATGGGTGCTCAGAAATTCGGGCGGTTTCTTTTTTGTACCTTTCTGAGCCGCCATCCGTTGCCAGAAGCTCAAGGCAGCATGGGGATCATACCCCGCCGTGGCCATGAAAATCAAACCCATTTCGTCGGCCTCACTCTCGTGCAGCCTGCTGTAGGGCAACAGGATACCGACGGTCGCTCCGGCACCGAATGCGGCCATGGCAAGGCCTCGGGTTTGCGGGCTTTTATCCGCCAAAGCAACGGAGAGCGCCACTCCGCCCATTTGCATAGCCAGGGCCTGACTCATTCGCTCGTTGCCATGTTTGGCGACGGCATGGGCGATTTCATGCCCCATCACCACCGCAAGCCCTGTTTCATCTTGGGTGATCGGCAGGATTCCCGTGTACACCACCACTTTTCCGCCGGGCATGCACCAGGCATTGACTTCGGGGCTTTCCACCAGATTGAATTCCCAACGATAGTGTTCCAGCTCGGCTGCCATCCCCTGTTGATGGAAATAGGTTTCGACAGCCCGTTGGATCCTTCTGCCGACCTGCCTCACCAAGGCCGTGCTCTGGGCATCCGAACTGAGTGTATGGGTTTTCAGGAATTCATCATATTGCTGCAGGCTCATGGAAAGGATCGAACTGTCCGGAACCATGTTCAACTGCGTTCGGCCGGTTACCGGCACCGTTGCACACCCTGACAGCAAGATCCCGACCAGAAAACACATCGCCCACGCCCGAAGGACCTTCATGTTGGCTCCCTCCATGAAATCCACATTCTCAAAAATATGGCTCAATCGGCCATTCGTTATCCTGCGCGAATATACCCATTCCCGGATCGCTTCGCAAGAATGCCCGTAGGCCCAATGGGTCCATCCATCAGCGACCGTGAAGCAGCTTTGGCCCGCAACGCGGCCTCCAAAAAATGAGGGACTTTGACAGTGAGGCCCTTTTTCCGCTCTTGTTTTGCAGATCGGAATTGTCTATAGAACAACGAGGATGGTCTTGCAAAAAGTCGTCATCCACGCAACATCAGAAGTCATCCGCTTTTTTCCTGACTTCTGACTCCTGACTCCTGACTTCTGACTTGTGTCTTCTGTCTTCCGAAGAAGGACGATTCATGAACAACGAAAAGCGGATTCTGACCCTGACCGCTGGATCCCACAACCTCGTACACCTCTTCGAAGGCATTCTGCCCCCCCTGATCCCCCTGTTACTGGTTCAATTCCAGACGGACTATTTTCATCTCGGCCTGGCGGTTTCCGTTTTCAGCATCGCTTTCGGTGCAGGCGCTTTTCCAGCCGGCATGATCTCGGATCGAATGCCCCCCCTCCACCTCATCCGGATGTTTCTGATCGGTGCCGGAATCACATCTATGCTGATCGCCCTGATCCCGACATACGCCGTCTTTGTCGTCCTGGTCGGGATATCCGGGCTTTTATGCAGCATCTATCACCCGGCATCCAACACCCTGATCTCCCACACCATCGTCCTCAAAGGGCGGGCCTTCGGAATCCACGGCATTGCCGGAAGTCTCGGTGTGGCACTGGCTCCAGGTCTCTCGGCTTGGCTTGCCGCCATTTCGGGATGGCGCCTGCCGTACATCGTCTACGGCGTTCTCGGAATCGCACTGACCGCCTATTCTCTCACGCTGCATCTATCTCAGACCATCCCACGGCCGTCCGCTCGTCCTCAAACCGCGCCTACACAACCCATCGATATGATTCGATTGCTGCTGTTTTATGGTTCGGCCGCATGCCTCGGGTTGACCTATCGGGGAATCACCACCTTTCTGCCGGTATATATCGGCCTTCGGGTGGATATGGCCTCCGGCTTCTCGAATGCCGTCACCTGGGGAGGAACCATGGCCACAGCAGCCCTGCTTTTCGGTGCTCTGGGTCAGTACATCGGGGGCAAACTGGTGGATCGGATCAGTCCGGAAAGAATCTATCTGATTTCGATTGCTGCAGGCGTCGTCGCCGTCGTTGGACTTACCCTCGGAACGAATCTGACCATCATCGTTTCGGCCATCTTGTATGCATTTTTCTATTTCGCCACCCAGCCGATTCAGAATTACATGCTTTCGCGTTATTTACCCGATCATCGGCACGGTATCGGATACGGCATTCATTTTGGTCTGACCTTCGGGGTAGGCGCTCTTGCCGCAGCCGTATCCGGTTATCTGGCCGACCGGTTTGGACTGCAATCGGTTTTCGTGTTCATGACCGGATGCTTCCTGGTTTCCCTGTTGTTTTCGATCCTGCTCATGTTTCGTGTTCAGAAAAAGGGCCGACCTTTCCCCCCAGACTTCTGACGGAAAGCATCTTCCGTATGAACCCATACACCACATCCTCATCCGCCGCAGATCCATCCCACACGTGCTCGCCGAATCCAAACCGGTTGATGCTGCTTTGCCCAGATGCCGCCTACCGATACGATCCGGATCGAAAGACCATCACCTTTTACAATGACAGAATCTGGGAGTTTCTGGACCACCATCCCATTCCCGCTCGTTCCGAATGGCCCCTGGAAACGGTTTTGTCCTGGATCCATCCTGAAGACCGTCACCTGATCGAGCCACTCTTCAGCGAACCCAAACCGGACGATCCGGAAACCGGTGAATGCCTGCTTCGGATCGTCCGACCCGACGGAACCCTTCGATGGCTGGCCAACCGATGGATTCGATCGCCTGCCATGTCGGATGAGCAGGCCGGACTCCTCGAAGGTTTTCTTCGGGATCAAACCCGCCTCCATCAGGCAGATGCCCAATTGCTTCAAAGCAAGCGACGCGCCCTCATCGGAAGCTTTATCGTTCAGGAAGGGGTCTTTCGCTACGTCAATCCGGAATTCGTCCGCCTGATCGGATACAGCGAACAGGAACTCATCGGTAGGGATTCCCTTTCGATTGTCCATGAAGATTATCGGGAATATGTCCATCAGCAGGCTGTAGCCATGCTGAAAGGCCAAAACGAAACCCCATACCTGTATTGTGCACGGGACAAACAGGGCGGCCTTCACTGGGCCCTCGAAACGGTCACTCCGATTGAGCTGGACGGTAAACGGGCGACACTGGGTTACTTCATGGATATCACGGAGCTTCGCCGCACCCAAGAGCATCTCTCCAGTCTCGGTCTGATGATCGGGATCATCTCTCACAGCCTGAAAGGATGCCTGGTCGGAGTAGACGCCGGTCTATATCTCGTAGAAAGCGGTTTTTATCGGGATATGCCGGCCAGAATAGAAGAAGGTCTCGATGTGCTGAAATTGATGTTCGAGCGCATCCGCAGATTGGTTCAGGACATCCTCTACCATGCCAAGGAACGAAAAGCCGAAAAGAGCTGGACCGATATCTGGAGATTTTCGAGCGATCTCGCCCGCAGCATGGAAACGCGCATACGTGCAGCCAACATTGCCTTCGAAACCCATTTACCCAAACACCTCGGTCATGCCCTGATCGATGGGGAACGGCTGCGGGCCGCATTCATCAATATCCTGGAGAACGCCATGGAAGCCTGCATCGACGATCCAAGGCCGATCGATCATGTCATTCGCTTTTCAGTGCGGAAGATCCAGAACGACAGGGACGACATCATCCAATTCGAGTTCTCGGACAACGGTCCTGGAATCGAACCATCGGAACTCTCCAAGGTCTTCCAGCTCTTTTATTCCTCCAAAGGCAAGAAGGGAACGGGTATCGGGCTGTACATGACGCGGCAGGTCATTCAGGAACATGGGGGCAGCATCCATGCGGAGTCCTCTCCGGGAAACGGCGCCCGGTTCATCGTAACCCTTCCGGTCCAGACGGAAAATCCATCCGGATGATCCCACGATGGACGGGAAGGATAGGGGCATCCATGACCCATGGTTCTCGGCATCGATCCATAACCCCTCACCGTAACATCACGTTCCAGAGAATCCTTGCCGATCTCTTGCAGGGAATCCGCTCCCTTCGTTGGGTCCGCAAACACCTTTGGTCACCATGGACGGTCAGCCGGGAATACCTGGAAATCGATTTAACGTATCGATGCAACCTCGCCTGTCCGAATTGCAACCGCTCCTGTGCCCAGGCCCCCCGCTCCACCGATATGGCCATCGGGCAAATCGAGCAGCTGATGGCAGAGAGCCTGGTCCAAGGCTACTCATGGAAGCGCATTCGGCTGCTGGGCGGAGAACCTACGCTGCATCCACAATTCCTGGAAATCGTCCAATTGTTGCGCACCTATCGACGTGACCATCTGCCTTCCCTTCGGATCGTTGTCTGCACCAACGGTCATGGGCGAAAGGTTCGCCGGATGATCGATCTTCTGCCGGATGACATCGAGATCAAGAGTACCGAAAAAACAGGAGACAGCCGACTTTTTCGGCCGTTCAATAAGGCACCCTGCGACAGCCGCCTGCATCAATTCTATGATTATGAAGCCGGATGTCGAATCCTTTCCGAATGCGGGATGGGGCTTACACCGATGGGATACTATCCGTGTGCTGTATCCGGAGCGATCGATGATATCGTCCAATATGGAATCGGCCGGAAGCGGCTTCCCGACCCATTGGATTCCATGAAGGATATCTTGAAGACATTATGCCCCTTGTGTGGTCATTTCGCTTTTCAGTGGCCGGTCCGAAAACCCTGCCTTTCCAAATTTTGGGAGGCTGCCTACGTCAATTGGCACCATCGCAATTCAAATCAAACGACTACCACCCATGCGCCCCCTGAACAGTGATGGACTCACAAAAAGTCGCTCCACCCTCGATTGTGGGGCATTTCCGGGCCCGAGCATGGGGGCGGATACGCATCTTATATGTTCAGGATCATTTCTCTGACCTTTCACGTTCATTTTGGCTGCGGAGAGAAATCCATTTATGACCCATGAAATACCATCTCAGGAATCGTTGCGGGAGATGTGCAGACCTTGGCTCGCCTCGTTGTCCCCCGGACACGTTTTTCGTATCTTTACGGATACCTCCGATTTTTATGCCATCGAATACGGTGATATCCTGCTGCTGGGCAATCGCCTCTATCTGGTACGACACAACGCCAAGGAAGGCCGTTTTGGGCTCGATGACGAGGTGAAATTTTGGGTGAAACGGGTCATCGATCTGCAGGACGGCGTTACCCGCATCGCCAAGCTCGTCTTTTTCGAGCGATTCACGGCCAATATCGGCGGCATTCCCTTCGAGTGTTTCCGAAGTCCTCGAAAGGAAGCACGGATTCTGGATCTGGTCAACGGTCATCCCCATTTCATGCACGGGTTCTGGGTCACCGATGACCGAGACAATGTGGTCCGCATCATCGATATCATTTACGGACAGAGCCTTGCCGCCATGATCGCCGATATCCGCCTCGATCATGAAACGTATTTCCATCAACGATTGCCCGATATCCTGGACCATTACATCGACTGCGTCGAGGCGATCGCCTTTCTGCATCGGCATGGGGAAAAACACGGGGACATTCGACGGGACCACATTCTCGTCGATCACGATTCGGGCCTTTACCGATGGATCGACTTCGATTATAATTTTCTTCATCGTGAAAACATTTTCGGATACGATCTTTTCGGGTTGGGAAATGTTTTGATGTATATTGTCGGAAAGGGTGATATTCTGCTCAAAACTCTTAGGGATAACAATCCCTCTGCATTTGAGAAGCTCTATGCCGAAGACGTCAATATCGTCTTCAACAACCGTGTTGCCAATCTCCGGAAAATTTTTCCGTATATCCCAAAGCCGCTGAACGACATCCTGCTGCGTTTCTCCAAGGGAAGCACCGTATTTTACGACGAAGTCGGTCAATTCCTGACCGATCTGCGGGATGCGCGAGCCTTGTTGCAACCCTCCTGAAACGAAAGGACGTCATCATGACTGCCCCATCCGATCGAAATCTTCTTCTTGCAGTAGATGCTTCCGACAATTCCAGAAAAGCGGTGGATTATGTCGGAAGGTTGCTGGGAGGTGTCGGTGGAGATTTTCACATTACCCTGTTGCATCTCATTCTGGAGCCGGATGCCGATTATTTTCCATCGGATGAGGAACGTCGGATTTGGATTGATCAGAAGTTGAATGAATCACTTGCCTTATTAGAAAGTTATAAACAAGTGCTCATCTCCTACGGCTTCGAAGGTGACCGCATCCGTGTCCTCACACCTATTCGGTTTTGCCCTTCCTTGACCGAGTGTATCCTCGAACAAAAAGACATGCTGGAATATGGAACCATTGTCGTGGGCAGGAAAGGCCTCTCCCCCAAAGAGGAAATTCTCCTCGGCAGTGTTTCGAGCAGACTGGTTAAGCTTGCCAGAAACTGCACCGTTTGGGTCGTCAACGCTTAACCCCTGTCTGCAAGGATGTCCGAATGCCGAAAGATGGATCGTGTCGGGCCTAAGGCAGATAGACAATTCCCCTTCCACTCTTGACGGCTTCGCAAAAAGGCCGGATGCTGTGTCGTGCTGCATCCTTCGTCGTTGCGGCGTACGTCTAAGTACGCCTCACTCCTCAGGATTTGCACTCCTTGCCTGCGGCCTTTTTGCGAAGCCGTCCATAGAAGTGACTTTTTGCGAGGCCATCACTCTTGATGGTCTTGCAAAAAGTCACTGTACCCCCGAGTGTGGGGTATTTCCGGGCCTAATCCTGCCGACGGGCTCCTTGATTCACGAATCCAAATCTTCTATAGTCCGCTTTCTTATGAATCGGCCTTGAAGACCAGACTGAATATGAAGTTCGGTCTACCCCCTGTTGGATGGTAGGCACAGAATCGCCATGGATGGTCTCGCAAAAAGGCGCTGTACTCTCGATTTTGTGTTTTTCCGGGCCTGAGCATGGGAGCGGATACGGCCCCATGCGGCTCACCAGAGCCTCATCGGCTTATTGCAAGGCCATCCGCTTTGGTCGGAAGGATGGATCAGTCCGGTTTTCGAGGAATGATGAATCCTTCGACGATGGATCCAACCCAAAAAACAATTTCTGCATTCCCTTTCAACCGCATGCTATAGGAATCGTATGAAACCTTCGCTGGATTCTTTTCAGGTACGCGACACCCTTCATCTGCCCAGTGGTCATTTCCAGTTTTTCAACCTGCCGAAACTTGCCGAAAAGCTTCAGCTGAACCTTTCGTCCATGCCTTTTTCCATGCGCGTCTTGCTGGAAAACCTGTTGCGCAAAGAAGACGGAGAAATCGTGACCCAGGACGATATCCGACGTTTCTGCTCCTGGAAGCCGGACATGCCTCCCTTCGAAATTCCTTTCTATCCGGCCCGGGTCCTTTTGCAGGATTTCACCGGAGTTCCGGCTGTCGTCGATTTGGCTGCCATGCGGGATGCCGCCCAGCGGCTTTTTGGAAATCCCCTCCGCATCAATCCCGTCATCCCGGCGGAACTCGTCATCGATCATTCCGTTCAAATCGACGCCTTCGGTACACCCGATGCATTCACCCACAACTGCGATCGGGAATTCGAGAGAAATGCCGAACGCTACCGTCTGCTGAAGTGGGGTCAGGGACAACTGCGCAATTTTTCGGTAATTCCACCTGCAACCGGTATCTGCCATCAGGTCAATCTGGAATTTCTCGCAAGGGTCGTCTTCACCCAAAGCGGCCCCTCGGGTTCCATGGCTTACCCCGATACGGTCGTCGGACTTGACAGCCACACGACGATGATCAACGGTCTCGGCGTGTTGGGGTGGGGAGTAGGTGGCATCGAAGCCGAGGCCGTCATGCTTGGAGCGCCTTACTATATGTTGATCCCGAAAGTCACCGGATTTCGGCTGAAGGGACACCTTTCGGACCATGTCACGGCCACCGATCTGGTTATCACCATTACCCAAATGCTGCGAAAAGCAGGTGTCGTCGGTCAATTCGTGGAATTTTTTGGACCGGGTCTTCGCCATTTGCGGCTGGAAGACCGAGCCACCATCGCCAACATGGCACCCGAATACGGAGCGACAGCCGGATTTTTCCCCATCGATGATATCACACTGGATTACCTACGCCTGACCAACCGGAGCGATGAAACCATCCAGCTTGCGGAAACCTATTTTACGAAACAAGGGATGTTCGCATCACCATCCAACAGCGATCCGGTGTACAGCCGCGTCATCGAATTGGATATGAAGGATGTCGTCCCATGCTTGGCCGGTCCGAAACGCCCCCAAGAACGATTGCCCCTCACCGAAATCAAGAGCATGCTGGATGAATCACTTCACAGTGCCTGCGTGCTGCCGACCCACGAACCCGAGACCATACCATCGCAATCCTCCTGGGAACTGGAAGGAGGAAAACCCCTTCCCAAACCGCTGGACCCCTCTCAGTTGACCATCTGCGAAGCCCGGGAATTGTCGGGTGTTCCCGTCGAAATCAACGGGAAGAAGATCCATCTGGATCATGGTGCCGTGGTCATTGCGGCAATCACGAGCTGTACCAACACATCGAATCCTCGAGGGCTGATCACAGCCGGACTTCTGGCCCAGAAAGCCGTTCAAGCCGGTATTCAGGTAAAACCATGGGTCAAGACGAGCTTTGCGCCGGGCTCCAGGGCCGCAACGGCCTACCTCGATGACGCAGGGCTGCTGCCGTTTCTCGAGGCACTCGGTTTCCATGTGGCTGCCTATGGCTGCACCACATGCATCGGGAACAGCGGGCCACTGGCGGAACCGATCGTCCAGGCCATCGAAACCCACGACATCGTAGTGGCATCGGTTCTTTCCGGAAACCGCAATTTCGAAGGTCGGATTCATCCACTGACCAAAGCCAATTTCCTGGCATCACCCGCACTCGTCGTTGCCTTCGCTCTTGCCGGCACCATGCGCATCGATCTGACGATGGAACCGATCGCAATCGGCAACCAAGGGAATCCCGTCTATCTGCGGGATATCTGGCCGACCTCAGCGGAAATCGACGATGTCCTGAAGCGCATCCATTTCCCCAAAACGTTCGCACATGCCTATACCGGGGTATTCGACGGATCGGATCAATGGCAGCGCTTGGATGCTCCGAATACCGAGCGATACCCGTGGGAATCCGACTCGACCTACATTCAGGAGCCCCCGTTTTTTCAGTCGATTTCCGATCGGTTCGCTTCACCCGTCGATATCACAGACGCCCGTGTTCTGGCTTTTCTGGGTGACAGCGTCACCACAGACCACATTTCGCCCGCCGGAAGCATCCCCAAGGAAAGCCCTGCCGGCAAGTATCTGATGTCTTTGGGCATCCCTCCGGAAGCGTTCAATTCCTACGGCGCCCGCAGGGGAAACCATCATGTCATGATGCGGGGTACCTTCGGCAACATCCGGCTGCAAAACAAACTCGTTCCCGAGAAGCAGGGTGGATTCACCCGATTCTTTCCTTCCGGTGAAGTATTGCCGATCTATGATGCGGCCATGCGCTATGCGGAGGATCGTATTCCCCTCGTCGTTCTGGCCGGAAGGGAATATGGCACCGGAAGCTCTCGGGACTGGGCCGCCAAAGGCACCATGCTTCTTGGGGTTCGGGCGGTATTGGCGGTGAGTTTCGAACGGATTCATCGCAGCAACCTCGTCTGCATGGGCGTTTTGCCCCTCGAATTTCTGCCGGGACAAGATGCATCCACGCTGGGACTGGACGGAACCGAGCAATTCACGATTTCGGGAATCGCCTCGATGACCACACCGCGCTCTCGACTCCAGGTCACCGCCATTTCGAAGGATGCCCCTCCCAAGATATTCGAGGTCATCGCCAGACTGGATTCTCCCATCGAAGTCGTTTATTACCGTCAAGGAGGCATTCTTCCCTATGTCCTTCGAACGCTGGGAGAAGAAGGCTCGACCGGTTGATCTTTCGGCATCCCGAATCACATTTCTCTCGGATGCCCATCTGGGCGCAAGCATCCAAGGAGCTCAGCTCCGTGAGGAAGCCTTGCGCTCCTTTCTGGGGAGACTCCCCGGAAAGACGGACCGCATCGTCTTTCTGGGAGATATGTTCGATTTCTGGATCGAATACGATGGCTGGATACGACCGGAGTTGCGCCCGTTCCTCCAGGTGCTGCAAACCCTCTCCCATGCCGGAATCCGCCTCGATTACGTTCCCGGAAACCATGACTTTTCGATCGAATCCGAGCTGAAGAGGACCTGCAACGTCACGATCCACCCGCCGTGCATCGAGTTCAGTCTTTTCGGAAAGCGATTTTTCGCATCGCATGGGGATCGATTGACGGATACCGGAGCCCATCATCGCATTCTGCGCCACATATTGTGGCATCCGGGCAACCTGCGCCTGTATAAACGGCTTCCACGGACCTCGGCCATCCGATTGGCCTTATGGTTTTCCGCTCTCAGCCGCAATGCCAAAAAAAATGGCACTCAGATGCGCAGTGCGAAGACCATGCGCAACATCGGGTTGTCGCTGCTTCGAAGCGGTTATGACGGCGTGATTCTCGCGCATACGCACATGCCGGACGCCGCCCGATGCAACGGCGGGCAGTTTTGCAACACGGGCCAATGGTTGCGTCGCTATACGTATGTTACGCTGGATCGCCACGGATTGATGCTGCATGAATTTTTTCCGTATTCGGGATAGCCATTCCTGATGGACTCGCAAAAAGTCACCATCTCCCGATTTCCTTCCAATGCCGAGCCTCCAGCAGGAGTGCGGGTAGTGTTTTGCGAAGCAGCGGAAACGTGTTCGAAGCAGCCGGAGATCGTTGGATCGGGCTGCTGAGTTTTTCCGCTGCGCAAGCAAAATGCACCCGCTCTCCTGCGGGTTAAACAAGAGCATCGGCCTTTTTGCGAAGTCGTCAAACAGGATGGACTCGCAAAAAGTCGATCTACCCCCGATTCTCTTGTATTTCCGGGCCTGAGCATGGGGGCGGGTGCGCCTTTTGATGCTGCAGCGGAAACTTGTTTGAAGCCGCCGGAGCTCGTTGGGCCGGGCATGCAAAACGCTTCGGCTTGTGTTTGTAAAGCTTGCTATTTCAATGAGATGCTTTTTCCTGGAGCGTCTGGCTACATGCCCGGCCCTTACGAGCTCGGGCGGCTGAGTTTTTCCGATGCAGCGAAAAAGGTGCGCCTGCCCCCATGCGGCTCACTGGAGACTCACTGACTTTTTGCGAGGCCATCAAACAGAAAGGCCCCTTTGCTTTCCAGCAAAGGGGCCTTTCGATTCTTTCGGATGGCAGCCGCTATTTCATGCTTCCGATTTCGTCATATTCGCTCCACCATCCTCCTTCGAGCCAGCAGCGGCTTCCGTCTTCTTGACGGCGGCATCGCCCTTCTTGCCCTTCCCATGAAATCCCATCGGGCGTTTCTTTCGAAACGTGACTGCCGGAGCCTTCTCCAAGCCGACCAACTCCACCAGAGAGATCGGTGCTGCATCCCCCGGTCGATTTCCCAGCTTGACAATGCGCGTATAGCCCCCGGGATGGTCTTTATAACGTTCCGGAGCCTGCTGAAACAATTTGTAGACGACATCCTTTTCAGTCAGAATCGCCAATGCCTGCCTTCGGGCATGCAGGTCCCCTCTCTTGGCAAGTGTCACCAGATCATCCGCCCATTTCCGGATTTCTTTGGCCTTGGCATCCGTCGTGCGAATACGGTCATATTTGAACAGCGCAGTCACCAAGTTTCGAAACAATGCCTTTCGATGACTGCTGGTTCTCCCCAATTTCACGCCGGTTTTTCCGTGTCTCATGGCTTGTTATTCTCCTTCCGGTAGTTCTTCCTCGGGTGGCGTAAATCCATCGAGTTTCATGCCGAGGGACAACCCCATGCCGCTGAGGACTTCCTTGATTTCATTCAATGATTTTCTGCCGAAATTCTTGGTCTTCAGCATTTCCGATTCCGATTTGCTGACCAGCTGCCAGATTTTGTGAATATCGGCATTTTTCAGGCAGTTCGCGCTGCGAACGGAAAGCTCGAGTTCTTCGACGGATTTGTATAGATTCGGATTGATGTCGCCACCAGAAGATTCTTCTATTTCCGAAGTCTCAGCTGGAACAGCGTTTTCATCCATATTCGTGAAGAGGGTGAGCTGTTCTCTCAGAATCATGGCAGAGCAGCTCAAGGCTTCTTCGGGTTTGATCGAACCATCCGTCCATACCTCAAAGGTCAGTTTGTCGTAATCGGTTTTTTGTCCGACACGCGCATTACCGACCGTAAATACGGCTTTTCGGATGGGAGAAAAGATGGCATCAATCGGAATGGTACCAACCGGAGCCGTTTCATCCTTGTTGTTTTCGGATAGAGAATAGCCCTTTCCGGTTTTCACCGTCAGCACCATATCCAGGCGTGAATCCGGTTCCGTAAGCGTTGCAATGAGGTGTTCGGGATTCAAAATCTCACAGGCCCCATCCGGGCTGATCAGGTCCCCAGCGGTGATCCGCCGCACCCCTTCGGCCGAAATCGTCAGCTGTTTCGGTGTAGCATCGGATACACGAAGGCGCACTTCTTTCAGGTTCAGAATGATCTCTGAAACATCTTCATAAACGCCGGGAATGGCGCTAAACTCATGCATAACCCCTTCGATTTTGACCGATACGATCGCAGCTCCGTGGAGGGATGACAACATGACCCTGCGCAGTGCGTTCCCAAGCGTGGTTCCGAATCCCCTCTCGATCGGTTCACAAACGAACTTTCCATACATTGGCGTACATGAAACTTCGATCCGCTCGGGACGTTTCATATTTTTCCAATTGATCGCCATAAGTTCATTTGATGACATGATGATGGGAACTCCTTTCAGAGAATTCCATTTTGGCTATCCTGGTCTTATGCAAGCTTCGGTTGGATGGCCGATTTTTGAAGAAGTTGCAAGCCTCTAAATGGTGATAGGCCGCGTCATGACGTTCCTGTCATGACGCGCACCGGCTATTTCGAGTACAGTTCGACAATGAGCTGTTCCTGGATGGGGGTCGTAATGTCGTCCCGCGTCGGCAGGGCTTTCACCGTTCCCGAAAGGGTTTCCTTTCGTACCTCGATCCATGGGGGAATGCCCCTTCGAACCACAGCATCCATCGATTCGATGATGGCCTGAATATTTCGGCTTTTCTCCCGAAGCTCAATGGTATCGCCCGGCTTCACCTGATAGGAGGGAATGTCCACTTGCTTTCCGTTGATCAGAAAGTGACAGTGCTGAATATATTGGCGACTCTGAGCTCTCGAATTGGCAAATCCCATGCGGTAAACGACATTGTCGAACCTGCGCTCCAGCATGACCAAAAGATTGTGCCCTGTCACGCCTTTTTGCCGTTCAGCTCTTTCGAAGAAGATCCGAAACTGCTTTTCGGACAATCCATAAATGCGTTTGACTTTCTGCTTTTCTCGTAATTGAACGCCGTAATCGGAGATTTTCCGCCCTCTGCGTTGTCCGTGCTGTCCAGGGGGAAAGCCTCGTTTGTCAAACGCGCATTTATCCGAATAGCATCGATCCCCTTTCAAGAAGAGTTTCTGATTTTCTCTCCTGCACAATCTGCATGCTGAGCCAGTATATCGAGCCAAGTCTTCCTCCTTTTACCTGCCTGAAGCGAATTCGTCTTCTGATCAAACTCTTCTGCGTTTCGGCGGCCGACATCCATTATGCGGAATGGGGGTGACATCCTTGATGGAAAGGATGTTGAGTCCGGCCGATTGAAGGGAGCGAAGGGCCGATTCCCTGCCAGCGCCCGGACCCTTCACGAAAACGTCCACGTTCTTGAGTCCATATTCCATGGCCTTCTTGACAGCATCCTCGGCCGTCATCTGAGCGGCAAACGGGGTGCTTTTCCGGGATCCTTTGAATCCTTGTACACCCGAACTCGACCAGGAAATGACGTTTCCTCCCGGATCGGTTACCGAAACGATGGTATTGTTGAATGTCGATTGAATATGGACGATCCCACTGGGAACGTTCTTTTTTTCTTTTTTCTTGACCCGTGTTCTCTTTGCCATGCAGTCGCCTCTTCCGTATCATTCACCCAGCCAGATTATTTCTTGGCCGTAACCTTTTTCTTGACAGCCGCCCGTCTTGGGCCTTTCCGCGTCCGTGCATTCGTTCGAGTACGTTGACCCCTGACGGGAAGGGACTTCCGGTGTCGAAGTCCGCGGTAGCACCCCAGATCCATCAGCCGTTTGATACTCATCGAAATCTGGCTGCGCAGTTCCCCTTCGACTTTGTATTCGTTGTCAATCGCCTTTCGGATATCGTTGACCTCAGCTTCGGTCAGCTGATCGACTTTTTTGTCGGGATCGATGTTCAACTGGCTCAAGATCTTCTTCGAAGTCGAGCGCCCAATGCCGAAAATATAGGTCAATCCGATTTCGATTCGCTTCCGCTTGGGTAAGTCTACTCCAGCAATTCTAGCCAACGCTCGTCCTCCTTAGCCTTGCCGTTGTTTGTGCCTTTTGTTCTCGCAGATCACTCGAAGCACACCTTTTCTTCGCACGATTTTGCATTTGCTGCAGATCCGCTTCACCGACGCTCTGACTTTCATTGTGGTTACACTCCTCATCCTCATGGGAAGTCATTCGCCTGATCGAGCCCACAAGGATCGTTGATTTTTAGAATAGGTTACGCTCTATCGCCGCTTCGGATATTCATTTCGCCCGGTAGGTAATCCTTCCTCGGGTCAAATCATAGGGGGATAACTCCACCGTAACCTTATCGCCCGGAAGGATCTTGATGAAGTGCATCCGCATTTTTCCGGAGATGTGGGCCAAGATTTGATGCTTGTTCTCCAGCTCCACCTTGAACATCGCATTCGGCAATGTTTCCAGCACTTTTCCCTCGACGCGAATGGCTTCTTCCTTCGCCATGTTATCTACACTCCCCGTCTTCCAATAGAAATCAGCGTCTGCCCTGAATCTTTCCGGTACCTTTTTTCAAGAATCCCTCATAATTGCGGCTGATGATATGGGATTCCATCTGGGCCATCGTGTCGATGGCAACCCCGACGACGATCAGCAATGCCGTACCGCCGAAATAGAAAGGAACATGAAACTGGGAAATGAGGATCGACGGCAATACGCAAACCACCGAAACATAGATGGCACCACCGAGCGTAATGCGGGTAAGCACTCGATCGATATATTCCGAGGTGCGCTTGCCGGGTCGAATCCCCGGAATGAATCCTCCATATTTCTTCAGGTTTTCAGCGACATCGACTGGATTGAAGGTTACTGCCGTGTAGAAATAGCAGAAGAAAATGATGAAACCGACAAAGAGCAGTTCATAGGCCAGTTTTCCCGGCATGACGGCATCTGCGACCTGCTTGACCCATGGAATGTGGATGAAGCTGGCAATCGTCGCAGGAAACATAATAATCGAGGAGGCAAATATCGGTGGAATGACTCCGGAAGTGTTCAGCTTCAACGGAAGATGGGTACTCTGTCCACCATACAGTCTTCTTCCGACCACTCGTTTGGCATATTGAACCGGAATCCGTCTTTGGCCCTGTTCCATGAAAATAATCACACCGACAACGACAACCATCAACACGAGAAGCACCAATACGGTAAAAATCCCGAGTTCTCCGGTTGACAGCAGATGAAACGTATTGCTCAGAGCGTTGGGAATACGGACGACGATTCCGGAAAAAATGATCAAGGAAATGCCGTTGCCGACGCCTCGTTCCGTGATTTGTTCACCCAGCCACATGATGAAGGCTGTCCCGGCAGTCAGCGTGATCACGGTCATCAAGCGAAATCCCCACCCGGGAATCATCACCACAGGCGCTCCGCCGGGCGCCACCATAGACTCGAGACCGACGCTGATGCCAAACCCCTGAACGGCACTCAATACAACCGTTCCATACCGCGTGTATTGGGTGATCTTCTTGCGCCCTTGCTCCCCTTCCTTGGAAAGCCTTTCCAAATGGGGAACGACCACTGTCAGCAGCTGGAGAATGATGGACGAGCTGATATAGGGCATGATCCCCAGCGCGAACACGGACAGTCTCTCGAAAGCGCCACCCGAAAACATGTCGAAAAGGCCGAAAAGCGTTCCCTTCGCTTTTGCGAAGAAAGCCGCAAGAGCGATGCTGTCAATCCCCGGTACGGGAATGTGTACGCCGATACGGTATACGATCAGCAAGGCTAGCGTGAAAAACAGCCGTCGTTTCAGTTCGGGTACGCGGAAAATGTTTTGGAATCCGCTTCCGATCATAGACCACCATCGATGGTTCCACCGGCGGCCAAAATCTTTTCCTTGGCTCCGGAACTGATTTGTCCGACCCGAATGGTCAAGGGTACGGTGAGTTCACCTTTGCCCAGTATTTTGATGCCGTCCACATCGCCTTTGACGAGCCCAGCTTCTCTCAGCTTAGCCAGGTCAATGGTGCTATGGGCTTCGAAGCGATTCAGGTCTTTTACGTTGACGATGGCAATGTGTTGTTGCAGGTACGGTTTGAACCCCCGTTTGGGCAGACGTCTGTGAATAGGCATCTGGCCACCCTCGAATCCGGGTCGAACACCGCCTCCGGACCGTGCGTTCTGTCCTTTGGCTCCCCTACCCGCCGTTTTGCCATAACCGGAGGACTCTCCTCTACCCAGCCGTTTCTTGGTCTTTCGCGACCCTTCGGCCGGTTTGAGCTCGTGAAGTTTCATGGATTCTCCTCCACACGAACAAGATGGCACACCTTCTGAACCTGTCCCATCACATCGGGTGTCTTGGGATACAGGCGTGAGCGCCGTATCCGGGTCAATCCCAAGGCCCGCAATATTTTTCGATGCTTTTCGGGTCTACTGATCATGCTCTTGATCAGCGTCACCCGTACCGTTTCAGACATGCTCCCCCCTTAGAGTTCTTCGACCGATTTTCCACGTCGTACGGCAACCTGCTCCCGACTTTGCAACTTGGATAGACCGGCAAGCGTGGCTTTGACGACGTTGTGCGGATTATGGGATCCCATGCATTTGGTCAAAATATTTTGAATGCCGCAGGCTTCCAGAATGGCCCGCACGGCACCCCCTGCAATGACACCGGTACCTTCGGAGGCCGGCTTGAGAAGCACTCGACCCGCTCCGAATTTCCCGATAATTTCACAGGGAATGGTTCCATTGGTCAGGGGGACGCGTACGATGTTCTTCTTTGCCTGTTCCATGCCTTTGCGGATGGCTTCCGGAACTTCGCCCGCTTTTCCGAGCCCGCATCCCACACTGCCGTTTCCGTCTCCTACGACGACAATGGCACTGAAGCTGAACCTTCTACCACCCTTAACCACTTTGGCAACCCGATTGAGGTGTACCACCTTGTCAATCAGTTGGCTTTCGTTGATTTCCGGTTTACCCAAAGGAACTCCTCCTTCGCTAAAATTCGAGTCCGTTTTCCCGTGCCCCATCGCTGACGGCCTTTACCCGTCCATGATAGAGATATCCATTTCGATCGAAGACGACCCGCAAAATTCCTTTATCTTTGGCACGCTCGGCAATCGCTTTACCGACAATCTTGGCCTTTTCAACCTTCCCCTTGATGTCGGAAATCATGGCTGCAATGTCTTTTTCAACCGTAGAAGCCGCAACCATCGTTTTGCCGCATGTATCATCGATGATCTGCGCATAGATGTGTTTGGCACTGCGGAATACGCATAATCTCGGTCGGTCCGTCGTACCGAGCAGGTTCTTGCGGATACGCCGCTTTCGCTTCAGTCTTGCCGTGTAGGTTGGATTGGTTTTCCCCATCTTCAATGTCCTTTTTGGGTGAGTGGCGGTTCGTATCGTCGTCCCTTCACCCGGTTTCCATTGATATGTGTGCTGAGGGTGGTTCGGTACGATCGCAGGTAGAAGTCAACACCCCTTACTTGGTGCCTTTCTTTCCGGCTTTCTTCTGGATTCGATCCGTTGAAAATCGAATTCCCTTCCCCTTGTAAGGTTCCGGCGGTCTCAATCGTTTCAGAGCCGCAGCCGTATGTCCGAGAAGCTCTTTGTCGATCCCTTTGAGTGTAATCACCGTGTTCTTATCGACCGTAGCCTCGACACCATCGGGAAGCGTAAAGTCAACAGGATGCGAAAATCCAAGCGTCAGATTCAGGGTTTTCCCGGAGACGGCCGCACGATACCCGATACCGACGATTTCGAGGTTTCGCTCAAATCCGTTAGAAACACCGGTCACCATATTGGCCAGAATCGCACGGGTCATCCCTTGAAACGCGTGATCTTCGGGATG
Organism: uncultured Desulfatirhabdium sp.; assembly: GCA_964549995.1. Lineage (GTDB taxonomy): Bacteria > Desulfobacterota > Desulfobacteria > Desulfobacterales > Desulfatirhabdiaceae > Desulfatirhabdium. The sequence continues at coordinate 26,567 of CAZJXF010000008.1, read as the reverse complement.
ATCTTCCCGCAGATGGACCTTGAGCTCTTTACCTTCAACCGAGATCTGAACCGACGGATGAAGTTTTTTCTTCAGCGTACCTTTGGCCCCGGTGACCGTAACCGTATCATCCTCGCAGACGACGCTGACACGATCCGGCAGGGGAATCGGCTTCTTTCCAATTCGAGACATAGGTTACCTCATGGCTACCAGATGTTGCAAAGGACTTCTCCGCCGACCTTCTCCTGGCGGGCTTTCTTGTCGGTCAGGATGCCCTTGGATGTGGACAGGATGGATGTCCCCAGTCCATTGAGCACCGGTTGAATATCCTGCACTCGGACATAGACGCGGCGGCTGGGTTTGCTGATGCGAGTCAATCCCATGATGGCAGGGGCGTTCGCTTGTCCGTATTTCAGATAAATCCGCAAAATGCCCTGCTTCTGGTCTTGAATGAACTTGAAGTTTCGAATATAGCCTTCTTCTTTGAGAACTTTGGCAATTTCGACTTTCAACTTGGATCCCGGTATATCGACGCTGTTGAATTTCGCCTTGGCGGCGTTTCGGATTCGTGTCAGCATATCCGCTATCGGATCTGTGATGGCCATTGCATGCTCCCTACATGACGATACGGCTGGTTCTCGTCTTCCTGATTACCAGCTCGATTTGGTGACACCGGGCAGGCTTCCCTGAGATGCCAGATTCCGGAAACAAATTCTGCAGATCCCGAATTTCCGTAAGAAACCACGTGGACGTCCGCACATCGGACATCGATTGTAACGGCGAACGGAAAATTTCGGTTTCCGAACGGCTTTGTTCATTAACGATTTCTTCGCCAAGATTCCCTCCTTCAACCCGCCTCACGAAAATGGCGTGATCACCATCCCGACCATCATGCCCGGAACGGCATGCCCATGAGTTTCAAAAGCGTCCGACTTTCCTCATCCGTAGATGCATTGGTCACAATGGTAATGTTCATGCCCTTGGTTTGTTCGATGGTATCGTAATTGATTTCAGGGAAAATCGTATGTTCCTTGATCCCGAGCGTATAATTTCCCCTACCATCGAAGGCCTTGGGTGAAACCCCACGGAAGTCCCGTACACGTGGCAATGCAACGTTGACGAGTTTGTTGAAAAAATCATACATTCGATCATGCCGAAGCGTAACCATACATCCGATGGACATCCCTTCCCGAATCTTGAAGGCGGCTATGGCTTTCTTGGCTTTGGTAACGATGGGCTTTTGACCGGCGATTCCGGCAAGTTCGGAAATGGCCGCATCCATGATTTTGGCGTTCTGGATCCCAATGCCGAGACCCATGTTCAGAACGATTTTTTCAATCCGAGGAACCTGCATTCGGTTCTTATACCGAAAGGTTTCCATCAGCTTCGGGACAACCGTTTCTTCGTAAAAGCGTTTCATTTGAGACATGTTCATCCTCTGGGCGGCATCACTTGTCGATTTGCTCGTTGCATTTGCGGCAAACCCGAACTTTTTTGCCGTCTTCCATCACCTGGGTTTGAATCCGGATAGGAGCCATGCAGTGATTGCACATCAGCATCACCTTGGACCAATGGATCGGCGCCTCGGTTTCGACGATGCCGCCTTTGCTGTTTTTCATGTTGGCCCGGGTATGCTTCTTGATCATATTGACGTGCTCGACGACAACTCGGCATTTTTTCCGGTCGATCCGAAGAATCTTACCGATCTTTCCGGCATCTTTTCCGGCCATGACCTTGACTTTGTCATCTTTTTTCAGATGGCACTTGGGTGTGTTCATCATCGTTCTTCTCTCCAAAGGAGATAATGGTTACAACACTTCAGGGGCCAACGAAACGATTTTCATGAAACGCTTGGCCCGCAATTCTCTTGCAACAGGGCCGAAGATGCGCGTTCCGATGGGCTCCTGGCTGGCGTTGATCAGCACGGCCGAGTTTTCGTCGAACCGAATGTAGGTTCCATCCGCTCGCCGAATTTCTTTTTTGGTGCGAACGACCACGGCTTTCATCACATCCCCTTTTTTCACTTTCGAATTGGGGATGGCTTCCTTCACCGAAACGATAATGATATCGCCGACCCGCGCATACCTCCTTCGGGTTCCGCCGAGCACCTTGATACAATTGACAATTTTGGCCCCGGAATTATCGGCGACGGTCAGTTTGGTTTCCGCCTGAATCATGGTTCAATTCCTCGATATCAAATAGCCTTTTCGATGATTTGACTGAGCCGCCATCGTTTGGTTCGGCTCAGGGGCCGGGATTCCGTGATCAGAACACGGTCTCCGATGCCGCAGGCGTTGTTTTCGTCGTGTGCGACAAATTTAGCCTGACGTTTGATGTATTTATGGTACTCCGGATGTTTCACGAGTCGTTCGACCAGCACGACAATGGTTTTGTCCATCTTGTTGCTGACGACGGTACCGGTGATCTGCCGCTTCATTCCACGTGGTTTCATGGCTACAAGCACTCTCTGATGGCTCATTTTCGTTTGGTTTCGGTGATCACGGTCAGGAGTCGAGCGATATCCCGCTTCAATTGCCGAATTTTGTTGGGATTTTCCATCTGCCCCAACTCCTTCTGAAAGCGCAGGTTGAATATTTCCTGTCGCATCCCATCCACCTTTTGCTCCATCTCTTCAACAGACAGTTTGCGAATTTCAGAGGCTTTCATTGGGCTTCGCTCCTCTCGATAAATCGCGTCTTCAGCGGCAGCTTGGTGGATGCGAGGTGCAGTGCCTCAAGAGCCAATTCTCTTGGAATTCCCTCCATTTCGTAGAGGATTCTGCCGGGTTTGACAATGGCCACCCACGCTTCAGGTGCACCTTTCCCTTTCCCCATACGCACTTCGGCGGGTTTCTTCGTGATGGGTTTGTCGGGAAAGATGCGAATCCACATTTTGCCACCACGTTTGACATGTCGTGTCAGCGCAATACGTGCGGCCTCGATTTGCTTCGAGCTGATGGCTCCACACTCGAGGGCCTGCAATCCGTATTCGCCAAAATTCAGCTCTGTTGCCCCTTTGGATAATCCCTTCATCCGGCCGCGTTGCTGTTTTCGATATTTGACTCTTTTCGGACTCAGCATGCTATCGCTCTCCCCTATCTACGATTGAACCATTTCAGGGGATTCTTTCTTCAGGATTTCCCCTTTAAAGATGAACACCTTGATCCCGACGACCCCATAGGTGGTATGGGCTTCTGCGAAACCGTAATCGATGTCTGCACGCAGCGTATGAAGTGGAACCCGTCCTTCACGATAACTTTCGGTTCGTGCCATTTCGGCTCCTCCCAATCGACCGGAGCAGATGATCTTCACCCCTTCCGCACCAAACCGTAGGGCCGAAGTGATGGCACGTTTCATTGCCCTTCGAAAAGCAACCCGGCGGACAATCTGTTGCGCGACATTTTCGGCAACCAGCTGGGCGTCAATTTCCGGCTTTCGAATTTCCTGAATATCGATGATGGCTTCCTGAGAAATTCGCTTCTCGACATCCTGCTTGAGTTGAGCGATTTCCGCACCTTTTTTACCGATGATAATGCCGGGTCTTGCAGCATGGATCCGAAATCGGATACGTTTGGAAGAACGTTCGATCTCGATTTTGGAAATTCCTGCATGTTGGAGCTTCGATTTGAGATATTTCCTCAGTTCAAAGTCTTCCAGAATATTCTTGGCATATTGCTTCTGCGCATACCATCGGCTTTCCCAGGTCTTGACGATACCCAGCCTTAATCCAATCGGATTGACTTTCTGGCCCAAGCTGTTTTCCTCCCTTTCATGAAGCTTTTTCGGCTAATGTGACGGTAATGTGAGCAGTTCTTTTCAAGATGCGCGTTCCTCTTCCCCGGGCACGAGCACTGAACCGTTTCAGGGTGGCTCCTTGATCCGCCGTTACATTGTATACCATGAGTCGATCCACATCGATACGATCGCGGTTTTCAGCGTTCGCTACGGCGGAGTTGACGATCTTCTGCAGGATTTTTGCGCCTTTTTGCGGCATGAACCTGAGTATGTTCAAGGCCTGCTCGACCTTTTTCCCCTTGATGGTATCCACCAGCACATGGATTTTCTGCGGCGAAATCCGGGCATGCCGTAGTACCGCTCGATATTGTGCTTCCATATTCCGTTCTCCGGTAGCTGTTACTTTTTAACCTTCGCCTTCTTGTCTCCGGAATGGCCGTAAAACGTTCTTGTCGGTGAAAACTCGCCCAATTTGTGTCCTACCATATCTTCGGTCACAAATACGGGGATGAATTTCTTCCCGTTGTGCACCGCAAGCGTAATACCAACCATTTCGGGAAGGATGGTCGAACGCCTGGACCATGTTTTGATGACCTTGCCGGAACGCACATCCTGGGCAGATTCAACTTTTCGCATCAATTTTGCATCCACATAAGGGCCTTTTTTCAGCGACCGTGGCATAACTTCTCCTGCTCCATGAAAGGGTGCGCCTACCGCTTACCAAGCCGTTGCCGGCTCGAAAACCTCGGCGAACCATTCAGCGTTCTTTAAAACGCAATCTGATTATTTTAGCGTGAATTTCGACGTTTCACAATCATTTTATCCGTACGCTTGCTCTTCCGGGTTTTGTAGCCTTTGGTCGGAACTCCCCACGGCGTACAAGGATGCCGCCCACCGGAAGATCGTCCCTCACCGCCACCCATCGGATGATCGATCGGATTCATGGCAACACCTCGAACCTTGGGACGCCACCCCATATGTCGTTTTCGACCCGCTTTCCCAAGCGACACGTTCTCATGAACCACATTCCCAATTTGACCGATGGTTGCATAACATGTTGCCAACACCTTGCGAACTTCACCCGAAGGAAGTTTGACAAGAGCGTATCGGTCTTCTTTGGCCATCAACTGCGCGAAGGTACCGGCACTGCGAACGATTTGTCCACCACGCCCGGCCTTCAGTTCGATGTTGTGAATCTGTGTGCCCAACGGAATACGTTCCAACGGAAGGCTGTTCCCGGATCGAATATCGGCATCGGGACCTGCCATCACCGTATCTCCGATTTTCAGATCGACCGGCGCAAGAATGTAGCGCTTTTCCCCATCGGCATAATGCAGCAATGCGATCCTCGCGGATCGATTCGGATCATACTCGATATGAGCCACCTTGGCCGGAATGCCGATCTTGTTTCGTTTGAAGTCAATGATCCGGTAGTGCTTTCGTTCACCGCCTCCTCTATGTCTTGCGGTGATTCGACCATATACGTTTCGCCCCCCACGTTTGTTCTTCGGAGCGAGAAGCGTTTTTTCAGGTTCTTTCCTGGTGATTTCCTCGCAACTGTCATGCGTTTGAAATCGTCGACCAGGCGAAGTGGCTTTTACGCTGATAACGGCCATTGGACAACTCCTCGATGCTCTAAATGCCTTCAAAAATTTCGATTCGCTGATTCGGCCCGAGCTTGACGATCGCCTTTTTCCAGTTTCGCTGTCTTCCGACGATGCGGCCTCTACGCTTGGCCTTCCCTCGGACATACATCGTCTGCACGCTCTCTACCTGTACCTTGAAAGCCGTTTCAACGGCCTGTCGAATCTGGATGCGATTGGCCCTCGGATCAACCTCGAAGGTAACCTGATTGGCCATCTCTTTCTGTATGTTGCTTTTTTCCGTCAGGACGGGTCTTTTCAAAATCTCCAGATAATTCATCGCCCCAGTCTCCCTTCAATGGCCGGAATGGCAGGCTGCAACAGAATCACCCGGTCATATTTCAAAATATCGTATACATTCAAGCCAGCGGAGCGTAGAACCTTGACATCCGGAATATTGCGGGCCGACAGTTCGAGCCGTTCATTCGGCCCGTCACTGATGATCAGCGCACCTTTCGCTTGAAATGCTTTCAGGATGCCGACAACACGTTTCGTTTTGATTTCGTCGAGTTCGATCTTGTCGATCACGGTCAAGGCATTTTCCTGCACCTTGGCACTCAGGGCCATTTTCAATGCAAGCCGTCTCACCTTTTTCGGAAGATCATACGCATAGGACCTTGGGTTCGGTCCAAAAACTGTTCCTCCACCGCGCAACAAGGGGCTTTTGATGTCTCCCCGTCTCGCCCTGCCCGTTCCTTTCTGGCGGAACAATTTACGGGTGCTTCCCTGAACATCGGATCGGTGTTTCGTGGATGCCGTACCGGAACGTTTCCTTGCCAGTTGCATGGTGACCACACTGTGAAGAACACAGGCTTTGACCGGAACGTTGAAAATATCTTCCCGAAGCTCTACCTGGGACACTTTCTCGGCCTGCGCATTGTATACGTCGACTACCACCATAGGTTCTCCCGTAATCTCCCTTGCCGGGTCCTTGTCTTAATTTGTCGCCTTCTGCTTCGGCTGTTTCTTGGATTTTCGAACGCTGAGAATGCCCGCCTTGGAACCCGGAATCGCTCCCTTGATGAGAAGGATGTTTTCATCACTTCGGATGTCGAGAACTTTGAGATTCCGAACGGTTACCCGGCTGTTTCCATAATGCCCGGGCAGGCGTTTTCCTTTCATGACCCGTGATGGCCATGCACTTGCCCCAATGGATCCGGGAATTCGGTGGCACTGGCTTCCATGGGTGGTTCTTCCGCCTGCGAAACCATGTCTGCGCATGACTCCGGCAAAACCTTTTCCCTTGCTGATGCCGCTGACATCCACATAGTCTCCGATGGAAAAGATATCCGAACCGATCACCTGACCCAACGTATAGTTCTCGGGATGATCGACACGAATTTCCCGAAGAACGGCGAACGCGTGGTCCCCAGATTTCTTCAGATGTCCGAGGATCGGTTTCGTCAACCGCTGTTTCTTTTGGACACCGAATCCGACCTGAATGGCGTTGTATCCGTCCGTAGCTTCAGTCTTGATCTGGGTAACGACACAAGGTCCTGCCTGAACAATGGTGACGGGAACGTAGCGTCCCTCCGGTGAAAACATACCGGTCATTCCCAATTTTTTTCCGATCAATCCGTAACTCATGGCCTCTTCAGCCCCCTTGCTACAATTTGATTTCGACATCAACTCCGGGCGACAGATCCAGTTTCATGAGCGCTTCGACTGTCTGCGGCGTAGGCTCGAGAATATCGATAAGCCGTTTGTGGGTTCGCATTTCGAATTGCTCTCTGGATTTCTTGTCTACATGTGGAGACCGCAGTACACAAAACTTGTTGATCGCCGTAGGCAGGGGAATGGGTCCTACCACCTTGGCCCCGGTCTTGTTGGCCGTATCCACAATGTCCAGGGCGGATTGATCGAGCAGTTTGTGATCGTAGGCTCTGAGTCGAATTCTGATTTTGCTGTTCATCAACATGTTTCGTGTTCCCACTTATTCGATGATTTCACTGACCACACCGGCACCGACCGTTCGACCGCCTTCCCGGATCGCAAACCGCAACTCCTTCTCCATGGCAATGGGGGTAATCAGCTCCACCGACACCGTCACGTTGTCTCCGGGCATCACCATCTCCACTCCTTCCGGAAGGGTCAGTACCCCGGTGACGTCTGTCGTCCGAAAATAAAACTGCGGCCGATATCCCTTGAAAAACGGCGTGTGACGCCCTCCTTCTTCCTTGCTCAGGATGTACACCTCCGCCTTGAACTTCGTATGCGGCGTGATCGACCCCGGCTGCGCCACCACTTGCCCGCGCTCGACTTCCTCACGCTTGGTCCCCCGCAGCAGAATCCCGATGTTGTCTCCTGCACGCCCCTCATCCAGAAGCTTGCGGAACATCTCCACTCCCGTACACACCGTCTTCTGCGTCGGCCGAATCCCAACGATCTCTACCGTATCCCCAACCTTGATGATCCCACGCTCCACACGCCCCGTCACCACCGTTCCACGACCCGATATGCTGAACACATCCTCGATCGGCATCAGGAAGGGCTTGTCGATATCCCGCTGCGGCTCCGGAATGAAACTGTCTATGGCATCCATCAACTCAAAGATACACTTGGCCTCCGGGCTCTTCGGATCGTCGCTCTCCAACGCCTTCAGCGCACTGCCCCGAATGATCGGCGTATCATCCCCAGGAAATTCATATTTGTTCAGAAGCTCCCGAAGTTCCAATTCCACCAGCTCGATCAGCTCCGGATCATCCACCATGTCGCACTTGTTCAAAAACACCACAATCTTCGGAACACCCACCTGACGCGCCAACAGAATGTGCTCCCGGGTCTGCGGCATCGGACCATCGTCCGCCGCTACCACCAAAATCGCTCCATCCATCTGGGCTGCGCCCGTGATCATGTTCTTGATGTAGTCCGCATGCCCAGGACAGTCTACATGCGCATAATGACGGTTCGGCGTCTCGTACTCCACATGCGCCGTCGCTATCGTAATCCCCCGCTCCTTCTCCTCGGGCGCCTTGTCGATCTGATCAAACGGCACATACTGCGCCAAACCCCTCAACGCATTGTGCTTCGTGATCGCCGCCGTCAACGTCGTCTTCCCATGATCGATGTGACCAATCGTCCCCACATTCACATGCGGCTTCTTGCGCTCAAACTTTTCCTTTGCCATCGCTTTTCCTCCCTTACCTGTAACGGCAAATTTCGACGAAACGTTTCTGTCTCCTCATCCGAGATGATTGGCATCTCTCACTGGATGACGCTGCTTCGGCGGCTGACCGACAGCCTAAATGGATCCCTGGAATATTGATGGATGATATGCATACGCTCGAAAAGATCAGGGGCGTGAAGGCCCCTGATCTTTTCGAATACGGAGTTACAAACCGTCGGAGGGTGATTTTACCAACGATAATGGGCAAAGGCCTTGTTGGCCTCAGCCATTTTGTGGGTATCCTCCTTCTTCTTGATAGAGCTGCCCCGGTTGTTGGCTGCGTCCAGCAATTCTGCGGCAAGCTTTTCGGCCATACTCTTTTCGGATCGTTTCCGGGCGAAACCAATGATCCATCGGATACCCAGTGCGGTTCTCCTGGAAGGGCGGATTTCGGTCGGAACCTGATAGGTCGAGCCCCCGACCCGTCTGGATTTGACTTCGATCAGCGGCTTGGTATTTTCCAGTGCCTGCTCGAAGAGCTTGATGGCCGGCTCACCGGTTTTCTTTTCCATAATGTCCAGCGCACGATACAGAATCGCTTCTGCGACACTCTTTTTCCCGTCTTTCATGATCGAGCGGATAAATTTTGCGACCAGCTTGCTGTCGTAACGGTAATCCGGCAAAATCGGCCGCTCCGGAACTTCCCTTCTTCTCGGCATCCTCTCACCAACCCTTTGTTCTATGGTTGATCATCACCCGTGCAAAAGGATCACTTTGGTTTTTTGGATCCGTATTTTGAACGCCCCTGCTTTCGATCTTCCACGCCCAGCGTATCCAATGTACCCCGGACGATGTGGTACCGCACGCCGGGAAGGTCTTTCACACGCCCACCGCGAACGAGCACCACGGAATGCTCCTGCAGATTGTGACCGATCCCAGGAATATAAGCCGTCACCTCGATACCGGAGGTCAGCCGCACTCTGGCCACTTTCCGCAAGGCCGAGTTCGGTTTCTTGGGTGTGGTGGTATAGACACGGGTGCACACGCCTCGCTTTTGCGGGGCACCCTTCAAAGCGGGCGTACTCGTTTTCTTTTTGACCCGCTCCCTTCCTTTGCGAACCAGCTGATTGATCGTGGGCATGCGTTCTCTCCCTGAAACGTTCCTGACCGCTGCCCCCCATTTCGGAAGCAGCGTGTATGATCATGTACACAAATGTTTATATTTATACCCTTCGGCCTTCGAAGTCAAGGAATTTGTCACCCGATCCGGTATCCTTCTTGTTGCCGCAGGCCCAAAGCCGATATCCTTCCCAGCCGCTGCTGCGCAACACGACCCTCTTCGAAAACAACGGATCGGTTCGGCGATTGACCAAGAAAGCCACACTTGCTCGCTGTACATGCATGGTCAACCACACAACCCCCTGCACCTTTTATGAACCCGTCACCGTCTCGATCTGAATGTCCCCGTATTCGGGAAACCCCGTACCTGCAGGAATCATCCGCCCCATGATGACATTTTCCTTGAGTCCCTTCAGGTAATCCACCGTCTTTCCAATGGAGGCATCCGTCAATACCTTGGTAGTTTCCTGAAAGGATGCAGCCGAAATGAAGCTGTCGGTACTCAGGCTGGCCTTGGTAATCCCGAGGATCAGGGGTTCGGCCTTGGCAGGAACCCCTCCCTGAGCCACGATCTTTTCATTGACTTCCATAAACCGATTCCGGTCGACCTGCTCATCCATGATGAAATCGGTGTCGCCGACTTCCGTGATTTTGACCCTGCGCATCATCTGACGTACGATGACTTCGATATGTTTGTCGTTGATACGCACCCCTTGCAGGCGATACACCTCCTGGACCTCGTTGACCAAGTACCGTGCCAAAGCGATATCCCCTTCAATGTTCAAGATATCCTGCGGCACCTTGGCACCACCGATCAACGGCTCTCCAGCCTTGACAAAGTCGCCGTCGATCACGTTGATGTGCTTGCCCCTCGGAATCAGGTATTCCCGTGGCTCTCCCGCATCCACTGGCGTCACAACAACCTTCTGCTTGCCCTTCTTGTTGCTCTTGGCAATGGTGACAAACCCGTCGATTTCGCTCAGAATGGCCACTTCCTTGGGTTTTCGCACCTCGAAAAGCTCTGCAACCCTTGGCAAACCACCCGTGATGTCCTTGGTCTTCGTGGTCGCTCGCGGCAATTTCGCCAGAATGTCCCCGGCCTTCACCTCATCCCCCTCTTCCACGAGGATGATGGCCTGAACCGGAAGCATGTATCGGGCAACGCCGGAGGATTTGGGTAGTTTCGCCGTTTTCCCTTCGGCATCCTTGATCGAAATTCGCGGTCGTTCATCCGGATTCTTCGTTTCGATGATCGTCCGGCTGGATTTGCCCGTCACCGGATCGACCTTTTCCTGCATCGTCCGATTGGGAATGATGTCCCCGAATTTTACGGTACCGCTAACCTCTGTAAGAATCGGAATGGTAAAGGGATCCCATGTAGCGATCAAATCCCCGACTTTGATACGCTGCCCATCCTGGACGTCGATCTGAGCGCCATAAATGATGGGATAGCGTTCGAGCTCTCTTCCGGTGTCGCCGATGATCGCAACTTCACCACCCCGGCGGTTCATGACGATGGCCTTGTTTTCCTTGTTATAAACGACATTCATATCGATAAATTTCACGCGGCCATCCACTCGGGCGCGAATGTTGGACTGTTCCACCCGTCGGCTCGCCGTTCCACCGATATGAAAGGTACGCATCGTCAACTGGGTTCCTGGTTCACCGATGGATTGTGCCGCAAGAATTCCGACGGCCTGCCCGACCTCGATCAACCGGCCATGTGCCAGATCTCTTCCGTAGCATTTTGCACATACCCCATAGGGCGCTTTGCAGGTCAATACGCTTCGGATTTTCACTTTGGTGATACCGGCTTCTTCGATGAGCTTGACCGCCTTCTCATCGAGTTCCTGCCCGATGGGCACAAGGACTTCGTCTGTAAACGGATCGAGGACTTCTTCCGCTGTGATCCTTCCCAAAATCCGTTCTCCGAGTCTCTGGATGATTTCCCCGCCTTCCATCAGCGACTCGACATCCACACCCACGGGAGTCCCACAGTCCTCCATCGAAATGACACAGTCCTGAGCGACATCCGCCAGTCTCCGGGTAAGGTATCCACTGTTGGCCGTCTTCAAGGCGGTATCGGCCAAGCCCTTTCGAGCACCATGGGTGGAAATGAAGTACTGCAGCACGGACAGACCTTCCCGAAAATTGGCGCTGATCGGTGTTTCGATGATTTCCCCGGATGGTTTGGCCATGAGTCCCCGCATACCGGCCAACTGTCGCATCTGATCCTTGCTTCCCCGAGCACCGGAATCGGCCATCATATAAATGGGGTTCATACTCTCCTGCCGGAGTGGACGACCCGCTTCATCGAGAACGGTTTGACCGGAGGGATCCTTGATTTCCTCCCATTTCATTCCATCCATCATCTCGTTGGCCACATCTTCTGTGGCTTTGGCCCAGATATCCACGACCTTGTTGTATTTTTCTCCAGGAGATATCAGACCGTCCTGATACTGCTTGTTGATTTTACGGACTTCCTCTTCGGCATTCCGAATGATATCCCATTTCCCTTTTGGGATGATCATGGCATCGATGGATATGGATATGCCTGCCTCGGTTGCATAGCGATAGCCGAGATCCTTCAATCTGTCGCTCAGGATAACGGTGGATTTGGGACCGAGATTCCGATAGCTGTAATCCACAAGATCCCGAAGAGCCTTCTTGTCCATGACCTTGTTGATGATCTCGAAGGGAATCTCCGGCATCCGCTCGACGACTTCAAACAAATGATAACCGTCCTGGAGCTCGTAAATCGGAGAAAGAGAACCGGGATCCAGGGAAAAAAGAGCTTCGACTTCTTCGTCCGTCACGGCGAAGATGCGCTTGAATTCATCGTAGCGAAGCCTTCCGATAAACCCCCTCAGCGCCTTGTCCCGACTGATGGAATAGGTGTCAACCGCTTCAGGAAAACTCATGCCCTGTTTTTCGGTAATCAGGATTTTGGCCCGTTCCTCGGCTTCCAGATGCAGCTCATCGATCTTCTGGATCCAGTCTTTGTAAGTCTGAACGGCTTTCTTGGCTTCCTCCGCATGTTCTCTGCTGGCCGCAGCGATATGTCGGAAAACGACAACCATTTCCTTGGGCATGATCTCCCAGAGAAGCACACGTCCCACAGTAGTCTCGACGCGCTGCCCCCCCAGACGAACCGAGATCTTGGCATGCAGGTCCACCTCCCGGGCATCATAGGCGCAACGGACTTCATCCGGCCCGGAGAACAACCTTCCCTCCCCTTTCGATCCGGCAATCGCCCGAGTCATGTAGTAGGCACCCAAAACGATGTCCTGACTGGGAACGATGATGGGGCTCCCATTGGCCGGTGACAGGATGTTGTTGCTGGAAAGCATCAACACCCGGGCTTCGATTTGAGATTCCACAGACAGGGGAACATGCACGGCCATCTGGTCACCGTCGAAATCGGCATTGAACGCCGTACACACGAGCGGGTGCAGCTGGATGGCCTTACCTTCGATCAAAATGGGCTCGAAGGCCTGAATGCCCAGGCGATGCAGGGTCGGCGCACGGTTCAGCATGACGGGGTATTCGCGTACGACTTCATCCAGGGTGTCCCATACCGCCGGCTCTTCGCGTTCGACCATTTTCTTGGCGCTTTTCACCGTCTGGACCAGATCCTTCTTCTCGAGCTTGTGATAAACGAACGGCTTGAAGAGTTCGAGCGCCATCTTCTTGGGCAACCCGCACTGATGCAGCCTCAGGTTCGGCCCCACGGTAATGACGGTTCTTCCCGAATAATCGACACGCTTCCCCAGAAGATTCTGACGAAATCGCCCTTGTTTGCCTTTGAGCGTATCGCTCAGCGACTTGAGAGGACGCTTGTTGTTGCCGGTAATCACCCGGCCATGCCGTCCATTGTCGAAGAGAACATCGACAGCTTCCTGCAACATTCTCTTTTCATTACGAATAATGATATCGGGGGCTCGGAGTTCGATCAGCCGCTTGAGCCGGTTGTTCCGATTGATCACCCGGCGATACAGGTCATTCAGATCCGATGTAGCAAATCTTCCCCCTTCCAGCGGAACCAAGGGACGAAGATCGGGCGGCAACACCGGAATGACATCCATGATCATCCAGCTCGGATCGATGCCCGAGCGTCGGAATGCATCGACAATTTTCAACCGTTTGGCCAGTTTCTGGCGTTTGGGCGTGGACGTCGTACTTTTGATTTCCGCCCGAATATCCTGACAAATCTTGTCCAGATCGACATTGTCCAAGAGTGTCTTGATGGCTTCCGCACCGATACCGGCCTCAAATTTCGGACCATATTTCTCGAGCGCTTCCCGATATTTGTCTTCGCTCATCAATTGACCGACCGCAAGTGGGGTATCCTTCGGATCAGTCACGATATAGCTATCGAAATACAGGACTTTTTCAAGGTTTTTAAGCGTCAGATCCAGTACATTCCCGATTTTACTCGGCAGGCTTTTCATGAACCAGATGTGCGCCACGGGGCAAGCCAGCTCGATGTGCCCCATCCTGTCCCGTCGTACCTTGGATTGAATGACTTCGACCCCGCATTTTTCACAGATGACCCCTCTGTGCTTCATGCGTTTGTATTTTCCGCAATTGCATTCATAATCCTTGGTAGGACCAAAAATCTTTGCGCAGAACAATCCATCCCGTTCCGGCTTGAACGTCCGATAATTGATGGTTTCCGGCTTCTTGATCTCCCCATGCGACCATTCGAGAATCTGCTCCGAAGAAGCCAGTGCGATTTGAACCCCGATGAATTTTTTCGGATCTACAGGCTTAGCGAAAAAATCGGAATAGGCTTCCAACAATCTTCTCCTTATCTATCGATCGTGACCTGGCCGGATGTCCTCCGCATCGGAAGGCACCCCCAACCGTTGATCCTTCGCCCAGTTGCCCCATTCAGCGGCTATTTCGAATCGGGTGGTTCTTCCAGCAGGGCGATATCCAGCCCCAACGCCTTCAGCTCGCTGGTCAGCACCTTGAAGGACTCCGGAATACCGGGTTCGAGCGTATTCTTTCCTTTGACGATCTTTTCATACATCCGTGTCCTCCCCGCCATATCATCCGATTTCACCGTCAGAAATTCCTGCAGGGTATTGGCTGCGCCATAGGCTTCCATGGCCCAAACCTCCATTTCGCCCAATCGCTGACCACCGAACTGGGCCTTGCCTCCGAGCGGCTGTTGTGTCACCAGAGAATAGGGCCCGATCGAACGGGCATGGATCTTGTCGTCGACCAGATGGTGGAGCTTGAGCATATACATCGTACCGACAGTGATCTTCTGGCGGAATGGCTCGCCTGTCCTCCCATCGTACAACGTCGTCTGGCCCGTTCGCGGCAACCCGGCTTCTTCCAGAAGGTTTTTGATTTCGATCTCCTTGGCACCATCGAAGACAGGGGTAGCCATGGGCACCCCCTTCGTCCAGTTGCGGGACACCTGCATCAGCTCCTCTTCGGGAAGTGACTCGAGATAGGCCAATGCTTCCCGATCCTGCTCGGTATCCGTCGAAAAGATTCGACGGTATTTCTCTTTCAGCAAGTCCATCCGATTCTGTTGTAGGAAGCGCTCGATCTGCTTGCCCAGTCCTCTGGCCGCATAGCCCAGGTGGATTTCGAGAACCTGACCGACATTCATTCGCGAGGGAACGCCGAGCGGGTTCAGGATCATATCGACCGGCGTGCCATCCTCGAAATAGGGGAGGTCTTCTTCCGGAAGGATACAGGACACAACCCCCTTGTTTCCATGCCGTCCCGCCATCTTGTCGCCGACCGAAAGCTTCCGTTTCATGGCCACATAGACCTTGACCATCTTGATGACACCCGGAGCGAGATCGTCCCCTTTTTCATAGCGATTCGCGGAGCGCTCGAATTTCTCTTGGATCACTTGTTTGGCGTTTCGATAGGTGTCGATGACACGATGAACGGCCTCCGATCGTTCCGCATCCGCCAAAACAATGCCTTCAAGCTGTTCCGGGTGGATATCCTCGATCATCTGGGCAGTGATCGCCTCGCCCTTCGGAACCAACACCTTCTTGCCCTTCTTCAGAGAAACGCTGCAGGTTTGCCCGACCAGGAGTTCCTGGAGTTTCTCCTGTGTAGCCACCTCGAGAATGTGCTTTTCATCTTCGATATCTTTTTCGAGAGCCGCGATTTCATCATCCTCGATTTTTCGGGTACGATCGTCCTTGTCCCCCCCTCTTCGGGTAAAGACCTTGGCATCGATGACGATCCCCTGAATGCCCGGGGGCACTCGAAGGGATGTATCCTTCACATCGCCGGCCTTTTCCCCGAAAATGGCGCGGAGCAACTTTTCTTCGGGAGAAAGCTGGGTTTCCCCCTTGGGCGTGATCTTCCCCACTAGAATATCCCCTGGTCCGACTTCCGCTCCAAGACGAATGATCCCGCTTTCATCCAAATTCCGAAGGGCGTCCTCGCCGACATTGGGAATATCCCGTGTGATTTCTTCCTTTCCGAGCTTGGTATCGCGCGATACGACCTCAAATTCTTCGATGTGGATCGATGTATAAACCCCTTCCCGTACGAGACGCTCGCTGACCAAAATGGAATCTTCGAAATTGTACCCACCCCACGGCATGAAAGCGACGGTCACGTTCTTTCCCAGAGCCAATTCTCCGTGATCGGTGGCTGGACCATCGGCAATGACATCTCCCTTTCGAACGATCTGACCTTTTCGAACGATCGGCCGATGGTTGAAGCACGTCCCCTGATTGGAACGGGTAAATTTGTTCAACCGATAAATGGTCACCGGACTCTGATGGGTATCGGTTCGAAGGGCATGCCTGACAACGATTCGGGATGAATCGACATATTCGATGATCCCATCCCGAGAAGCAACAATGGCAATACCGGAATCCCGAGCCACCACCCCTTCGATTCCCGTCCCGACAAGAGGGGCCTCGTTCATCAGCAGCGGGACAGCCTGCCGCTGCATGTTCGATCCCATGAGGGCTCGGTTGGCATCGTCATTTTCGAGAAAGGGGATGAGAGAGGCGGAAACGCTCACCAACTGATTCGGTGAAATGTCCATCAGTTCGATCTGTTCCGCCGGAACGATCGTGAATTCACCTTCGACACGACAAGTTTCGCTCGGCCTTACGAACTTTCCATCCGGGGTCAATTCGGCGTTTGCCTGAGCGATCGGTGATTTTTTCTCGTCAAAAGCGCTGAGAAAGCGGATTTCCCCCGTCACCTGACCGTTTCGGACGACCCGATAGGGCGTTTCGATGAACCCGTATTCATTCACCCGTGCATAGGAGCTGAGAGATACGATCAACCCGATATTGGGACCTTCCGGTGTCTCGATGGGACAGATTCGCCCGTAATGCGACGGATGAACGTCACGTACCTCGAATCCAGCCCGTTCCCGCGTCAACCCTCCAGGCCCCAGCGCACTCAAGCGACGTTTGTGGGTGGTTTCGGAAAGCGGATTGGTCTGATCCATGAACTGGCTGAGCTGACTCGTACCGAAAAATTCCTTGATGACTGCCGAAACCGGCTTCGGGTTCACCAGGTCATTGGGCATGATGGAATCGATGTCCTGAAGACTCATGCGCTCTTTGATCGCCCGTTCCATGCGGACCAGCCCGATACGATATTGATTCTCGAGAAGCTCACCCACAGCCCGCACCCGTCGGTTCCCCAGATGATCGATATCGTCGACCGTTCCCTGCGTTTGACGGAGGTGAATCAAGTGTTGGGCAGTGGCAAGAATGTCTTCCCGGCGCAAGATTCGAAGATCCGGCGCACATCTCAAATTGAGGCTTTGATTGACCTTGAGTCGACCCACACCGGAAAGATCGTAGAGAGCGCTCTTAAAAAACAAATGGTCGACGAATTCTTGGGCGACCTCCTGGGTGGCCGGATTCCCGGGTCGCAACCGACGATACAGCTCGACCATCGCCTCCTGCCGGGTTTGCACTTTGTCGAGCATGAGGGTTTTTCGAAGAATATCCCCTGCCCCCGATCCATCCATAAAGAGGATCGTAAAGCGTTCGATGCCGTGCTTCCGGATCCTGGCGATCGCTTCCTCGTCCAGCACCTCATTGGACTTGACAAGGACTTCCTCCCCTTGGGCGGACCGAACAGCGAAAGCCGAAACCTTACCGATGAGTTCACTCTCGTCGATCGGGATCATTTCGACCCCTTCGGCTTTTAACCGCTTGACTGCTTTGATGTTGACGACCTTACCCTTCTTGACGAGAATTTCTCCGGTCTCCGGATCCAGGATGTCCTTGCTCGCCTTCTGACCTTTGATCAGGTTTTCATCGAGAAGCTTGAAGAACTGACCTTCCTTCTGGAGTATGGTTTCCAGATCGTAATAATACGCCAGAAGATCTTCGTTGGAATATCCGAAAGCCTTCAGCAGCAGGGTGAGCGGGAATTTCCTCCGTCGATCGATTCGGATATACAGAATGTCCTTGGGATCGATTTCCATATCGATCCAGGAACCGCGCACCGGAATGATCCGTGAGCTGTAGATCAATTTCCCGCTGGTGTGGGTCTTCCCTTTGTCATGATCGAAAAAGACACCGGAGGATCGATGGAGCTGGCTCACGGTGACCCGTTCCGTACCGTTGATGATGAACGTCCCCTTATCCGTCATCAACGGAAGAGTACCGAAATAGATTTCCTGTTCCTTGATATCGCGCACCGTCGGCGCGGAACCGGACTGTTCCGTATTGTAGACAACCAGACGGACCTTCAGTTTCAAGGGAACTTCATACGTGGTCCCGCGTTGAATGCAATCTTCGATAGAGCTTTTGACTTCAGCGAAGCTATAACTGACAAATTCGAGTGATGCACTACCGGTAAAATCCTTTATCGGAAAAACCGATTGAAAAACCGCCTGCAACCCAATATCCCGACGTTTTTCCGGTTCAACGTCCATCTGAAGAAACCGGGCGTACGATTCTTTCTGAATTCCGATCAAGTCCGGAATATCGATGATCTTCTTGATCTTGCCGAAATTTTTTCGAATTCGCCTGACGGCTGTGGGCATTTGGGTCATGGAGTCTCCACTGATCGATTCTGAAAAGAATGGATGGGATAGAAGATGGCCATCTTCGTATCCCATCCGAAAAACGACTCGAATTGTAGGAAGGATTGACTACTTGATCTCGACGGTACCACCGGCAGCTTCGATGATGGACTTGATTTTTTCGGCCTCTTCCTTGGAAACGCCTTCCTTGAGCGGCTTCGGCACACCTTCCACCAAATCTTTGGCTTCCTTCAGACCCAAACCGGTGACCGTACGTACTTCTTTGATGACATTGATTTTCTTGTCACCGAATCCGGTCAGGATCACATCAAATTCGGTCTTCTCGGCCTCAGCGGCAACCGCAGCACCGGCAACAGGAGCAGCAGCCATCATTGCGACAGGTGCCGCCGCACTGACGCCGAATTTTTCTTCCAGCTCCTTGACCAGTTCAGAGAGTTCCAAAACGGTCATATTGGCTATGAATTCAATAACATCTGCTTTCGTAATATTGGACATGACGATTTCCTCCAGTTTTCTTTTCGTTTCTATTCTACGATTCAGCAGACTGCCGTTGATCTTTAATGGCAGTCAGTACATTCAACAATTTCTGCGGCACTCCGGAGAGCACCCGGACAAGAGACGTCGGTACACCATTCATGACGGACAACAGTTGACCCAGCAGCACGTCACGGGAAGGCAGATCCGCCAGAGCTTTGATGCCGTCGACGGATACGAGTTTTCCACCCAAAGAACCCGCCTTGATGACCAGCTTCTCGTTTTCCTTCATGAAGTCGATCAACACCTTGGCTGGAGCCACTGGATCCGAAAGATGGAAAGCAACGGCCGTATTCCCCTTGAAATATTCCCTCAAGGATTCCGCCGTGTTCCCTTCTGCAGCCCGGTGTAGCAGCGTGTTTTTGACAACATGGTACTCGCTACCCGTTTCCCGCAGCTTTCGTCGAAGGGCATTCATCTGAGCGACGTTCAATCCCACATAATTGGTGGCAATGACGACTTTCGAGCGCTCGAATTTTTCCTTCAATTCTCCGACGATCTCTTGCTTCTTGAGAATTCTCACGTGTTCACACCTCCTTTCTGTTTCTGTACAACCGGAGGATTTCGGCGATCGTTTCGGATTTCCGCAATAAACGGAGCCCGCTTTGGTCTGCTTCCCATCTCGGTAGGTCAGCAATGCCGATTAAACACCAACAGGTGTACCCACGGTCTTCGACAGGTATATCCGGCGCCTGCGGCAACAACCGAATGAACAGGCACCGGGGTTTGTACCAACACCAGTTTATAGCGTTCTCATGGATGACGTATCGACTTTGATTCCTGGCCCCATCGTTGTTGAAACGGCGATGCTGCGTACATAGGTGCCTTTGCTGGCGGATGGTTTCAGCTTCAAAATTGTTTCAAGAAAGGCATTCATGTTCTGCAGAATCTTATCCACACCAAACGATACCTTGCCCATCGGCGCATGGACGATGCCGGCTTTTTCAGTTCGGAAATCGATCTTACCCGCCTTCAGTTCATTCACGGCTTTTGCAACATCGAAAGTCACCGTTCCGGTTTTGGCATTCGGCATCAGCCCCCTTGGGCCCAGAATCTTTCCAATTTTTCCGACAACGCCCATCATGTCGGGGGTTGCAACCGCCTTATCGAAATCGAGCCAACCGTTCTTGATCTTTTCGACAAGTTCATCCCCACCGGCATAATCCGCACCGGCTTCAAGAGCTTCTTTTTCCTTGTCGCCCTTCGCAAAAACGAGGACACGCACGGTTTTTCCCAGTCCGTTTGGAAGAACGACGGTACCACGTACCATCTGATCCGCATGACGGGGATCCACGCCAAGTCGGACAGCTATATCGATGCTCTCGTTGAATTTTGCATAGGAAGATTCAATGGCCAGTTGGACGGCTTCGCTCAAGCTGTATCGCTTTGTCGTATCGACTTTTCTCTTGGATTCAATGAATTTCTTACCCCTGGTTGCCATATTTCGATAGACTCCTTCTCATGAAACGATTTCGATCCCCATACTCCGTGCCGTACCCATGATGATTCTCGTAGCGGAATCAAGATCGTTGGCATTCAAATCTTCCATTTTCATTTTGGCGATCTGCATAACCTGCTCTTTGGTCAGTCGTCCGATGCGTTCTCTCTTCGGATCGGAGGCTCCCTTCTGCACATTGGCCATTTTTTTCAACAACACAGAAGCAGGCGGCGTCTTGGTGATGAACGTAAAAGATCGGTCCTGATAGACGGTGACGACAACCGGAATAATCATCCCTTCTTCGTTTGCCGTTCGGGCATTGAAGCTCTTGCAGAATTCCATCAGATTGACACCGTGCTGGCCGAGTGCCGGTCCAATGGGAGGTGAAGGGTTGGCTTTACCGGCCATCACCTGAAGCTTGACTTGAGCGACTACTTTTTTAGCCATGTTCGAGTACTCCTAATTCATCCGAAGATACGATTAAACGTGCGTATGAGGAAGATGTTTTGTATGGTTGAAAACCACCGTTTCACAATTCTCGGAATGGATCGCTTTGGATTCGTGTATGAAAGAAGTGCGTTCCATCAGGTTTTGGTCACTTGCATAAAGTCCAGTTCAACCGGTGTGGACCTTCCGAAGATACTGACCAGCACACGAATCTTTCCCTTTTCGACATTGACTTCGTCGACAGTGCCGATGAAATTGTTGAAGGGACCTTCGATGACCCGGATTTCATCGCCCGGCTCGAATTGAAATTTCGGAAGCGGTTTTTGTTTACCGGATTCCATTCTGCCCAATATCGCCAGAGCATCTTCATCGGATAAGGCCGACGGCGTCGTCTTGCCTCCCAGAAAACCCGTCACCTTGGGTGTATCGTTGACGATATGCCAGGTCTCGTCGTCGAGTTCCATTTGAACAAGAATGTATCCGGGATAGAACTTGCGGGATGTCGTTTTCTTCTTTCCCTTGACAAGTTCCACCACCTGTTCTGTCGGGATCAGAACCTGTCCAAATTTTTCCGGATGTTTCGAGGAAGCGATACGCTCTTCGAGCGTCTGCTTCACCCGTTTTTCAAATCCGGAATAGACATGGACAACATACCATTTTTTCGACACGAATCCCCCCTACTTCAAAATCAACTGCAGCAGACTGGAAAGCCCGATATCGATCAGGCCCAAAAACAAGGATATGATCAAAACAAGGACGATCACCGCAATGGTCGACCCGATCGTCTGCTTCCGTGTCGGCCAAGTCACCTTCTTCAGTTCGACACGCACTTCTCTCAGGAACTGAATGCTGTTGGCAATATATCGGTTGTTGGTCAAGATGGGCAACCGACTACGATCCAATGGCAATTTGGGCAGTGTCGTAGGAGGGGCGGATTCACGCGCAGCGACTGCTTGTCCAGAAGTGGAAAGACTTTGAATGACCGGAGAAGCATCTGCCTGGGAATTTCGTCGATCTTCGCCTTCGCCCGATTTCTTCTTTTTTTGTACAGGGTCCTTCTTTTTCAGTAATCTTCCCATTCTTCTCCCAAAAAAGGAGAAAGCCCAAAGCGTTGGTTTTCGAATCTCGACCCAATATCTTTGAGCTTTTCCTTGGATTGCTGAGGTGGCAGGCCAGGAGGGATTCGAACCCCCAGCATTCGGATTTGGAGTCCGACGCTCTACCGTTAGAGCTACTGGCCTATTTGGGTTCACGAATATGGATCATCCACATCCCATCTTGGGCGCCGGATCTACTTGGACTCTTTATGTTTCGTGTGTTTCTTGCAAAACCGACAATACTTGCTGAATTCGAGCTTGTCGGGAGTGGTTTTCTTATTTTTGGTTGTTGTATAGTTTCGCTGTTTACATTCCGTACAGGACAACGTTACGATTACTCTCATGTATCCACCCTTCAGCCTTCGATCACGTCATCCCCGAGCCGACCGCCTTGAGACTCGGGACATCCATGTCGAAGTCTATTCGATGATTTCACTGACCACACCGGCACCGACCGTTCGACCGCCTTCCCGGATCGCAAACCGCAACTCCTTCTCCATGGCAATGGGGGTAATCAGCTCCACCGACACCGTCACGTTGTCTCCGGGCATCACCATCTCCACTCCTTCCGGAAGGGTCAGTACCCCGGTGACGTCTGTCGTCCGAAAATAAAACTGCGGCCGATATCCCTTGAAAAACGGCGTGTGACGCCCTCCTTCTTCCTTGCTCAGGATGTACACCTCCGCCTTGAACTTCGTATGCGGCGTGATCGACCCCGGCTGCGCCACCACTTGCCCGCGCTCGACTTCCTCACGCTTGGTCCCCCGCAGCAGAATCCCGATGTTGTCTCCTGCACGCCCCTCATCCAGAAGCTTGCGGAACATCTCCACTCCCGTACACACCGTCTTCTGCGTCGGCCGAATCCCAACGATCTCTACCGTATCCCCAACCTTGATGATCCCACGCTCCACACGCCCCGTCACCACCGTTCCACGACCCGATATGCTGAACACATCCTCGATCGGCATCAGGAAGGGCTTGTCGATATCCCGCTGCGGCTCCGGAATGAAACTGTCTATGGCATCCATCAACTCAAAGATACACTTGGCCTCCGGGCTCTTCGGATCGTCGCTCTCCAACGCCTTCAGCGCACTGCCCCGAATGATCGGCGTATCATCCCCAGGAAATTCATATTTGTTCAGAAGCTCCCGAAGTTCCAATTCCACCAGCTCGATCAGCTCCGGATCATCCACCATGTCGCACTTGTTCAAAAACACCACAATCTTCGGAACACCCACCTGACGCGCCAACAGAATGTGCTCCCGGGTCTGCGGCATCGGACCATCGTCCGCCGCTACCACCAAAATCGCTCCATCCATCTGGGCTGCGCCCGTGATCATGTTCTTGATGTAGTCCGCATGCCCAGGACAGTCTACATGCGCATAATGACGGTTCGGCGTCTCGTACTCCACATGCGCCGTCGCTATCGTAATCCCCCGCTCCTTCTCCTCGGGCGCCTTGTCGATCTGATCAAACGGCACATACTGCGCCAAACCCCTCAACGCATTGTGCTTCGTGATCGCCGCCGTCAACGTCGTCTTCCCATGATCGATGTGACCAATCGTCCCCACATTCACATGCGGCTTCTTGCGCTCAAACTTTTCCTTTGCCATCGCTTTTCCTCCTATCAAATTCTTCGAAATCGTGATCTTTCTGATGAATCGTTTCTGTATGGATGGAGCCCACGACCGGAATCGGACCGGTGAACCTCTTCCTTACCAAGGAAGCGCTCTACCTACTGAGCTACGTGGGCCTTACTTCGGAATGCACCGACAGGCTGACCTGCTGCCGAGACTCATCGGAATGGAGCGGGAGACGAGGCTCGAACTCGCGACATCCAGCTTGGAAGGCTGGAGCTCTACCAACTGAGCTACTCCCGCTTTAGATGGGTTCTCTTTCTGCTTCCCTCACAGCAACCTGCGGCTTTTGGATGGATAGCAGACAATCAGTCATGTAGTACATTTCGCGATGGAATACAAGGAGGATTCCATCTCCTACAGATGACCATTGGATCTGAATGGTGGTGGGGGGAGGATTTGAACCTCCGAAGGCATCGCCGACAGATTTACAGTCTGTTCCCTTTGGCCGCTCGGGAACCCCACCCAAACATGATTCGCCCTTCCTGGAGCCAGCGAAGGGATTCGAACCCCCGACCCACTGATTACAAATCAGTAGCTCTACCAGCTGAGCTACGCTGGCATTCATGCACACACCGTTCCTATTTTAGGAGCGGCATGCTCATTTCCAAAAAAGACCGCTCTATCTACCAGCGGCGAATGAAAAAATCAAGCTTTTTCTTTTTGTACCTTTTATCAAGGCTGCAAATCGTTATCAGGCTTGACAGGGCTTCCGTTTTCCGGATAATGAGACCGATCTGGCTATCGCTCCGTGCGCAAAGCAACCCGATGACCTCGTGTCATGATATGGTGAAATCCGATTTCTTCCAAGGGAGTTTTTCTCAATGCAATCCCTTTTTAAACCCGTCATCCGCATTAATCGCCCCTTGACTTTCCTTTTTCTCCTTCTTTTGATCCCCCTCCTGTTCGGATGTTCCCATACGAAATCTCCCACAGAATCCTTATCGAAAGATCAATCCCAAGAAAATGCGATCGCATCCAAACTTTCTGAATCCGCTGCTTTAACGCCTTCATCCTCCTTCTCGCGTCCTGGAGATCGATCCCGAATTCGAAGAACCTTCGATGACGACAACGATTCCTTTTCCAGACCTACTGATGACGATACGATCGATCTCGGCGTCGAAAACCAGAACATTTTGGATGAAGCCATCGATTACTGTCAGCTGGCACAGGACTTCTGGCAAAAAGGCAAGCTCGACAACGCGCTTCAGGCCCTGGATTCAGCCTATTCGCTTATCCTCAAATTGAATACTCAGGGCAGACCCCGACTGAATCAGCAAAAAGACGACTTACGACTTCTGATTTCCAAACGGATCATGGAAATCTATTCTTCCCGAAACCTTGTCCGACCTGCGAACCACAATGTCATCCCCATGTCCATGAACCGCCATGTTCAAGCTGAAATCGATCTCCTGACCAAAGGTGCCGAAAAAGATTTCTTTATGAATGCCTATCAGCGCTCCGGTAGGTACCGTGAATGGATCGTGGCTGAACTTGTCAAGGAGGGTCTACCAAAAGAACTCTCCTGGTTACCCCTGATCGAAAGCGGTTTTAAAAGCAACGCTTTTTCATCCGCCCGTGCCCTTGGCCTCTGGCAGTTTATCGCTTCCACGGGGTATCGTTTCGGATTGAACCGGGATCAATATGTCGATGAGCGGCTGGACCCTTATAAGGCGACACGAGCCGCCATTTCCTATCTGAAAGAACTTCACGGTCTTTTTGGGGATTGGGAAACCGCTCTGGCTGCCTACAATTGCGGTGAAAACCGCGTCCTTCGAACCATCAGCAGCCAACATATCAACTATCTCGATAATTTCTGGGATTTATATGAGAAGTTACCTCAGGAGACGGCCCGCTATGTGCCACGGTTCATCGCCACCCTGCACATTGTTTCCGATCCAAAAAAATATGGACTGGAGGATATTTCCCCTGAGGCTCCACTGACATTTGAAACGATTGATATTTTTCGCAATATTCATTTGAAACATGTCGCCGAAGCGACCGATACTCCTTTATCCTATCTGAAACTGCTGAATCCGGAGCTACGCCTCGACATCACCCCGGCAGAAGGCTATACGCTGAGAATTCCTCCTGGAACCCGAGATCTGCTGCTCTCGAAATTGGACGAAATTCCGGATGCTTCGGAACCTTCCACGGAGACTTCTCCAAAACCGGATATAAAGCCCTCCACGCACCTGGTCGCCAAGGGAGAAACGCTTTCATCGATCGCCAAGAAATATGGCATCCCCACATCCGAAATTGCCAAACTGAACAAGATCCCCCAATCGGCCCATCTCAAACCGGGAACAGCACTTTTTCTACCCTATCCTTCTCCAAAAACGGTGGCATCCGCTCAGTCCAAGCCGGCCATGGGGCCTGCAAAACCCACAAAGGCCACATCTAAAATCGATCCAAGAGCGCCCATTCTACACACGGTTCAAAAAGGTGAGAATCTGTTCAGTATCGCAAACCGCTATGGAACGACGGTTCATGCCATCCAGAAGCTCAATAATTTCAATACGATCAATCTAACGATCGGGCAAATTCTTCAGATACCTGTTGAATCGGCTTCCGCCGCCAAACCGCTCGTCGCTCTGAAAAAATACGAGGTCAAAAAGGGAGACAGCCCCACGTCCATCGCCAGAACGCACAAAATGCCGATCGAACGCTTCTTGAGCATCAACAACTTGACAGAGAAAACCCGCCTGCTACCTGGGCAAAAGGTATATGTCGAGTGATGAATGACGGCCTCGCAAAAAATCGTTCTACCCCCGATTTTGGGGTTTTTCCGGGCCTGAGCATGGGGGGAGAACCGCCTTT
>CAZJXF010000007.1:0-51133 GCA_964549995.1 uncultured Desulfatirhabdium sp. | reverse complement strand
CCCCGGACACTGCGGATATGAGCCGCATGCTCTGACCAGCTGAGCTACATCGCCATAGATTCTGCAAGAGGATCCGATAAGCCCTGAAACGTCTCGTCCATCAAGGCTCAAAGGCTCAATCGAGCAGCGATTTATAAAGGTGCTCGTTAAAAAAGTCAAGCAATTTATCGCTCAAAGACAAGATGCGTAGTGCGAAAACCTGTAGGTCTGACTGACCCGGTCGCCCTTTCAAGGTCGAGCGTAACCCTATGTTCTGAATTCCTGCATCGCTCGGAAATGACAGAGTGCATTTTGATCCCCAGGGGCAGCGAAAGCTTTTCGCCATGCACAGGATCGCGGGAATGTTGGTCGCATTACTTTCTTCCCAAGGGATCAACCGCCGTAACATGCAGCACTACGGCTCCCCATTGGTTTTCCGGCGTTCCGGAAAGAATCACCGGCCCGTCAGCCGCCAGCCGATGGATGGTTCGTTCGTAGACATCCGGAAACAGAACCGTTTCGATGAGCCCGTTTTCGTCCTCGAAGGTGAAGAACGCCATTCGTTCGCCGTTTCGGGCGTGAACGGTCTTGTGGCAGACGGGCCAGGCCGCTATCGCCACCCTTCTTCCGATCCGGGAGGGCAGGTCTTCCGATCGAATCGTCTTCCGCAACACCTTCGCCCCCCGGAACAGGCTGAGCGGATGCCGATCGCAGAGAAACCCGAGCACCCGGTATTCCCGCCGCAGCCGATCCAGCTCGTCCCCTTCCGGCAACGGCGGTGCGGTACCGTATTCCGCCTGGGGTTCAAAAAGCCGGAGGTTTCCCCCTCGGACGGTCGATATCCGGCGATGGCGCATCCAGCGCCAGTGCAACATGGCCCGGTTCTCCCCTCGTGCGATTCCGTCGAAGGCGCCGCAATCGATGAGATGCCGAGCTTCGGTATCGCTCAGATCGATCCGCTCGAAGAAATCGTCCACAGAATCAAACGGCCGCTTCGCCTTGGCCTCCGAAATGGCGGAAAGTGTCGATTCCCGAAGCCCTGCAACCGCATCGAGCCCCGCCCGAAGCACCCCGTTTCGTCCCGCCCAGCCCGTCCCGCTCTCGTTCACATCCGGACCCAGCACCACAAGCCCCATCCGCCGTGCTTCCGACACATAGGCGGCCGTCGAATAAAAACCCCCTCGGTTTCGCAGAACGGCCGCCATGAACTCGGCCGGAAAATGGGTCTTGAGATAGGCCGCCTGAAACGACACCCGGGCATAGGAAGCGCTGTGGGGCTTGCAGAAGGAGTATCCGTCAAAGCTCATCATCATGTTCCAGGCCGTCTCGATGGCTTCGGTCGAAACGCCGTTGCGCCGGGCTCCCTCCTCGAAGCGCCGTCTGAACTGAACCAGATGCAGGGCCCGGTCCTTCTTGGAAAGGACCTTGCGGAGCCTGTCCGCCTCTTCGTGCGAAAATCCGGCCATGGCAACAGCAGCCCGCGAGACATCTTCCTGATAGACCATGATGCCGTAGGTTTCCGAAAGCACGTCCGTCAGCGTCGGATCGAGAGGCTTCCACGGTTTTCCGTGCAGCCTTCCGAGATATTCCTCGATCCAGTCGTTGGCCGCAGGGCGGATGATGCTCGAGTGCAGCACGAGATGCTCGAAATCCCCCCGGCCCGCCTTCTGCTGCAAAAGCCGCATGGCCGGACTTTCAATGTAGAAGCAGCCCATGGTCCGCCCTGCTGCGATGGTTGCCTGGGTGGCGGCATCGTCTTCCGGATGCCACCGAAGCTCGTCGATCGGCCGGCCGGATGCCGCAACCGTCCGAAGCGCATCCCGGATCACGGCAAGGCTTCGGTTTCCCAAGAGATCGATCTTGACAAGCCCCGCATCCTCCACCCCGTCCTTGTCCCACTGCAGCATGGGAAGCCCCTCGGCCGACGGTTCGACGGGGCAATGGCGATCGATCGGTCCCGGCGTGATGACAACCCCTCCCGGATGCAGCATGAGATGCCGAGGCATGCCCACCAGCCCTGCAGCCAAGCGGCAGATGACGGGCCATGGCTCAGGGAAATCGATGCTCCGAGTTTTCGGAAATGCGGCGATCCGGGAGGCGAAGGTTTCGGGATCGACATCGTCCGCATGCCAGTAGCCGGGAAGACAACGGGTGACGGCCGAAATGGCGGTCTCGGGAACACCGAAGGCTCGGGCCGTTTCCCGAAGGGCCATCCGGGGCTGAAACCGGATCAGGCTCGATACCATGGCGGCGTGCCCCGAAAACGAGGACAATACCCCGGCAATGACGGTTTCCCGTTCGTCCCAGGCGAAATCCACGTCGATATCGGGCGGATCGGTGCGGCCCGGATTGAGAAACCGCTCGAAATAGAGATGGTGGCGGATCGGGCATACGTTCGTGATGCCCAAGCAGTAGGCCACCAGCGATGCCGCACCCGATCCCCTGCCACAGGTGCGGGGGCTCTGACGGACGATGTCCCGGACGATCAGAAAATACCCGCAGAAGCCCATCCTTCGGATCATCGACATTTCGTGCTTGAGCCTTTGGACGACGGCCTCTGGAAGCGGCTCCCCGTAGCGAGCGACGGCCCCGGCGCGGGCGTCCTCGGCCAGGGCCGTTTCGGCATCGAGACCGGGCCTGGCCGGATCGTGCCATTCGGGCATGACGATCCGGGTATCCGGGCCCGTGAAGGAGATGGCCTCGAGAAGGCGATCCGTGTTGTCGATGGCTTCGGGAAAGCAGGCGAACCGGGTTCTGTAGGCCGATTCCGGAAAAAGCGGCATTGGATCGGAAATACCGTGGGAATCGCGAAGCCGGTGGATGGTGGTGTTGCCGTCGATGGCCCGAAGCAACCGGTATCGGGTCGTTTCCTCCTCCGTCTGGGTGAGAACCCGGTTGTCGGCAGCCGCGACGATGGGGATGTTTCTGGCCCGGGCCTCCCGGACAAGCCCCCGCCAAGCCGAAGGTGTTGCTGCGGACAGAAGCGCCCAGGGCTCGAGGCCGAAGTCGTGCAGCAGGACGAGGATGGTGGGGGAATCGGTAAGCCAGACGATCCCTCGAAAGGCTTCGGGCAAATCCCCGGGATCGGCGTTCGATGGTCGCTTTCCTGCAGAATCGGAGAAACGTGTTCGGGAAAAGGCGGGATGGACGGCGGCATCTGTGACGGCATGCCGCAGGGAAACGAGTCTGCACAGATGCGAAAAGCCTTCGGATGTAGCCGCAAGACAGATCACACGACCGGAGCCGGTACCATCTGCCGGACCGTTTCCGATGACACGGCCCAGCCATTTTCCGGCGTCGTCCAACTCCACCCCGATAATCGGCCGAATCCCATGACGCCGACATGCCGCCATAAATTCCCACAACCCGTAGAGGTTGTTCGTATCGGTGAGCGCCAGCGCCGAGTACCCCATGGCCTTCGCCGAAGCGCACAGGGCCTCGGGGGATGCGGTGGCCTTCATCAGGGAAAAATGGGATCGGACCAGAATCGGGAGCATATCCTTATCGATCCGTTTCATGCCTATCTATTTCATGCTTATCTTGACAAAAAGCACTCAATCCTGCACATCATGAAACAAACCCAAACGCTCCGGAGGTGTTCCATGCCAACCATTACGGCCGAAGAAGCGGGATGCAACATCCACCAATGGATCGATGAAACGCTTGCCTCTCGTCAACCCATCGTGATTCAGGGAAAACACGGCAACGCCGTATTGATTTCCCAGGAAGAATGGTCATCGATTCAAGAAACGATCTATTTGCTGAGCAGTCCTGTGATGGCCCGGCGATTGCGGGAAAGCATCGAAAGCTTTCAAAAGGGAACGGGAAAAGAACATGCTTTGATCGAGGTTGAATGAAGATTGTCTTCCACCCACGAGCATGGGAAGATTACATTTTCTGGTTTCATCAAGATCGCAGAAAGCTTAAACGGATCAATGAACTGATTCGAGATATCCAACGGTCGCCTTATGATGGAATCGGGAAACCAGAGTTGCTGCGCTTCGAATTGTCTGGTTTTTGGAGTCGACGTATCGATCACGAACATCGGCTGGTTTACACCGTTACAGTTGATGAGCTTCATATTTTAGCCTGTCGGTTTCATTATGAAGCGGTGTAAACAGCCTCCGCCATTCCCCGGCCCGTCATGAGCATTCCCCGGCCGAAGCGGGACCGGATGGTATCGATCACTGCACACAGCCGGCTCTGGCGGGCTTCGAGAGGATCCTCGAAAAGGGGAAGCTGGGCGGATGGGAAAACCAGCTTCGAGCAGGTGAGCACGATGTGCCGGATTCGAATCCGTCTGCACCAGCACAGCGAAAGCGCCGATCGGGCCGCCTCGAAGAGCCGGGCGTCGATGGCAGTGGCCGGTTTGCAGGAAAAGCGCCGAACGATCGTACCCCCGTCGGCATACGTCAGCCGCACCGACACCATCGATGCCGATAGCCCCATCCGCCGGATTTCCGCCCCCGCCCGTTCCACCAGAGAAAACAAACCGCCTTCCACCCATTGCGGATCCTCGGTATCCGGATCGAACCCTTTTTCCAGACGAATGGCCGCAGGTACCTCATCGAGGCCGCGGACGGGCGATGCGTCGATGCCGAGAATCACATCCCGAATGTAGCTCGCCCGAGATCCGAACACATCTTCGAGCACATCGTCGGAAAGCCGGGCAATGTCCCGAGGCCGAACCAGATGGAGGGAACGCAGCTTCGCGATGTCTTCGGCTTCGAAACCCGCCACGATCTCGAGCGGCAGATCGGCCAGAAACCGAGCCTCCTCGCCTTCGGCAACGACATATTCGCCGCTGGGCTTCACGAGGCGGGTTGCGGTTTTGGCCACCCGTTTGGACGGAGCAACCGACCAGATGGGGTCGATTCCCAAATCGGAGCGCATCTGCCGCCGCAACCGCCAGGCCACATCGAGGGCCGAGCCATGCAGCCGTCCCGTTCCGGTGACGTCCAGAAACAGATGACCGTCTGTATCCCCGGGTTCGACCCGCGGGGTGAATGCCGCCGCCCGTTTCACCATTTCCTGCATGGCCCGGGCGTAACGATCTGGACGACTGAGCACAACCGTTGCATCCCGACACCGCCTTCGAGCCGCAGCGATCGACATGTGTTTGCGCACTCCCATTCGATAGGCCGCCTCGTTCATGTCATATACCCGGGATGCACCCGCTGCGACGATGAGCGGCCTCCCCGAAAGCCTCGAATCGAGAACGGTTTCGACGGCTGCGGCAAAATCGGCGACATTCAGGTGGATGATGGTACGCATGTGAATAACAGGAGTCAGGAGTCAGAAGTCAGAAGTCAGGAGTTAGGGGTCAGAAGTCAGGAGTCAGAATGTGGAAGGCTGTATCAATTTCGATTTTTTTGAATGGCTGTCGAATAGGCTTCCAGCATTTTACTGACTTCCTCCAGCAGATTCCATAAATGATCAATTGATCCATATCCAAGATCATGCGAAAGAATCAGATAATACCGGGATTCTTCAAGAGAACCTTGGGCAATATTGAGGAATCGTATCTTGTCCGCCTTGCCTGATTTTCGAAAACCTTCCGCAATATTGGCGGGTATCGATACTGCTGAACGACGAAACTGAACCGACAACCCATACAGTTCCGATCGAGGAAAACCCGCTGTAAAACGATATACATCGAGCACAAAGCGATGAGCTTTCTGCCAAAGGGTCAAGTCGAGGAATGATTTTGCCGGAATCACATGAACCTCCCGTCTTCTGACTTCTGACTCCTGACTTCTGACTCCTGTTCCAGCACCCAATTTGGTATTGAAATCCCAGGCAACAGCATTTCAACCAGCCTCTGCGCATTGCGTGCCGCCTGCCCCCGGACGTGGTTGTTGAAGAAGAGAGCCGCGCCGCCGGCCTTCTCCGTCAGGCGACCCCAATGCAGCTCGATCCATTGTTGCAGCTCGGCATCCGTATATTCGTAGTCGAACTGGCGCTGCATGCTGCCCGAACGCCATCCGGCGAGATTGCGGCCGTGAAACCGCACATAGACCAGATCGGGATGGGTGACGACATCGACTGCAGGAAACAGGTA
Source organism: uncultured Desulfatirhabdium sp. (assembly GCA_964549995.1). GTDB lineage: Bacteria > Desulfobacterota > Desulfobacteria > Desulfobacterales > Desulfatirhabdiaceae > Desulfatirhabdium. The sequence goes on along the minus strand of CAZJXF010000007.1, from coordinate 45,093 downwards.
CGGCAGCGGAGGCGTATCGACGACGGCCAATGTCACCTTTCGCCGGGCAAGCTCGGCATACACCCGATCTTCCGCCCAGGAGACATGACGGAATTCGACGGCGAGCGGCAACCCGGCCAGCTCGTCCAACAGGGCGGCAAGATACCGGCGGTTGTCCGCCGTGCGGTGAAAACTGCTGGGCAATTGGATGAGAACGGCCAGAAGCTGCCCAGCCTGAATGAGGGGCGCAATACCGGCGCGATATTGCACCGCCTGCTGTCGCCACGAGTCGGCATCGACTTCGTGGGTCAGGCTTCGATGCAATTTCGCGGCAAACCGAAACGACGACGGAACCTGTTCCTGCATCCGTTCGAGGGCTTCGGGACGCGGCATCTGGTACCAGGTGAAATTGAGCTCGACAGCGGAAAACCGCCGGGCATAGAGCGAAAGCATCTTCCCTGCAGGTGTGCCCTCCGGATAAAATCCGGCATCCACCCATTCGGCATAGGAGTACCCGCTCGTTCCAATCCACAATCGGGGTTCAGGTTCCGGTTTCATTGTCCCAAGCGCTCCAAATCGTCGTCGAAATTTCGATCGCGTTCGCCAGCAGGGGCGGGTTGAAAACCCGCCCCTGCGTTCTGACATAAGCCATGCGGCCGGACGCAACATCCGATTCTACACCCAGGTGGATGAAAGCCCGTTACACGACCTTGTAACAATAGAACACATCCTCTTTCCTTCTGACTTCTGACTTCTGACTCCTGACTCCTGACTTCTGACTCCTGATTTCTGCCTCCCTTCTCCTCACCCCCCATGCAACCGGGCCATCGTCTCCGGCCCACGGTAGATGCCGACCACCTTGCCTTGAATCAGCACCTCGGAAAATCCGTAGCGCATGACGCTGTACGCCGGATTTTCGGGATGCAGGGCGATGTGATCGGCATGCCGGAAAAAGCGTTTGACGGTCGCCTCTTCCTCGCGGATGAGGGCCACGACGATTTCGCCGTCTTCGGCATATTGACGGGGCTCACAGATAGCGATATCCCCGTCGAGAATGCCTACACCGGTCATGGAATCGCCTTGAACCCGCAGGGCGAAGAGGCTTTGGCCCCCGAAAACGGAGGCATCCACCACGATGCCTTCTTCCCATTGCTGCTGGGCATACATGGGAAGCCCGGCCGTGATCCGGCCGACAACCGGAACTTCCCGCCAGCGCCGACCGATCTGGGGCATTTCGCCCCGCCCCGGCAAGTGCAGATCTCTGCCGTAGCGCCTGTCCCGCTTCAGGTAGCCCCGGGCTTCGAGAACCTTCAGGTGCTGGGATACGGCGGCATGAGTAACCCCGAGAGCCTCGGCTGCTTTCCGCAGACTGGGCGTTCGGCCGCTTCGGACGATTTCCTGCTGGAAATATTCCAGCACATGGCGTTGGGTGTGGGTCAGATCGTTCATGATATTCGGGCGATAGGCGATGGGCTATAGGTTATGGGCTATGGGCTATAGGCGATGGGTTATGGGTTATGGGTTATGGGATCGAAAAAAGTCGAGCATAGGGACGGCTTCGAAAAAAGGCTGCAAGCAAGGGGCGACCCGACGGGTCGCTCCTACCAGGCTCTCGCACTTGCGCACTACGCATCTCGCATTTTCAAAATAAGGCTATCCGACTTGTTGCGAGACCGCCTTGGAGGATGGGAAGAACGTACACCACGAAACTGAAAATGTAAAGGAAAAAGTAAAGTTTTGGAAAGAATGGAAAGGCAGAGGTGTGTTTCGAACGAGTGATAGCCTCGGCATGAGGTGCATGGTGCCGGTTGAAAAAGGAATGCAACTCCTGTCGATATGGCATCCTCTTGCAACCCAGAGACCGATCCATAAGGCCGATTTATCGTTTGCTTTTCACCATCGAGCAATGGTACACGGCGCACGACAAGGAGCAATATCTCGTGCAATCATCTATATTCACCTGGGGGATCCCCCCCCTTCTTCTGCTGCTGATCTTGGCCGTTTTCCCGGAGCTCGATTTGTGGGTGTCCGCCGCCCTGTATGACCCGTCGGCCGGGTTCTTCTGGGGAACGATGCCTGTCTGTCGCGGGCTGTATGCATCTGTGGAGTGGCTGGTTCCGATCTGGATCGCCTTGTGCGTCGGAGCGTTGGGTGTCGCTGCCGCACGAAAGCAGTCCGTCTTTACTCTGAAATGGCGGGCATGGCTCTTTCTGATCCTCTCTCTGGCCATCGGCCCCGGCCTTGTCGTCAACACGATCTTCAAGGACCATTGGGGCAGGCCGCGGCCGGATATGGTCCGTGAATTTGGGGGGGAGATGCCATTCCGTCCTTTCTGGAAGCCCTCCTCCGACTGCGATCAGAACTGCTCCTTCCCTTCGGGGCACGCAGCCATGGCTTTCTATACGATGAGCCCGGGCTTTGTGTCGCCCCGTCATCGAAGGCGCATTTTTCTGACCGGATTCACTTACGGCCTTCTGGTATCCGTCGTCCGAATGGCCCAGGGCGGGCATTTTCTCAGCGATGTCGTCGCTTCCTTCGGCATCGTTTTCACCGTTTCCCATTTGCTTTATCGCTGGTTGTTCCGAACAGAGGTTCCATGAATCTTTCGATCGTCATTCCGGCCTATAACGAGGCCGATCGAATCGTCGTCACCCTTGAAAACAGTATCGCCTATCTGGAAACCGTTTCCTACGAGACCGAACTCATTGTTGTCAGCGACGGCAGTACGGACGACACCTGCAAGGTCGCATCCGGCTTCCCGTCCTCCGGAAAGGTTTCCGTCCGTACCATCGAATACCATCCGAACCGAGGGAAGGGCTACGCCGTACGAACCGGCATGCTGGCGGCACAGTCGGATATCGTCCTGTTCATGGATGCGGATTATGCCGTTCCGCTGCAGGAAATCGAAAAGGGGATCGATCTGCTTCGACAGGGATTCGATATCGCCATCGGTTCAAGGGCGATTGCAGGTGCCCGGGTGGAAAAACACCAAAATCTTCCACGGGAGATAGCGGCATGGTTGTACACCCGCATCCAGCAATTCTATTTGGGCCTTCCCTATCCGGACACCCAGTGCGGCTTCAAGCTTTTCCGCAAACAGGCAGCTCAGGATCTTTTCGCCCAGCAGCGGCTGAACAGCGTCATCTTCGATCCGGAGATTCTCTGGCTTGCCCGCAGAAGCGGCTATCGCATCGCCGAGTTTCCGGTGGTCTGGCGCCATGTGGAGAATTCCCGCATCCAATACGACAACATCCGGAAATCCATTTTCGTGTTCCAGGAGATGTTCCGCATTCCACGGGTTCACCGCGCCGATCCCCGATAGCGCTGTCGCAGGAACTCAGAAAGTTGGCTTACGCTCGACCTCGGATAGGCGACCCGGCGGGTCGCCCCTACGGGTTTTCGTATTTTCGCACTACGCATCTCGCCTTTTCACGATCAGAATCACCTGCACCATACATGCAAGGGAAACCGCCAGAGCGCTGTCGGAAACCCCAAAGAGCGGGATCCACACGAGTCCTCCCAGAACGGCCGCCATGCCCCCGGCCAGCACATCGGCAGACAGCCGGATATCCCATTGCGGAACATCGCGGATTTCGACTGCCACAATAACGGATACAGCAGCACCCACAAGAGACAGCACCAACCCAACGACAAGCCCCCCCACCCACACCGGCAAAAAAAGCATCGCAGCGGGGGCGACCGCTCCCAAAACGGCGCATCCCCCCAACATGCCGAATCCGACACGCTCGGCCCGCCGCCGCCACCCTTTGCGGACGACCAGCCATCCGCCTACGGTCATTCCCACCATGAATGCCGTAAACAACATCCCGATATCCCGATACAGGGCACCGAAAATGTGTTGGTAGATCAGCATCCAGACGTTTTCGAGCAGCATACCCGAAAAACCGGCAAGCCCCACCGAAAACAGGGAAAAAACGTTCGGGCCAGCCAGGATACCCAAGGAAATCGGAACCAGACATCCAAGGACGGCAAAACCGCCCCAGATCCAGGGGGACATCCGAAACAGCTCCCCTGGATCGAAATGAGTCAATTTCGGGAACAGTCTTGAAAGCCACAACCAGAGGCTCGTACCATAGCAGACCGGATAAGAATCGGTATTCACCGGAAGAACATCCTGATTCAACCGTTTTTCCAGATCGAAACGCCTGTCGTTGACGATCAGGTATTGCACATAGGCGGGATGGACATAACGGGTTTTGAGACCTCTTTCGACAAAGCGCCGTGAAACGGCATCCATGTCCAGTGCAATCGACCGATCGGAGGCGATCAGCAGGATCGTTGTCCCTGGAAACACGCGTACTTCGGAAAAGACGGATCGAAGCGCTCCATAAACGGCGGAAAGCCGATGGAACCCTGCAGCGGAAAGGTAGTTTTCACTTCCGGGTAACGAAAGCGCCAACATACCGCCTTCTTTGAGCCGCTGTCGACAGAGGAGGGCATATTCTCGGGTAAAGAAACGGTTTGCAGCGGCCGTTTCCGGTTCCGCTCCCGTAGACACGATGAGATCGTAGTGCTGAGTCGTCGAGGATAGAAAGCGGCGGGGATCTTGAAGGAACAAGCTTACCGAGGAATCGGTGGATGATGGTCGAAAAAAGTTTTCAGGAACGAGCTCCACCAGAACCGGGTCCATTTCGAAAACATCGATCCGCTCAGGCCTTTGCTGCATGGCTTCAACCAGGGCACCATCGGCAGCGCCCCCTGCAAGCAAGATTCTTTTGGGATCCAGATGCAACAGGGCAGGAAGATGGACCCGCTCTTCCGCAGCAACCCCCTCGCTGTCCCACACCATCTGATGATTGAACCACACGAGGGTTTGCCCGCTTCGTTCGATACGGGTAAGCCGTCCGACAGGACCGTCCTGCTGCATCCAATGTCGGGCACCGGAACGCATCGCCTCGTGGAAATCGGGATTCAGCCAGGGAAACCGATCGATTTGCGATACCCCCCATCCCCAAAGCATCCAGAGGAGGGGCATCCATAAACGCATCCAGCGATGACGCGTTTGCTGGAAAGCCGCCTGAATCGAAGCGATGCCGGCACATCCGCAGACCATGCCGGCAAGGGCCACATTCTGAAAACCGACCTCAAGACAGGCGGCGCTGAGAATGCCTCCAACTGCCCCGCCGGCACATTCGGCTGCGTAAGCGGATGCTGGAAGACCGCCCTGATTGCGCCACGCCTGAATGCAAAGCCCGAACAACCGCCCGATCATCCATCCGGAAGGGAACATCCCTCCAGCAACCAGCAGAAGCTGCAGAGAAAACGAGGGGCTGACCCCGAGAGGGATTCCAAAAAGCGGGAAAAACCAGCGAAACGCCAACACCAGAAATGGAAACGATAGAGCCGTTCCAGCGAACAACCATCCGTATGCCCCTGTTGAAGGGTGACTTGCGGTGTTTCGCACGCCAAGCGCATTTCCGAAAAGCCACACACCGATACCGAAGATCCAGATGAGCTCGGAGCCGGGACAGACGACAGCGATTTCTCGAAGCAGGACCACCTGCCCCAGCATACCGATCAGGCCGACGGCAGCCAGGCAAAGAAGCGATCCTCGTATAGCGGTCATGGTTCTGCGAAGACCAACGCCTCGAACACCTGAAATTCCGCATTCTTTCGCCAGCAGTTCTCATCGAAGCCCGCCTTGCGACACAGCTGCCCGAGCATCTGGTCCCGATCCCATCCTTGCTCTACAGCCACCTGAGGCAGAAATACGGCATACTGCCCGAATTTCTTCAGCAACACGCCATGTTTTCTGACAACGATGTCCTCGAAAGAGGGAACGGGTCGATAGGGTGTCAGCACCGATATTTCGATGTGAATGTCATTTACGTCCCGTATATCGAGAGGCGGGAATCGGGGGTCGTTCGTGGCTGCGGATACGGCCATCTTCCCGACGATTCGATACAGTTTGGTGTCCGCTTCCAGATGACCGATGCATCCTCTCAGGTTCCCACGCTTTTTCAGGGTGACAAACGCTCCGGAATAACTGTAGAACACCGGATCCGGATCACGAAACAGGGGAAGCGTTTCAGAACCCAGATACATGCGAATGCTGTTTCGGGCGAATCGCAGCAGGGTTTCCTTCTGGGTTTCCGTCAATTCCGAAAAGGATGTCCCCGAGGGAACCTTGGCTTCGGGAAGTGCAACCGGAACCGTTTCGTAGGTCATGGCCACCGCTCCATAACCGACCACCCGGTTCCGATCGCCCAGCACGGTGTCTCCGCTGTTGGCATAGGAAAGGACGGATGCATGGGATGCCCCCAGTTCATTGGCTGCCTTCATGGCCGTCAAAATCGGCATCAGCCCGCAGGCAGCGGTTGAAATCTTTCGGTTCCCCCGCTCGAGCCCTCGAATGGATTCGGATGCCTCTTCCGGATGCATGCGGCAGATGGCCGAAAGGGTCTGAATGTCGATCCTCCGAGCCGTCTCCGTATCGGGATAATGAGACAGATCGCTGCTTGCAACAATCAGGGCGTTCTTGTCCTTCAGCACCTGGGCCAGAGCTATACCAACTCGATCCCAAGTACTGTCCTTCAAGCCTCCGACAATGACCGGAACAATTGTTGCTTTGGGAAAACATTTCTGCACAAAAGGGAGGATAACCTCGATCGAATGTTCGTCCTGGTGAGCCCGGCTGTCGGCCACGATGGGCTTTCCCGCAGCTACGAGGGTTTTGGTGATGGATTCGTCGATGGGGGTTTCACCAAGAGGAGTCCGAAACGCCCCTGATTCATAAACGGCCGCACCCTCCAGACCGGGACTCTTGTGGTTTGTCCCTAACAACACCACCACGTCGTAGGAGTAGCGCGATACAAGCCGGAAGGCGTCCGCTAAAATATTGCCGGAATACACCCACCCGGCATGCGGAACCACGATGGCTACAGGCTTCGGAAGAGATGAATCGACGGCGTCCGCCAGCAGATCCTCGACCGCCTGAGCAAGCTTTTTGGGTTGTGCGGGATAGAATGTCCCCGAACAGACAGGCTGTCGGACAGCAGATTGGGCCTCCGTGGAAAGCAGACCAAGACACAACAGGATCAGCCCAATGATGAAACGATGCATAACATCCTCCTCAATCACGACCGCAACGCAATGGTCTTACCTCGGATTGCTCGATTCCAAAAAACGTTCATCCTGATGGACTCGCAAAAAGTCGCTCTATCCCCAATTTTCGAGTGGTTCCGGGGCTAAGCATGGGAGTGGGTACGCCGGAGACTCACTGACTTTATGCGAGCCCATCCCATTTTCACGCAATCTGTCATTTCATATCCATACACCTGAAACGTTTGCACCGCAATAGCGACATTTACCTGCTGTCAGATGATTCGATACAACGAAAAAGCCGTTTCGTTCGATCACGATGCGATGACAATTCGGACAGCGGGTGTGATTTCCGGGATGAGCGGGAACATTTCCGACATACGGGTAGCGAAGCCCCTTCTGAAGCGCCAGATCGTAGGCCTTTTCAAGGGTCGACACCGGTGTCGGCGGAACATTCCGCATCTGGTAATCGGGATGGAACCGGGTGAAATGAATCGGGACATCCGGCCCGATCTCATCTGCCACCCATCGAATCAATTCCGTCATCATCGACAGGCTGTCGTTTAGCCCTGGAATCACGAGATTGACGATTTCCAAGTGGGCTTTTGATTTGGCCACCGCCTTGATGGAGCGTAGAACCGGGTCCAACTCCGCCTTACAGAATTTACGGTAGAATTCGCCGGAAAACCCCTTGAGATCGATTTTGATCGCATCCATCACCATGCACAATTCCTGAAGCGGCTGCGGGTTCATGAATCCGCAACTCACAACGACACAGCGAATCCCTCGTTCTTTCGCCAGGGACGCAATATCCATCATGTATTCGAAAAAAACGGTAGGCTCATTGTAGGTGAAGGCGATGACCGGAGCCGATCGAACGGATGCTTCCCGACATATGTGTTCCGGACTGCGATAGGATGCCGCGATATCTTCAGGCATGGCCTGGGATATTTCCCAGTTCTGGCAGAACTGGCAAGAGAGCGGACATCCGGTCGTACCCAGCGAATAGGCGGATTGGCCTGGCAGAAAATGATAAAAAGGCTTCTTTTCGATCGGGTCCAGGTGGATGGCAACCGGCTTTCCATAGACCAGACTGACAAGTTTTCCGTTTTCATTCACCCGAGCCCTGCATGCCCCGCGTTTTCCGGGAGCGATCATGCAATTCTTCGCACACAGGGTGCAACGAACAAAGGATGTTGCGTGCACATAGGGTTTTGGTGGAATCTTCTCGGAGCGATCATGGCATAGCCTGCAGTCGTTAGAGGGATCGTCTGCAGACAACCAATGGCGGGCGCCCTTCTCCTGTCGTACGGAACTTTCCGCCAAGGCAAGCCATCTTCCTGACGGCAGGAGGGCGTTCGCTCCCAAAGCAAGAACGTAGCTCAGAAACGATCTTCTGGATACATCGTGGAAGAAAATTCGTTCAAAGCCATCCATTGGGTGCCTCCTGCATCAAGGCTTTCGGGACGCGTGGTGAAAAGCGCGGACGTACAACCGTTGATGGACTCATAACAAAACGAGAAACGATCTGCCTCATCCCCCATGCGAACCTAACCCAACGAGTCGAGCCTGGATTCATCTATTTTTTGCTTGCAAAACCTATGAGCCTTAAGGTATAAAAGCCAGGTTTTCGGGAGCTGCTCACCAGAACGACTGCTCTGATCAATCGGCGGAAACGTATTGACAGCCTAACAAATCCTTTGTTATAAGGCAATTTTTTTCAGGGGGCCGTTAACTCAGGAGGTAGAGTATCTGCCTTTTAAGCAGAGAGTCGCTGGTTCGAGTCCAGCACGGCCCATCGTCTCCGTCCCCATCGTCTAGCCCGGCCCAGGACATCGGCCTTTCACGCCGACGACAGGGGTTCGAATCCCCTTGGGGACGCCACGCATCTTCCGGGTGCCTTTTTTCTTCATTACTACTCTTAGGCACACCGTCTTCCCCAGAGATCCTTCTCTGGGGTTTTTTTTTGGATGATTCCATCATCCATCGATGACATCCCGGAGCGCAGTGTTTCGGATGGGAACCACCCAATCCCTTGGAGCACCAGCACCTAATCCCTCGTTTGATTCTTTTGCCGTTTCGGATTATACTGTATTTACAAAATCGGAATTAAAAAGCAGCAAGCTGTAGAGGAGAGGCTTCGTTCGTTTATGACCCAACATGGTTTGACAGACATATCCCGTATTGACTCCATTTCCAATCAGCTTGGCTATTTTGAAGACGCTTCCCTGAAAACCATTGCCAAGAAATGCTCCAAACGCATCATCAACGAAAATTTCGGAGCGATTTGCTCGGAAACCTTTATTGAACCCAATTTCGAAGAACTCGAAATTCTGATATTAGACTTATTGCAAGAACAATTCGAAGAACGTGTCGGAAGGGCCATCTCCGATGAACTGCCCCATTTGTCGGAGACGGAGATCGATGCACATCTGGATCGCCTTTCCAGCTTCTATCGAACGGAATACCGGGAACAGATCCGATCGACGACCCATGCCGCACTGAAGGAATTAAAATCGAGAATTAAGAACCTCATGAAGGAGTTGAAGGCTCTGAAGCGAAAATATACGTTGTGATGATTGATGGACTCGCAAAAAGTCAGTTAATCTCCAGTGAGCCGCAAGGAGGCGGGCACACCTTTTTCGCTGCATCGGAAAAACTCAGCCGCCCGAGCTCGTAAGGGCCGGGCATGTAGCCAGACGCTCCAGGAGAGAGCATCTCATTGAAATGGCAAGCTTTTCAAACACAAGCCGAAGCGTTTTGCATGCCCGGCCCAACGATCTCCGGCGGCTTCAAACAAGTTTCCGCTGCAGCATCAAAAGGCGTGCCCGCCTCCTTGCTCAGGCCCGGAACTAACCGAAAATCGGGGAGGGATCGACTTTTTGCGAGTCCGTCATGATTCACGAGGAAGGGAATCGCATCTGAAACTGGACATGCGATGGGCGCACATTCATGCACCCATCGCTGCATTCGAAATCCTAAACCGATGTATGGACAGAGACGTTTGGTTCCAAACGCCCTCACCACCACTACTTCTCACGCCTGCTACAAAAGCCCATACACCCTTTCCGACCTTTATCCCACCTGAATTTCAAAAGCCCTTTCCCCATGTGTGGCACTGTCCAATCCCTCGATTTCGGATTCACTGTCCACTCGAATGCCGGCCGTTATCCATCCGGTGATCTTCACCACGATCCATGTTCCCGCTGCCGAAAAGGCGGCCGTCCCTACAATGGAAACGAGCTGGATGAGCACCTGTCCGCCATTACCGGCAATCAGGCCGTTTCCAGCGGCATTGACTGCCGGATCCGCAAAAATTCCGGTGGACAGCGCCCCCCACATGCCACAGACACCATGCACCCCAAAGGCATCGAGGGAATCATCGATGTTCAGAAACGTCTTGAGTTTCGAAACACTGAAAAAGCCCAGAACACCGGCTACCGCTCCAATCACGAGGGAGGATCCCAGACCGACGAATCCTGCCGCAGGCGTAATCGCGACCAGCCCGGCAACCGCCCCGGACGCCATTCCAAGCAACGTCGGTTTCTTGCGGGTGATCCATTCCGAAAGCATCCAGAAGACCGCTGCAATCGATGCAGAGGTATTGGTCACAAGAAATGCCATACCCGCCAGGCCATCGGCTGCCAGCTGACTTCCGGCATTGAACCCGAACCAGCCGAACCAGAGCATGGCCGATCCCAACGCCGTCAGAGAAATACTGGAAGGAATCATCGGCTCCTTTCCAAAGCCGTTTCGTTTCCCAAGCATCAAGGTCAGCACCAGACCGGCAACCCCCGCATTGATGTGTACAACATTTCCTCCAGCAAAATCCAATGCGCCCATCTTGGCCATCCAGCCGGAACCCCATACCCAATGGGCCACGGGACAATAGACAAAGACGACCCACAATACAACGAATACCAGCCAGGAAACAAATTTCATCCGATCAACGATTGCTCCCAAGATCAACGCAACCGTAATCCCGGCAAACGTCATCTGAAAAACGGCAAACACCAGCACCGGAATATTTCCTTGCAGGGTGTCGATGGAAAGCGATTTCATCAACAGGAAATCCAGCCCTCCGATGAGACCCCCTCGATCCGGACCAAACGCGAGACTATAGCCGACAACAACCCATACCACACTGGCAATGCAAAAGGACATATACGTCATCGCCGTCGTATTGAGAAGGTTCTTGTAACGACTCATACCCCCATAAAACAGTGCCAGTCCGGCAGGCGTCATCATCATGACCAAGGCTGCAGAAATCAGCACCCATGCTGTATTCCCCGAATCCATGCCATCGGCAGCCCATACCTCACCGGCTATACCCAAGATCAAGATCAATCCCGAAACAACTCTCTTCAGCATGATATCCCTCCCCTTCCCTTTTTGGCGATTGGTTCACGATCGAAATGCAGTGGACAACATCCGTACGTGTCTGCCTGAAGCCATAGCAAGAGGGATGCCAAAGGATGGAGTCGTTATATATTATTGATATCATTAGTTATTAGTAGGTAGCAATCGAATAGATGGGAATGAAGTCGAATACAAAAATGTCGTGAAATTTGATTTTTCAGACGTATCTGTAGAGATGTTTTCCTAAAGAGATCTTTCTGTCTTCCACCTCTGTTTCACAGAGAAGCGTACAGCTGCTTTCCGCTTTACACCTGACAGAAGTTGACCCACAGGGAAAACCGAACCATAGGCAGGAGACTTGGGCCGAATTCTGAGAAACGCTTTGAAAAGCTCTTTACAGTTCGGGGGATTTATAGTAAATTTTGCTGGTTTTTTTAAAGAGAATAGACGAGAGGATGGATGGACATCCGTTCCTGATGGTTTTGGAACACCATCATCGATCAACCAGGAAAGGACAGATCATGTCGAAGATTTGTGAAATTTGCGGGAAAAAACCCATGACTGGATGCAACGTGTCCCATGCACACAACGTTACCAAGCGGAAATTCTACCCGAACTTGCAGCGAGTGCGCATTCTGTTGAATGGACAGGTCAAGAAGGCCAACGTCTGCACCAATTGCATCAAGGCGGGCGCCATCACGAAGGCGCCTTGATTCGAGCCGCCAACGCCTTACAACCCAGGGAATCGGCTCCCGATTCCCTGTCGTTTCTCATCCGCTCAGCACTCGGCTGCACGTCCCTACTCCCCATCAATTGGTGATCCGCCGAATCGAACGAACCCCCTTGATTTTTCGAATGTCCCGAATCAGGCCGACCAAGTGATCCCTGCTGTTCACGGAAACCGTAAAACGACTGCTGACAATGCCGTCTGAACCAGTCGTCGAATTGGCACCGAGAATGTTGGCCCCCTTTCGGGTGATTTCCGATGTAATGTCCGCCAGCAGGCCGAGCCGGTCGTGGGAAAAGACTTCCAGACTGACAGGATAACTGTCCTTGTGCTCGCTTCCCCAAGTGGCGGTCAAGATTCTTTCGGGAAGGGCCTTTCGAATGCTGGGGCAATCGGAACGATGAATGGAAATCCCCTTGCCGATGGTAATGAACCCGACGACAGGGTCTCCCGGAATGGGGTTGCAGCATTTTCCGAACCGGTACTGAATGTTGTCGTACCCCTCGATGATGATGTCCGTGCTTTTGGGTTTGTTGATCTTGATCTTTTCGAGGAGCTTTTCGATGAGGGATTCCGAAGTGACTTCCGGTTCCTCCTTGGGAACCATTTTCCGGTAGACCTGGAGCGCGGTGAGACGACCAAATCCGATACCGGCCAACATCTCGTCGAGGTTCTTGAACCCGAAGAACTGGACCACTTCATCCATCTCCGGTGTCTTGGCCAGCTCGTTGAAGTTGCGGTTGTGCTTGTGAAATTCCCTCTCGCACAATTCTCTACCAGCCACAATGAATCGTTCTTTTTCCTGAGAACGGATCCATTGCAGAATTCTGCCCTTGGCTTTGGTGGTCTTGACAAAGGCCAACCAATCCCGACTGGGCATATGGTTCTTGGTGGTCAGGATTTGAACGGTTTCCCCGGTCTTCAGTTGGTAGTTGAGCGGAACGATCCGTCCGTTCACCTTGGCACCCGTGCACTGGTTCCCGATGTCCGTATGAATCATATAGGCGAGGTCCACCGGGGTCGAACCCTGCGGCAGAACCTTGAGATCGCCTTTCGGCGTAAACACATAGACCTCTTCTTGAAAGAGATCCATTCGGACATTCTCGAGGTATTCCTTGGATGAATGGCTGAATTCCTGGTTCTGAACAAGATCCTGCAACCAGGCGAACCGTTTGGCCATATCGAGATCTGCCGGTTTCCCCTCCTTGTAGCTCCAATGCGCCGCAATACCCGCCTTGGCTTCCTGGTCCATTTCCCAGGTTCGGATTTGCACCTCGATCCGCCTCCCTAAGGGTCCGAATACGGTGGTATGCAGGGAACGATAGCCATTGGGTTTGGGTCTTCCGATGTAGTCCTTGACCTTGCCGTGAATGTGCTGCCATTTTCCGTGAATGTACCCCAATGCCTGCCAGCACTCCGAAACCGTATGCAGAATGATCCGAAAAGCGATGATATCGTAGATTTCCTCGAAAGGAAGCTGTTGGTTCATCATCTTGCGATAGATGCTGTAGAGGTTCTTGTACCTCCCCATCACCTCGGCCTGAAGACCGTATTGGCTCATCAGGTTCCGCAGCTCCGACTTCACCATCTCGATGTACTCTTCCTTTTCGCTCTGGTCCCGAATCACCCGGCGCTTCAGGTCTTCGTATTCTTCCGGGTTGGTATACCGAAAGGCGTTGTCCTCGAGCTCGTTTTTGATCCAGTAGATCCCCATGCGGGATGCCAGAGGTGCATACAAATCGAGGGTTTCCTGTGCAATTTCACGTTTTCGTTTTTCCGACTTATGGAAATGAAGGGTTCGCATGTTGTGAATGCGGTCGGCCAACTTGATCAGGATGACCCGGATATCCTTCGACATCGCCAGAATCAGTTTCCGGTAATTTTCGACCTGGCGGTCGATCGTATTGGCGCATTCAAGCTCGCTCAATTTGGTGACGCCATCGACGAGCAGTTTGACATCCGGGCCGAAACGTTCTTCAATCTCTTGCAGGGTCGCATGGGTATCCTCAACGACGTCATGCAGCAGGCCGGCCGCAATACTGACAGCATCCAGTTTCATATCCGCCAGTATTCCGGCCACTTCCAGCGGATGCATCAGGTAGGGTTCTCCGCTCATCCGAACCTGCCCGTCATGCACCCGTGCCGAAAAGATATAGGCCCTCTCGATCAGATCGATATCGGCATCCGGATTGGTTTCGAGAGCCTTATCGACAATGTCGTTGATTCGTATCATGACGACACCATCAATATGCCTTGGCGAATACGACCCTGCGTCGGCTGGGCTTTCCACAGCAGATGCAGGTACCCGCCTCCTCCGGAGCATCGAAGGGAATGCACCGGATCGTTACCGTCAGATCTTGTTTGATCTTGGCTTCACATGCGGCGCCACCACACCAGTGGCTCAAGGCGAATCCCCCATGAATTTCCGGCTTGTCGGGATTTTTCGGGGTAAAAAACGCCCGAAACCCTTCCGGATCATCGATCGGATGGGTATGCCTTTTCTGGAATTGAAGGGCCCGATCGAAAAGTCCCTGCTGCATGTCTTCCAAAATGCCGGTCACGGTGCCCAGAAATTCGTTTCGCTGCAACGACTGCTTGTCCCGGGGACTTCGATCGCGTCTGGCCACCATCACCCCATCTCGGGCGATGTCTCTCGGGCCGATTTCCACACGAAGCGGAATCCCTTTCTTGATCCATTCCCATCCTCTGGCGCCTCCAATGTCCCGATCGTCGACTTCCACCTGAAGCGGCCTATAATGATAGGGGATCCGTCGTAGCTGATCCGCCAGGTCGTTCACATAGGCCAGGACCGACGATCGTTCGGCATCCGTCCGATAGATGGGCAGAAGGACGATATGGGAGGAGGCGATTCGGGGAGGGAGAACGACGCCGTTGTCGTCCCCGTGGGTCATGATAACGCCTCCGATCATCCGTGTACTGGAACCCCAGGATGTCGTCCAGGCATATTCTTCCTTCTCGTCGCGGCTCTGAAACCGAATGTCGGATGCCTTGGCGAAATTCTGACCAAGAAAGTGGGACGTACCGGTCTGAAGGGCCTTTCGGTCCTGCATCATGGCTTCGATGCACTGGGTTTCCACCGCTCCGGGGAAAGTTTCCGCTGGAGACTTGCATCCCCGCAGAACAGGGATAGCCAAGTAGTTTTCCACGAAATCGGCATAGACATCGAGCATCATCCGGGTCCGTTCGCGGGCCTCGGCTTCAGTGGCATGGGCGGTGTGACCTTCCTGCCAGAGAAATTCACTGGTTCTCAGAAAAATCCGGGTTCGCATCTCCCAGCGGACGACATTGGCCCACTGGTTCACGAGAAGCGGCAGATCACGGTAGCTGCTGATCCATTTGGAAAAGGCATCCCCGATGATCGTTTCGGATGTGGGCCGCACCACCAAAGGTTCGGTCAGTTCGGAGGCCGGAACCAGCGCTCCTTCAGCATTCTTTTCGAGCCGGTGGTGGGTTACGACCGCGCATTCCGTTGCGAACCCCTCGACGTGATCGGCTTCCTTCTGCAGAAAACTCAAAGGGATGAAGAGCGGAAAATAGGCGTTCTTCACCCCTGTCCGTTTAAACATGTCGTCCATAACCCGCATGATGTTCTCCCACAGGGCATACCCCCAGGGTTTGATCACCATACACCCTCGGACAGGGGATTTTTCGGCCATGTCCGAAACCTTGACCACCTGCTGATACCATTCCGGATAATCTTCTTCCCGGGTCGGGGAAATCGCCGGTTTATCGCTCGCTGCTGTCATATCGATCCTTTCTCTGACGAAATTTCCTTCAACAATTCCGAAACCAGCCGGTCTTCCGGCATTTTTCGCAACACCTTGCCCCTGCGGAACAGAATGCCCACACCGTCACCGCCTGCAATGCCGATGTCGGCTTCTCGAGCCTCACCAGGGCCGTTGACCACACAGCCCATGATGGCAATCTTCATATCGAGGGTCGATCCGACAAGGGCTCGCTCCACTTCTTCCACGATCCGAAACAGATCGATTCGACACCTGCCGCAGGTAGGACAGGAAATGATCTCAGGCCCCCGCCTGCGAATGTCGAGAGCCCGCAGAATTTCATAAGCCGTTCGCACCTCCTCCACCGGATCCCGGGTGAGGGATACCCGGAAGGTATCTCCAATGCCTTCCATCAGCAGGGTCCCGATGCCGATCGCCGATTTGACGATCCCGCTGAAGAGCCCGCCCGCCTCGGTGACCCCCACGTGCAAGGGAAGATCGGTTTTGGTGGACAACAGCCGGTATGCGGCGATGGTTCGACCGACATCCGAAGCCTTGATGGAAACCTTGATGTCGTGAAAGTCCATCGCCCGGATGAGATCGATATGTCGTAGAGCGCTTTCGACCATGGCCTCCGCCGTCGGGCTTCCGTAACGCTGCAACAGATCCTTTTCGAGTGACCCCGAATTGACACCGATCCGGATGCAAGCGCCCCGATTTCTGACGGCATTGACAACGTTTCGGATCCGACGTTCGCTTCCGATATTGCCCGGATTGATCCGAATGCCGTCTGCACCGGCTTCCACGGCCTGGATGGCCAGCCGATGATCGAAATGAATATCGGCGATCAGCGGTATGGAAATTGCTTTTTTGATGTGGGAGATGGCTGCTGCGGCCTCCTCATCCGGAACCGCCACACGGACAATGTCGCATCCGGCTTCCTCGAGGCGTCGAATCTGACCAACGGTGGCATCGATATCCTGCGTCTGTGTGTTCGTCATCGATTGAACGGCAATGGGCGCAGAACCGCCGACGGGCACATGACCGACCTGAATGGTGCGGGTAATTTTTCGTTGAATTTGCATCGGCATCCATGTAATGACGGGATCAAGGCAAGTCGTATGAGATCGTGGGCCGATCTTGCGGGCTTCTCAATACGGGCCGCCCCTAAGCGCGCTGCCTGAAAACTGGCCCCAAAATACGTACGACAGCAGCGGTTTCGGGAGAACCTCGATTTCATGAGAAGTACCTTAACACGTTTTTTTTCTGGTTTCCATATTTGATGGAAATGAAGGGAAAGCGGCAAGAAATTAAGGGCAAAAGGGTTGGATGAGATCGATTGAGAACAGAAAAGAAGGATATGCCATGAAAGAAAAACGCCACACCATCGATCCAGGCAACATTCCTCCGGAGCTAAAGCGGTTGATTCAAGCGTGTACGGAACCGTCGGGCGTCCCTTGTGCGAAGGTATTCGCAACTATCGTACCCGCAGGGTTTTCTCCAAAGGAAGTAGGTCTCGCCCTCGATGCACTCGAATTGCCGATCACCCATTGTCAGCTCGGGCTTTTCGGCTATCAGCCGGAAAAGAAACGGGTGCATCCGCTCGACAAAATTGAACCGGAATTGGAGCGGGCCCTTCGAGAACGGCAATCCGAAGGACGGATCAGCTGCAGCGAAGCATGGGAAATCGCCGAAGCCGTCCATGTCCCGAAACTGCATGTCGGATGCGCCTGTGAAACCTTGAAGATTCGAATCAAACCTTGCCAGCTCGGAGCCTTCTGAATGCCGAAAACCGAAGAACACCCCCTGCGATTCGACATCGATCCTTCGCGGCCCGTTCTGGTCCTATCGGATACGCACGGAACCCTCTCCGAGCCAGTGATCCGCCATCTACTCGGTGTTCAGCTCATTCTCCACGCCGGTGATGTCGACACACCCGAAACCCTTTCCGAACTGCAGGCTATCGCCCCGGTCGTCGTCGCCCGGGGCAACATGGATTTCGGAGGCTGGGCCAAAGAAATACCGGCCGTCAGGCATCTTCTTCTGAACGACATTTCCGTCGTTTTGGTGCACAACATCGCCCATCTCGATGGCAATCCCCTCTTGGACCACTGCGATACCATCGTTCACGGCCACACCCATAGGCCAGTCATCGAAACCGTCAACCATACCCTTGTCATAAACCCGGGCAGCGCCTCCTATCCCAAGCTCGGCCTTTCGCCATCCTTGATCCGGCTCTGGATCCATCGATCCGGCCCTTGCGCCGAAATGGTGATGCCATGAAAACCGGTGTAACCATTCCCACACCTGCAGATCATGTTATCGAAAAAGAGCCCTTGGACATCCTGGTCGTGGATGATCATCCGGTGACCCGCACCTTATTAAGCATGCGCCTGAAGAAATGGGGCCATCGGGTAACGGAAGCCGATAACGGGAAGGCGGCATGGCTCGCCCTTTGTTCTCAACCATTGCAGATGGTCATCACCGATTGGATGATGCCCGAATTCGACGGCATCGAGCTGACCCGCAAAATCCGATCCGAACTGACATCCCACTATGTGTACATCATCGTCGTCAGCGCTCTCGATTCCAAACCGGATATCCTGAAAGGGCTCCAAGCAGGCATCGACGATTACCTGGTCAAGCCCATCGATTTCGATCATCTGCAGGCTCGGATCGCCATTGGAAAGCGGATTCTCGACCTCGAGAAAACTCTGGTGCGGCAGTATGAAACGATCCAGCACAACTACCTTCAGACCATCCGGATGTTCACCCAACTCATGGAAGCCTTTGACGAGGAATTGGGAGGCCATTGCCGAAGGGTCGGGAAACTGGCCAAAACCCTCGGCATGATGCACCCCAAAGTCAACCAAGCCGACTGGGATGTTCTGGAAACGGCCGGTTTTCTTCATGATATCGGCATGATCGGTCTTCCCAAAGAAATCGTTCACAAGCGGGAAACCGAGATGACCGGCGATGAAAAACAACTTTATCGGGGCCATCCCATTCAGGGGGAACTCATTCTGGCCGAAATCGAAACGCTGAAGCCCATCTCCCGACTGGTGCGCTGCCATCACGAACAGCTCAACGGGAAGGGGTTTCCGGATGGACTCAAGGGGGAGGATATCCCTCTTCTGGCCCGCATCGTCGGAGCGGCTTCCATTTATGACAGCCTGCGACACAAACGGAAACATTCCCTCGATGCCATCCCTGAGCAATTGATGCTCCTCAAGGGATACCGCATCGAACCTCCATTGGTGGAAATGTTGCTCGAAGTCAATCGGCAGCAGATCATTCAGGAGCAAACCGCCTTTTCGGTCGAACTCTCCATCGATGAACTCAAGGAAGGAATGGTTTTGGCCGATCATATCCGCAGGGCGAACGGTGCGCTTGTCCTTTCCAAGGATACACGCCTGAGTGCCTTCACGATAGCCACACTCAAGCGGTTTGCGGATATTGCAGCCATTGAAAACAGCGTTTCCGTCTATCGGACGCTGCCTTAGGACATCATGGTGTTCATATAGAAGGGTTGTAGCAGATGGATATTGCAACCGTCATTGGGCTGGTCAGCGGTACGGTATTGGTTCTGGTCGCCATCATGGTGGGAGGAAGCCTCACCCTGTTCATCGACATTCCGAGCATTCTGATCGTCGGCGGCGGAACCATCGCCACCACGTTCATTCGGTTTTCGATGCAGGACGTGTTCAATTCCGTCAAAGTCGCAATGAAGGCCTTCATCTACAAGCTCGATCCTCCCGATCAAATCGTCAAACAAATGGTCGGATACGCCCAGATCGCCAAAAAGGAAGGACTGATCGCCCTTGAAAACGAAAAGCCGGCGGACGACTTCACTGCAAAGGCCCTGCGTTACCTGGCGGACGGATATGATGAAGGGCTGATTGAAGACATGCTCGACAAGGATATCCGGCTCACCATCGAACGTCACATGACCGGTCAAAGCGTTTTCAAGGGTATGGCCTCTTCCGCTCCCGCCTTCGGGATGATCGGAACCCTGATCGGACTCGTTCAGATGCTCTCCTCGATGTCGGATCCGAGCTCGATCGGCCCATCGATGGCCGTCGCTCTGCTGACCACGCTTTACGGAGCCCTAATCGCCAATCTCGTCTGCATCCCCATTGCAGACAAACTGGCCATGAGGAGTGCCCAGGAACAGTATACCAAGAAAATCGTCCGGGAAGCTGCCGTATACATGTGTCAAGGAATCGCTCCTTCGGTACTGGAGGAATCGCTCAAGATCTATCTGTCTCCGAAAGATCGCAAAAAAGCGGAGGAAAACGTGGCCAAGGCATAATATGGAGGAAAAAGAAAAGAGACGGATGAAAAAAGCGAACGTTGGAGAGGTATGGAGCGGTAACCGTTTGCACGAACGACGAAAGAATTGGGGTCGGACATGAGTGACGACGAGGAAATCCAAAAGCAGGAGGAAGGCGGTGCCCCGGAATGGGTCGTGACCTTTGGAGACCTGATGAGTCTACTGCTATGCTTTTTTGTTCTGCTGCTCTCCTTTTCCGAAACCTCCAAGGCCAAATACAAGCAAGTGGCCGGCTCGATGAAGGAAGCCTTCGGTATTCAGAAGAAGATCAAGGTATTCGATTCACCGAAAGGTGAAAGCATGATCGCGAAGGACTTCGACAAGGAGTTCAACCTCAAGCCGGTCCTGGAGGAAGACGTTGCATCCTCGAAATTCAGTGAAACGGAAATCATTCGCAGAACCAAGGAACTGAGTCAATACGTCGATACAGAGGTCAAAGGAAACAAATTCATTATCCGGCTTCAGGGAGAAACGACCTTCGACTCCGGAAAGGCGAACATCCGACCGGAAATGCTCCCCATTCTCCGGATGATCGGAGATGTGCTGAAATATGCCAAGGGCGATATCGTCATCGCCGGTCACACCGACAACGTGCCCATTCACAGCAGCCAGTATCCGTCGAATCTCGAGCTTTCCATCGCCCGAGCGGTCTCCGTCACCCAGTTTCTCATTTCCAACGGCTTCGTTCAGCCGGAACGCGTCTCCACCATGGGATTCGGGGAATACCGTCCCCTTGCCCCCAACGACACGAATATCGGGAGAGCCAAAAATCGGCGGGTTGAAATCATTTTGACGGATCTGTTTTCTTGATCGATAGAAACGATAGAATGACGGGCATTTTTCAATGGCCCGCAACAGGTTGGGTGCGTAGGGCGACAGTGCGAAGTTCGTGGTGCGAAAATGCGCGTTTCCTCAGTTTCTTACACGAAGGCGTGCATCTTCAGGATCTCTTCCCTGCGAAAACAATCCATCGTGTGATCCAATACCATGCCAGTCGCTTGCATGTGGGCATAACAGATGATCGGGCCGAAAAAAACGAACCCTCGCTGCCGCATGTCCTTGCTCATGGCCTTGGCCTCGGTGCTGGTGACCGGATAATCCGCCATCGTGTACAAGGTGTTCACGATGGGTCTACCGTCCACAAACCGCCAAACATAGGCGTCGAAGGAGCCGAACGATTCCTGAACCTCCAAGAAAGCCCGGGCGTTTCGAACGGCCGCTTCGATTTTCTTCCGATTGCGAATAATACCCTTGTCTTGCATCAGCCGTTCAATATCGCCTTCATCGAATCGGGCGACCTGGAACGGATCCCAATCCGCGAAAGCTTTTCGGTAATGACTTCGCCTGCGCAGAATGGTGTACCAGGAAAGGCCTGCTTGTGCGGATTCGAGAATCAGAAATTCAAAGAGCCTTCGATCGTCATGAACCGGAATCCCCCATTCCGTATCGTGATAATGGATGTAATCCGGTTTGGTGAGGTCGACCCAGGGGCAGCGGATGAGAGAGGATGGTTTCATCGGTCGGCAGTGGTTAGTGGTTAGTGGGCAGTGGGCAGTCGGCAATCAACAGATGAACAGATGCAACGAAAAAGGCGTATCTCCTCCCATGCGACTCGGATGAGACTTTTAGACCTTTTACAAGACTATCATTAGGTGATGGCCTTGCAAAAAAGTCGATCCTATTGACGACTTCGCAAAAAGGCCGCAGGCAAGGAGTGCAAATCCTGAGGAGTGAGGCGTACTTAGACGTACGCCGCAACGACGAAGGATACAGCACGACACAGCATCCGGCCTTTTTGCGAAGTCGTCATTAGGTAAACAAACCTGTAACCTTTTGAAAGTTAAACCATGAAACGTATTCGAATCGCCACGCTTCTTGCATCCGAGAGCCCCAGGGACGATATCGATGTCATGGGCTGGGTCCGGACCCGTCGGGATGCCAAGGGTTTTTCCTTTATCGAACTCAATGACGGCAGCTGCCTGAAAAACATCCAGATCATCGCTGCAGACAACCTCCCCGAATACGAGCAGATTCGATCCTGCGGAACCGGAAGCGCACTGGCTGTGCACGGGAACCTCGTGGCCTCGCCCGCCAAAGGGCAGAAATGGGAGATTCAGGCTTCCGCCGTTCGCGTGTTGGGACAGGCACCGGAATCCTATCCCCTCCAGAAAAAGCGCCACACAGACGAATACCTGCGCACCATCGCCCACCTGCGACCTAGAACGAACAAGTACGGCGCCATGTTCCGCATCCGGTCCGAAACGGCGCTGGCCATCCACCGGTTTTTTCAGGACAGGGGCTTTCGCTATGTCCACACCCCGATCCTCACGGGGTCGGACTGCGAAGGTGCCGGTGAAATGTTCCGCATCACCACCCGCATGCCGGATACGACATCCGGAGCCGAAGCGAACGAACCGTTCTTCGGTAAGGATGCCTACCTGACGGTATCCGGCCAGCTGTCGGCCGAAATGCTGGCACTCGCCCTCGGGGACGTTTACACCTTCGGCCCGACCTTTCGGGCGGAAAATTCCAACACCCGCCGCCACGCTTCCGAATTCTGGATGATTGAGCCGGAAATGGCGTTCGCCGATCTTTCCGACGACATGGAACTGGGCGAATCGCTCGTGGTTCACCTGATCCGCCATGTTCTCGATACCTGCGCCGACGACATCGCTCTCTTCGCCACCTATGTCGACAAAGAGCTGATGCAGCGGCTCGAGCGGATCGTGGAAGCCCCCTTCACCCGAATGACCTATACGGAAGCCATCGATTTGTTGCAGCGCTCCGGTCAATCCTTCGACTATCCGCCAGAATGGGGTATCGACCTACAAACGGAACACGAGCGCTTTCTTACCGAAACGCATGTTCGAGGTCCCGTCATCGTGACCGATTACCCCAAAACGATCAAGCCGTTTTACATGCGCGTGAACGATGATGGAAAGACCGTCGCAGCGATGGATATTCTTGTGCCCGGAATCGGCGAGATCATCGGCGGAAGCCAGCGCGAGGAGCGGCTCAACATCCTCGAAAACCGTATGCGGGAGCTCGGCATGAACATTGACGCCTACTGGTGGTATCTCGATTCCCGGCGTTTCGGCAGCGTCCCCCACTGCGGCTTCGGTATGGGCTTCGAGCGGGTTCTCATGATGTTGACCGGTGTCGGTAATATCCGCGATGTCATTCCGTTTCCGCGGACGCCGGGGAGCATCGAATTTTAAGAGCATTTTTTTACGGACGTGGCGACAGGAACCGTTCGATGTGCACCGGCTGGGAAATGACTTTTTGCTGGAGAAGGATTTCCTCCGTTTGCCGCCAGGCCGATACGTCGATCGCTCCGATGGTCATTCCCGGCGGATGAACGAGTCTGCGGGTGGCATCGAGCTGTTCGGCCATGATATCGGGAGCAGTGTCTCGGTCGTAACGGGAAAGCACCCGAAGCACATCTGTGGCATGGGCCGGATCCATGGCTCGTTCCCAGCCTTCCAGCAAGGCCGAGAGAAAGCGTTTGACGAGATCGGGCCGCTCGGATATCCATTTCCGGGATGTGATCACCGAGTTGGCGACGAACCGAACGCCTGCGTCCGTTGGGTTGAACAGAGCGGTCTTCTCTCCTGCAGCTTCGAGCTTCTTTCGAAGGATCGGAGCCTGGGCGTTGACATAGACGGGCCATAGATCGACCTTGGCTTGGTAGAAGGGTGTGTAATCGTAGCGGACGCTGAACAAACGCACATCGGTTTCCCGAATCCCCGACTGCAGCAGAATGGTCCGCATCACCGTCTCGTCGTTCCCGCCATAGGTGATGCCGATCGTTTTCCCCTGAAGATCGGAGGGTTTCTCGATGCGGGTTCGACCGGGGCGATAGATCCATTGCAGCGGGTTTTCCTGAAAAAGCTGGGCGATCACGACAATGGGCGCTCCCTTCGCCAATGCCCGGATGATTTGGTCTGCAGACGCCACGCCGAACTGTGCATACCCCATTTCCACTTCCTTGATGGCGTCCCGCTCCGGCCCACCTTCCTTCACTTTGACCTTCAGGCCGGCCCGCTCGAAGCATCCCCCGGCCTCGGCATAGATATCCCCGATCACGCTGACATTGTAGAGCCATTTGAGCCGATACTGGATGTCTTCGGCATGCACAGGCCCCGAAAGACAGCCTATTGCCAATGTCAGCAGAAGCATCCGCGTGCTGAACATACGCCCCCCTCCTGTCCATCATTTTCAGGGACAAAATTCGCACAGATGATGGTCTTGCAACAAGTCGTTCTGCCTACGATTTTTGGATGTTTCCGGGCCTGAGCATGGGGGCGGGTACGCCTTTTGATGCTGCAGCGGAAACTCACTTTACCCTTCTCCGCCCCTCACCCTTCTACCCTTCCCTGCACCACCTTCCCGATCCACTCGACCAGGCTCAGATACAACGACGTCGCTATACCGATCCAGAGCAAGGCGGTTATGATCTTGGCCATATCGCTCTGATAGAGGGCGACCCGGATGCTATAGCCGATGCCGGCATTGGAAGCGATGAACTCCGAGACGATGGTGCCGACCATCGCCATCGTGGCACTCCCAACGGCAACCGTGGTAAGCTTGCCGATGTTTTCAAACATGCGAATCCGCACCTGAAGCCCCCAGGAAATGTGCCGGGTCGTTCGATAGAAATGCTCGATATCCTCGACGGGTTCCGACAACACCCCCATTACCGTGAGCAGCAGCGGGAAATAGCAGATCAGAACCGAGATGATGAGCCGACTGAGCAGCCCGTCACCGAGCAGGATAAAGATGATCGGTGCCACAGCAACGATCGGATAAGACTGGACATTGTAAGCCGCCGTCTTGATGAGGGCGGCAACGGCGCTTTTGCCTGCAGCCAGCATGCCGATAGCGAAGGCAAGAAGCAGCGAAATGGCATGACCGAGGATAGCGATCGATAAGGTATTCAGCACATGCTCGATGTATCGGGGGGTGGCATCGAGAGCGGTCCGATAGATTTCCCGGAAAGGCGGAATGATGTAATCCGACAGTCCAAGCCCGTATTTCAGTGCAAGCAACCCGGCAAGCGCCAGCACGTAGAGGAGCAGAAATTGCGCCATTCGATTACGTAGCATGGGCGATCTCCAGCAGGACCTGCTCCAAAGCGGGACTCGGACCGACAGCATCGGCAGAAGCCGCATCCAGACCGGTCAAGCAGACGGCCTGCGGCACCCTCCGAGGCGAGCGGATAACGACGATTTCCCGGCAGTAACGGCTGACCTCGATCATGTTGTGGGAAATGTACAGAAAGCAGCGGTCCGGAAAGATCGTCTTGATTTCCGTGATGATGATGCCACGGGTGGTTTCATCCACATTGGCCAGGCTTTCATCCATGATCAGGATATCGAAAGGCTGAACGAGGTAGCGGGTGAGATTGACACGGTTCTTCTGACCGAGCGAAAGGCGGGCGAAACGGGAATGGAGGCAGCCCTGCAACCCAAAGGTTTCGACAAGGCGCTCCAGGTGGCTTCGGGCGAAAGCCGGGGTAACGGCTCTCAAGAGTTCGCCCACATCCGCCCATCCGGGCAGTCGTTCCATGTTGTGGGTGTAGAGAACAGTTTTCGTCCCTTCGATTTCGAGGTGCCCCTCAAACCCTCCCAATTCTCCGGCAATCATTCGAGCCAATGTCGTCTTGCCCGTACCCGAATGACCGAAAATCGCATGAAACCCCGGTTGTCGGATCTCAAACTGCAGATTCTCGAACAGAAGGCTGTCCCCTTCCGGATAGCGGTAGCGCAGATTGTGGCATCGAATGATCGGCATGGTTCCCGGGTCGGACGTCAGGGACGAGCGGAAAGCCCCCTTTCCGGCAGACATTGTTTGCAGGGGAAATACCCTTCCCAAAAGGCGTCCCACATCCGGTGGAAGTCCTTGCGGTTCCGAACGGAGGTCTTTCGGCCGAAGGGGCAGTCGGCCGTATGGAACCGAAGGGATCTGCGATTTCCAATGTAAAGACCGGGCTTTTCGCTCCAGTTGCGCCAAAGTCCTACCCCGGACTTCATGGCGTTGCGCTGGGCATCGAGAAGGGCGCCGGCATGTTTCATGTTCAAGGAGTAAGGAAAATACTGTGCCAACCCTGCTGCCAGAATCGCCTGGTTGACGAAGGTGCCGTCGGGCAGATACACATAGGCGAGGGTTCGGCCGTATTCGTCTCGCTCCTCGATATCCAGTTCCAATCGGACCGTTTTCCCGAGCACCATTTTTCGATTCCAGGCGGTGGCAGCCTCCGCAAAGGGCTGGGCGGGCCGCAGCTCCGATGCCGCCTCGGGTGCATTGACCCCAAGATACCGAATGGTCTTGCCGTCTTCGAGTAGAATCGTATCTCCGTCGAAAACATCCTGAACCCGGGTTCCCGAAAAGGCAGCCGCAGCCTGAAGCAGCAGCGCCAGCATCACCGGCACGATCCATCTGAATGATTGCCTTGAAGCCATACACCTCCCGGATGACGTCGCCGCCATTTTTAGCGCATGCCGACGGCTTTTAGGGCGCTCATGGAAATAAAGGCGTCTTGAGTGTGGTCACTATAGGACATTTCAAACGATTCCATCAAGATTCGATTGACACGTTCCGCCCTGTGCGTCAAGGATACCGGCTAACAACATACCGGCTTCCCAAAAAGTCCAGGTAGCGGCACATTCATCCATCCGCCACCTCGTCTCCTTCGAAGGCGATCCCAGCATCAACGGTTCAACGAAGGCCGCAGCCGACGTTACGTCCACAGGAATTGTTCCGAGCTGTTTTAGATAATCCAAAAAAGCGTCACTGTCGATGATTCCGGTATCCTCGCCCGGTGTCTTGGCGATGATTTCGAACCCGTCACCTCCGCCAGCCACGAATGCATTCACCACCGTTGGATAAACCGCTTGCTCCTGCACCGGTCGATATTCTCCCGTTTCATCCCGAATGGAAAGCGATTGGATTCGAGAACCATAAGGGGCCGACGGCTGAACGATCATGCGGGCGCCGGCAAGATAGGGCGCTGCATCGGTGTCATGCCCATACTTGGCGTAGATGAATTCGAGGGCGTCCTCGAGCGTCTGCTTGAGTTGTGCGCCACTGAGATGCACTCGGATCAAAGGGTTGGCAAAAGGCAGCACTTCCAGCACATCGGCAAGTGTAATGGGACCGGCGGAAAACCCCTTTCGAACCCCGCCATAATTCATAACCGCAACAGCCGCTTCCGGTACGGCTTTCAGCATGGAGTCTGCAACCAGAGGTCCAGGGCCATCGTCTGGTCCGATCGGCATGTCACGGGTGGCAACAGCCACTTGCTCGCTGCGAAACCTCTCCAGTTTGGCGGTATAGGGTTTCAGCGCATCCATGACGGTCGGATCTTCAGGAACGATTTGAACAATTCCGGTTTCCTCGAGTTTCCGGCGTATCTGCCAATAAGCCTCGCTCCCCCCATCCACAGCCCCCGCCTGATTGCGAAACGTCTCTCCAACCGGCATCACCGGCGCTGCCCGATACCCGATCACTTCCCCATCCTCGGAGAATTCAATCTCGATCCGACCCAGAACAAGGCCCCATTTCCATGCCTGCAGGACCAGCACCAGTTTGCCATCGGAGGCCTTCACGACCGTGGGGTATGGGCCCTCGGGGGTAAGGCCGATGTTCGAAAGACCATGCCCGTCTGCCAGCAGGGTATGGGAATGGCCGCCGACGATGACATCCACCCCGGATACCTGGCCGGCCAACGCCTTGTCTTGCTCATACCCCAGATGGGAAAGCAAAAGGATCTTGTTGATGCCGGAAGCGCTGAGTGCAGCCACTTGCTCCCTCACGCTTTCGACGGCATTCCGGAAGACCGTGTCACCCGAGCCGATGGTGGATTGGGGGGTCGTCTCCGTGGTAACCCCCAACAGAGCGACGGATTCACCGTGAAGGGTCTTGATCACATAAGGTCTGACCAAGGAAGCGATGGCGGGCTCTTTTGAAAAATCGATGTTGGTGGAAACCCAGGAAAAGCGGCTGCGTGCGATCCAACCAGGGATAGGCGAAGTGCCGCGGTCGAATTCGTGGTTTCCGAAGGTCATGGCATCGACGCCCAGAAGATTCAGAAAATCGTAATCCAGGGATCCATCGAAGCATGTGAAATACAATGTCCCCTGCACAGCATCACCGGCATGAAGGAGCAGCAGATCCGGATCCTCCCTGCGCATCCAATCGATAACGGTCTTCAGCCGACCGAAACCACCGACCTGAAACGTGATCGGTTCACCGTCAAGACTCGTCTTCATTTCCACGGACTCGAGGTGGGAGTGGGTATCGTTCAGATGGGCCAGGGTCATCTGAACGTGCGGCTGACTGCTGCTTTCGCAAGAAGCCAGAAAAAACAGAAGCGCAAGAATCCACCATCTTGACCGACGCATACGATCGATCCTCCTTGGCAATAGGCCCTGGTTACCGTCTTCAGCCCGATGGAACAGACAGCAGCACTGCAACGAGCTGTTGCTTCCCTGCTTGCCCCATTGCCGACCGATGGTGCCGATTTTTGACGGCTTCATCAAGCCTTTTCTAAGGCCTTGCCCCAGAACGCTGACCAAGTACAAGATTGGGGTTCCGACGTCTCAAACGATGAGACAAGACGGACTCGCAAAAAGTCGCCACTTACCGATTTCCTTCGAATGCCGAGCTTCCAGCAGGAGGGCGGGTGGTGTTTTGCGAAGCAGCGGAAACGTGTTTGAAGCAGCCGGAGATCGTTGGATCGGGCTGCTGAGTCTTTCCGCTGCGCAAGCAAAATGCACCCGCTCTCCTGCGGGTTAAACAAAAGCAACAGCCGGATCAAGCCCCAGGCCAGCGCTTTTCCGGGGAGATATCCGCTGAAAAGAGATGCCTTCCCCGCTCCATGGCGCAGAAGTCTCCGCACATCGTGCAGGTTCGATCGTCTTCCGGCGCGCGGGCGCTGCGGACGGCCCTCGCCTGGTCCGGAAACATCAGCCGAGAAAACTGCTCCTCCCACAAACTGTCTCTGCGGGCCAGCGATACGAGCTTTTCCCGTTCCCGGCGATGGGGATACTTGGCCAAATCGCCGATGTAGGTGCCGAGTCGGGTCGCCCGAATCCCTTCCCGGATATCCTTCTCGTCGGGAAGGGCCAGATGTTCCGCAGGCGTAATGGTGCAGATGAGGTCCGCCCCGTACCGGGCCGAGAGGGCCGCTCCGATGGCACCGGTGATGTGGTCGTACCCGGCGCCGCTGTCCGCCGGAAGGGGTCCGAGAACATAATATGGCGCATTGCCGCTCATCCGCTTCTCCAGCACGATATTGGCCTCGATTTCATCGAGGGGCACGTGCCCCGGCCCTTCCACCATCGTCTGGCATCCGGCTTTGCGACCGATCTCCGCAAGCTCGCAATTGACGACCATCTCGGCCATCTGCGCCCGGTCGTGGCTGTCGTGGATGGCTCCTGCCCGGATGCCGTTTCCGAGCGACAGAACGGCATCGTATTTCTTCATGATGGAAAGCACCCGATCAAACTGCTCATACAGGGGATTTTCCCGGTTGTTGTATTCCATCCAGCTCACCATGAAGGTGCCGCCTTTGGACACCAGACCGCCGTAGCGATATCCCTGATTGCGCAGACGCTCGATGCTGAACCGGTTGATGCCGCAGTGAACGGCCATAAAGGAAATGCCGTCGTCCAATTGCTTTTCGATAAGCTCGAAGAGATATTCGGGATCGAGACGGTTCGGGTTGCGGTATTTGTGGGCTGCGTCGTAAAACGCCTGGTAAAGGGGAACGTTGCCTACGGGAAGGGTGACGGCATCGAGAACGGTTCGGCGGATCCGGTTGAGGTTGCCGCCAGCGGACAGCTCCATCAGCGTGTCGGCCTTTTCCTCCTCGGCCGCCCGGGCCTTTCGGACTTCGAGATCCAGATCGCAAATGTCCGATGAGGTTCCGAGGGATGCATTCACTTTGGTCGCAAGACCGCTGCCGATGCCTACGATCTTCTGAAACGGCCGCTTCGGGTGATGCAGAATGACGATCTGCCCAGCGGCCACCTTCTCCCGGACTTCTTCCACCGATACGCCTTCCTGCCGGGCCACCTGCTGCATTTGTTCCGTTACGACACCTTCCCTTGCCCACTCGATCTGTGTCTTCATGTCCAATGCTCCTGTATTGCGTGTTCGGCGAAATGCCATGTGTCGCATTCCGCCTGCATGATTCTCAGAAACGATGGACAGTCGTTTCCCGGCCGATCGCCCCCTTTGCGGCAGATCCATCCGACAAAAAAGGCCGTATCGCACACGCGATACGGCCTCATTGGACAATCGGTCCGACTTTCGGATTCGGGCAGGTCTTCTGACTTGCAGATCATCCCTTCATCACGCCTTCCCATCGCTTGAACGGCACGACAGTGGCATCCGGTGATGTCGGTCCCTGCTTACAGCGCCGGTCCAACGTTACGGATTTTCACCGTATTCCCTTTTCACGGCCGCGAACGGCCGCACCTGAATCCCTTGAATGAAACGAACATACCACATATCGAAAAAGGAGGAAAGATCCGTCATTCACCCAACCCGATCCCATCCGCCCCTTTTCCCCCTTCCCTAACAAAACATTTTCACGAGAAATACCGCACCGCATTCTCGAAGATTCGTGTTCCCGGCACACCCACCGTTTCATCCACATCGAGCCCACGGGTTTTTCTTTCTCGAATGCGGGTCCAGTCGGGGTGATGGGTGGGATGGTGGAAAGCTTCGGGATGGGGCATGAGACCGAACACCCGGCCCGTTGCATCGCAGATGCCCGCAATGTCGTCGATGGAACCGTTGGGGTTTTCCGGAAAACGGCCGCCCGCTGGCTCCCCGCTTTCGAGGGCATAGCGGCAGACGATCTGCCGCTTGCGCCGAAGGGTTTCGATCACATCCGGCTCCGCATAGAATTTACCCTCACCGTGGCGCACCGGAAGGTCGATCCGTTCGATGCCTGCAGTCCAGACACAGGGTGAATCGGCTGAAACGGCGATCCGCACCCACTGATCCCGGAAATTGCCGCAGTCGTTGTGGATGAGCGCCACTTGACGCTTGCCGTAGCACCCGTCGAATCCCGGCAGCAGGCCGAGATTCACGAGGGTCTGAAATCCGTTGCAGATGCCGATGACAAGCTTTCCGTCCTCGATGAACCGGTTCATGGCCTCTCCCAGATGCGTGCCCATGCGAACGGCCTGCACGACACCTGCGCCGTGGTCGTCCCCCCAGCTGAAGCCTCCGCCGAAAACAAGAATCTGAAAGGACTCGAGGCGCACTTCCCGATCGATGAGCGCGTTGATGTGCACCCGTTCCGCCGAGGCCCCGGCCTTCTCGAAGGCAAAAGCCGTCTCGATGTCGCAGTTCAGCCCGTAACCCGTCAGCACCAATGCCCGTGGTTTCATATCAGCCCTCCGAAGGGTCGTTTCCAGGCCGTTCGCAGCTCGGCCACCGGAACATCGATGAGAAGCCTTCCGTCGACCCCATACACCCGAAACGGAGCATCGGCATCAGTCACTCGTCCGATGCGCGCCACCGGCAGCCCATCCATCACCGCCTCGAAATCAGCCGTCCGCTCCGGGGCCACCGTCACGAGAAACCGACCGACCGATTCCGAAAACAAGGCTTGATCGGCTCGAAGCCGTTCCCGAACCGGAAGATCGGCCAGGTGCACCTCCATGCCGAGATCCCCTGCGATGGCCATAAGCCCGGCATGAACCCCCAGCCCCCCGCTGTAGATACCGTGAGCAGCGGAGACAAGCCCCCGATCGAGGGCTTCGGACAGGGCCCGGTAGGTCGGCAGCAGATCGGCAGGCGTTACTTGGGGCACCCGCAAACCTACATACCCGAATCGGTTGTAGTAGATCGATCCGCCGAGCTCGTTCGCCGTTCGGCCGATCCCATAGAGCACGTCTCCCGCGACCTTCGGATCCATCGTCTGACATCGGTCCATGCTCCGGACGACCGATACGGCCGAAAACTGCATCGTCTCGAGGGCCGACACTTTGTGCGTCTCCCCGTATCGACCCGACAGATGACCGTCGACATACATGCTGTCCTTGCCGGAAAGAAGCGATATCCCGTAAGCCAGACACATGTCCTTCAGCGCCAGACAGGCCCGCACCAGTTGGGCGGCCTTGAATCGGCCGTCTGGATTGCGTTCGGGATCGTATTGGATGTTCGGCCAGCAGAAATTGTCCACACCGCCGATGTGATCCGGATCGCCGCCCACAGCAATGAGCCTGCGCACGGCCTCGTCGATGGCGCAGGAGACCATCGCTGCAGCATCGATGCGACTGTAGAGCGGCAACAGCGCCTGCGAAAAGGCAAGGCCCCGTTCCGAAGAGAGCACCGGTCGGATAACGGCCGCATCGGTGGGCACATCCCGGAACCTGCCGACAAGAGGCTTGACGACGCTGGTTCCCTGCACTTCGTGATCGTACTGTCGAGCGATCCACTCCTTCGAGCAGACATTCGGGTCCGCCAAAAGGTCGCACAATAGCACGCCGTAGTCCTTCGGCTCTCCCAGCACCGGCTCGAACAGGCCGCGGCGTTCGGGCCTCACCCATTCGGCATCGAAACGCCACTGGGGAAATCCGGAATCGAGAAAGGCCAAGTCGACGTAGGCACAGGTGGCACCGTTGTAGGTAATGTGAAGTTTTCCTGTATCCGTGTAACGGCCGATGGGGGTGCTTTCGACGGCATGCCGCCGTGACAGGGCCAGAAAGGCATCGAGGTCTTCGGGCCGAACGGCCACCGTCATGCGCTCTTGGGATTCACTCACCCAGATTTCCCACTGATCGAGGCCGGCATACTTGAGCGGGGCCTTTTCGAGCTCGACATGGCAGCCGTTCGAAAATCGGGCCGACTCACCGATCGAGGAGGAAAGCCCTCCGCCCCCGTTGTCCGTAACGAATTGAATGAGCCCTCGATCCCGAGCCTCGAGAAGAAAATCGTGCATCTTCTTCTGGGTATAGGGGTCTCCGATCTGCACATGACCGGCAGGGGTATTCTCGGAAAACACTTCCGAGGAAGCCGTCACCCCGTGGATGCCGTCCTTGCCGATCCGGCCTCCGCACATGACGATCACATCTCCGGGGGATGTGGTCTTTTCAGCCGTAGGCTTTCCCAGAATCCGATTGGGCATGATCCCAAGGGCGGTCACGAATACGAGGCACTTCCCCATGTAGCCGGGGTGAAAGAAGACCTGGCCGAAAGGCGTTGGGATGCCGCTTTTGTTGCCGCCGTCCCGCACCCCTTCGATGACGCCGTCCAGAAGCCGCCGCGGATGCAAGTGGGGCTTGAGATCGCCGCTGTAGTCCCGAGGGCCGACACAAAAGCCGTAGCTTCCCATGATGAGGCGCGAGCCTTTGCCGGTTCCAAGCGGGTCCCGGTACACTCCGACGATCCCCGTTATCGCACCTCCATAAGCTTCCATGTTGGAAGGGGAATTGTGCGTCTCACCCGTAATGACGTAGTCGTTCTCGTCATCGAAGCGACCGATGCCTGCATTGTCCCACAAGACGGACACGACCCAGGGCTTTTGGGCCTTGAGGGCGAGGGTCGGCTCCTGGATGCAGGTCTTGAAGAGGTTGTCGATGATACGAACATCGCCGGTGTCTGCGTCTACATACCGGAACAGTCCACGGAAGGTGTTGTGGTTGCAGTGATCGCTTCTGGCTTGGGAAATGTATTCGAGCTCGACATCCGTAGGCTCGACAAGACCGACCCTGGCCCGTTCGGCCAGAACAGCCGGATCGGTAAAATAGGCCCGGATGACCGGTATATCGTCGGGATGCAGGGCGAGGTTGCGCTCGCGGCTGAGGCGGGCCAAGGTTTCATCGCTGTCCACCCGGATCACCGAAACGGTGGGTTCGTGATCGAGCCGTACCCGAGGCAGCACGATACCGATCCCTACGGCCGGATCCCATCGATCGGGCAGATAGATGCGCCATTGCTGGATGATGGCGTTTGCCAAAAGCTCCTGCGCAATGAGATCGAGCCGTTCTTCTGAAAGCGCATTGTCGCTTTCGATGCAATAGCGCTTCGAGGTGTAAACGGCCGTGTTGGCGGATAGATCCCGGCCCAACACATCC
This sequence comes from uncultured Desulfatirhabdium sp., assembly GCA_964549995.1. GTDB lineage: Bacteria > Desulfobacterota > Desulfobacteria > Desulfobacterales > Desulfatirhabdiaceae > Desulfatirhabdium. Next base: position 10,791 of record CAZJXF010000007.1, on the reverse strand, counting down.
GACATGGCTTCGATGGCTGTAGCTCCGGCATTGTCTCGAACGCCGGGACGAAACCCCACCCAGATGCAACCGTCGAAGGGCAGCGGCAGAGGGCTGTAGGCGGAAACCTGCGTGACGGGGTTGGTGAAGACATCGGAGCGCACCCGTTCAAGCTCTTCCGCTGTGAGATCGCCATCGATCGTGACGATCCGAACCGTACGTACCGAACGGAGCGAAATGCCGAAGTACTCCTGAGCCTTTTTCCGGATGGAGGCACCTTCGGCATCGAAGAGCTCCGGCTTGAGCGCTATTTCCAATCGATGAGCCATGGGATCACCTCATTTCCCATAGAAACGCAAAGAGGGGAGGGCTGCCACAAAGGGGCGCCCTTACAACATCAAAACCTTCCCTTCCACCCCTTTGCCCTTCGCTGAATTCGCATCTTCATGATCAAAATAATCAACACGATGAATTACCTGCTGGTTTCGAAGAAAATCCGGGTCAAATCGTTGTAGAAAACGAAGGCCATCAGAAGCACAAGAAGGAAGATGCCGACCTGGTTGGCGACTTCCCGGGTTCGGATGGAAAGCGGTTTGCGGGTGACCGCCTCGATGAGGAAGAAAAGCAGGTGGCCTCCGTCCAGCACCGGAATGGGCAAAAAGTTCAGGATCGCGAGATTGATGCTGATGACCGCAATGAAGTAGATGAGGTTTTCGGCGCCTTCCCGGGCTTGCTGCCCCGCCATTTCGGCGATCAGGATAGGGCCGCCCAAGGTCTTCGGAGAGAGGGTGCCGTCGATCAGCTTGACGACGCTCATCACCGTCAATTTAGCGATTTTCCAGGTTTGACCGACACTTTCGACAACGGCATCGCCGACGCCGATCCTACGGGAAGCCGTGATCCCCGAGGCTACGATCCCAATGGCAAACCGCTCCGAATCTTCACCGAAAAGGTTCTTGACCGTTCTTCGAGACGGCTGGACTTCGACGGTTCGGGTTTCGCCTTCCCGCTCGACCGTAATCGCCAGAGGTCTGCCCTTCGAATGCAGGATGCGCTCCGACATCGTTTCCCAGGAATCGACGGCCATACCATCGATGGCCACTACCGTATCCTGTGGCCGGATTCCCGCTCTCGCCGCCGGACCTTCCGGATCGACCGCGCCGATATGGGGTTTGAGATAGAAAATCCCCGAAGAGAGAAATACCCCGAAAAAGATCAGCACTGCAAGAAGCAGATTGAAGGTAGGGCCGGCGGCGACGATCACGAAGCGAGGCAGCAACCTTTTGTGGCTGAAGGAAAACGGGATATCTTCCGGGGGAATTTCGGCGTCCGGCTCCTCCCCGACCATTTTGACGTATCCGCCCAGGGGAACGGCCGAAATCCGGTAATCGGTCCGGCCGACGGTCTTTCCCAAGAGCCTCGGGCCGAATCCGAGCGAAAAGATCTGAACCCCCACCCCGAACATGCGAGCCATCAGGAAATGGCCCAATTCGTGGAAAAAGATCAAGACCCCAAGAACAATGGCAAATGAAACGATGTTGCTGGTCATCGATAACTTTCCAATGCAGCCGGATATTCCATCCGACCCAACGTGTGAACAATGGCTCATGGGCCTCTCTGGGCATGCACCCCAGCCCTATGGCCACCTGCATTGTAGCCAATAGGAGAATTCTCCTATAACAATACCCCGATCCTTCCCTTTTCCCCTTCCCTTCCCTTTCGCCTATTCGTTTCTCCCTGTTCCCCTATTGCTCCCCTTCTCTCACAAAATTGCCTCCACATATCGCCTCGCCCACCGATCCGCCGCAAAGATATCCTCGAGACATGCGCCCGAAACCACCCGATGGGCGGCCATCGTCCGCTCGATACGATCGGCGATATCGGTGAATCCGATCCGCCGATCGAGAAAGGCACCGACGGCCACTTCGTTTGCGGCATTCAGGACTGCCGGAAGGGTTTCTCCGACGGATGCGGCCTCTTTGGCAAGGCGAAGGCAGGGGAAGCGCCGTTCGTCCGGGGTTTCAAAATGCAGGGCACCCAATGCGGCAAAATCGGGAAGCGGCTGCCCGATATCAAGCCGCTCGGGCCAGCTCAGGCTGCAGGCGATGGCGGTTTTCATGTCCGGAACACCCATCTGAGCCATCACCGATCCGTCCCGGAAAGCCACCATCGAATGCACGATGCTTTCCGGATGAACGACGACCTCGATCCGGTTCACGGGAACGCCAAACAGGTGGTGGGCCTCGATAAGTTCGAGGCCTTTGTTCATCAGGGTTGCCGAATCGATGGTGATTTTTTTACCCATCGACCAGTTGGGATGCCGCAAGGCGTCCTCAGGCCGAATGCGATGAAATTCGGATGCTGCAAGCTTTCGGAAGGGGCCGCCCGAGCAGGTCAGCAGGATCCGATCCACATCCTGCTTTCGGTTTCCTTGAAGGCACTGAAAAATGGCGCTGTGCTCGCTGTCGATCGGAAAGATGGGCACGTTTCGGCGTCTCGATGCCTCCATGACCGCTCGGCCTGCCATGACGAGCGTTTCCTTGTTGGCAAGAGCGATCGTCTTCCCGGCCTCGATGGCTGCCAACACCGCCGGAAGCCCGGCAGCTCCCACCATTGCAGCGACCACCGTATCCGCTTCGGCATGGGTAGCCGCCTGAAGTCGGCCCGTTTCGCCGAATCCGATTTCGACGTCAAAGCCTTCGGGAAGCAGTCCCCGCAGGGCCTTGGCAACCTCCGCATCCCGCACCACCGCAAGCTTCGGGCGAAAGGCTTGAATCTGCTCAGCCAGCAGCACCACACTCGTATCGGCAACGAGTGCAGCCACCCGAAACCGATCCGGAAACCGAGAAACGATCGCAAGGGTGTTCCGGCCGATCGAACCGGTCGAACCCATGACAGCAAGCGTCTTCATGAGGGATCATCCCCATATCGTTTTGAAAATCCACCCGACCGGGGCGGCGAACAGAAGGGCGTCGATCCGGTCCAGCATCCCACCGTGTCCGGGAAGGATGGCTCCGGAATCCTTGATACCGTAGGTACGCTTGATGACGGATTCGAAGAGATCGCCGATCTGAGAAGCAACCCCCAGGCACAGGACCACGATTACACTCTGAAGGAAGGAGAGGTTGGGGATGCCGAAAGCGGCGATGGGCAGCCCAACGATGAGATTCGATGCGATCCCGCCCAGGGCACCTTCGATGGTCTTCTTGGGGCTGATGGTCGGGCAGAGCTTGTGCCTGCCCCGGTAGGTACCGATATAGAGAGCGCCGATGTCTCCTGCGAACACCACGGCCAAGAGGAAATAGATCCAGATGACCCCATGAGCGGTCGTGTGCATCCAGACAATGGCGGATAGGGCAAGCGGAATGTAGATGATGGCGCACACGTGCTTGACGATGGCGTCAACGACATCCGGGTCTTCCGAAAAGCGGTTCAGGGCGATCGCTCCGACCCCGAGCATATCGAGAAACGCACCCGCCCAGGCCCCGACTGGAGATCCACCGGCTGCAGACAAAACGATCCACACACCGACGACATAACCCCACCCGCTGAAGAGCAGCCGGGTCATCCGAGGGGTTGCGGCATAGAGCATGCGGAAGAGTTCGTACAGGGCGAGAACTGCGACTGCGGCCACAACCGAGGACAGAATCCACCCCTGTCCCCAGGAGATGATGTAGATGAGGATGGGCAGGGCGACAAGGCCCGTGATCCAGCGTGTCCGCATGTTCAGGCCATCCCGAAACGGCGTTCCCGTCGTTGATAGTCCTGTAGAATGGAGATGAATTCTTCCCGATCGAAATCGGGCCAGAGGGTCGGGGTGATGGCAAGCTCGCTGTAGGCGATCTGCCAAAGAAGAAAATTGCTGATGCGCATCTCACCACTGGTGCGGATGAGAAGATCCGGATCCGGCATGGTGCGGGTGTAGAGCCGATCGGCGATCAGCCCCTCGTCGATCGAGCCCGGATCGATCACCCCATCCCGAACATCCCGGGCGATGGATGAGACCATCCGGATGATTTCGGCCCGCCCCCCGTAGCTCAGGGCGAGGGTCAGCACCATCGAGCGGTTATCCGCCGTCAACTGAAGGGTTTCCGTTAACGTTTCCCGCACATCTTCCGGAAGACGCTCGATTTCCCCGATGGTGTTCAGGCGGATGTCGTTTCGCATCATGAGGTGGCGCTCGCTCACCAGGAAACGCTTGAGAAGCATCATCAATGCGGAGACTTCCGCAGCACTCCTCTGCCAGTTTTCGGTCGAAAAGGCATACAGGGTGAGATATTCGATCCCGATTTCCCGGCTTGCGGTCACGATCGCCCGCACGGTGTCGGCGCCTTTTTCATGCCCGCGCACCCGATTCATCAACCGCTGCTTGGCCCAACGGCCGTTTCCGTCCATGATGATAGCGACATGCCTCGGAAGCTTTTCGGGATCGAGCCCATAGCGGGTAGCAACGGTATCAGAACTCAAGGATTTCTTTTTCCTTTTCGGCGTAAACCCCGTCGATGGCCTTGATGAATTCGTCGGTCATTTTCTGGATCTTTTCCTGGGCCTTGAAGGCCTCATCTTCGGAAATTTCACCGTCCTTCTTCAGGGATTTCAACTGCTCGTTGGCATCCCGGCGAATGTTCCGTACAGCCACCTTGTGCTCTTCGCTCATCTTGTGGATGACCTTCACAAGGCTCTTACGACGTTCTTCCGTCAAGGGCGGAATGGAAATGCGGACGATCTTTCCGTCGTTGCTGGGGGTGAGCCCCAAATCCGATTTGAGGATAGCCTTTTCGATGTCCTTGATGACCGAAGCATCCCAAGGCTGAATGGTGATGAGTCGGCTTTCGGGAACCGACAGCGAAGCAATCTGATTCAAGGGAGTGGGGGTGCCGTAATAATCGACCCGGATCCCATCCAACAGCGACAAGGATGCCCTCCCCGTCCGAACCCGCTTGAATTCGTTCTTCAGGGAAGCCACACTTTTCCCCATCGACTCCTTGGCTTCTTCGATAACGAGATCGATCATAGACGAATCTCCTGTCTTCCGTGCGAACAAGAATGATGGACTCGCAAAAAGTCAGTTAGTCTCCAGCGAGCCGCATGGGAGCGGGCACACCTTTTTCGCTGCATCGGAATACCGGATCAGACGATCCGGGTGCCAGCCTTCTCCCCGCAGACGACTTTTCGGATATTGCCCGGCTTCGAGAGGTTGAAGACTGCCAGAGGCAGCTTGTTGTCCATGGCAAGGGAAATGGCCGTCATGTCCATAACCTTGAGCTGCTTTTCCAGAACTTCCATATAGCCGATTTCCGGGATGAAGGCAGCGTCCGGATGGGTCTTGGGATCGGCACTATAGATGCCGTCCACTTTGGTGGCCTTCATCAGGATATCGGCGTGGATTTCCTGGGCGCGCAAGGCTGCCGCTGTATCCGTGGTGAAATAGGGGTTGCCCGTGCCTGCAGCGAAGATGACGGCCCGCCCCTTCTCCAGATGTCGGATGGCCCGACGCACGATGAAGGGCTCGGCCACCTGATGCATGGCGATAGCCGTCTGCACCCGGGTGGTGACCCCTTTGCGTTCGAGGGCGTCCTGCAGCGCGATGCTGTTGATGACGGTGGCCAGCATGCCCATGTGGTCGGCCGAGGTCCGGTCCATCCCGAAGGAACTGGCTGCAATTCCCCGGAAAATGTTGCCGCCGCCGACAACGATGGCGATCTGCACCCCGAGGTCTACGACGGATCGAATTTCTTCTGCGACGTAGCGGATCATCTCCGGATCGATGCCGAAGCCCTGATTGCCCATCAGGGCTTCTCCGCTCAGCTTCAACAACACGCGATGGTAGATGGGTCTGCTCAAGGCATCATTCCCCTATCTTGAAGCGAACGAACCGTTTGATGGTGATGTTTTCCCCGATTTTGGCGATGAGGCCGTTCAAGAGATCCTGAATCGTGACGGTCGGATCCTGGACGTATTCCTGCTCGAGCAGACAGCTTTCCTTGTAAAACTTCGTGAGCTTGCCTTCAGCGATCTTGTCGATCATTTTTTCGGGTTTTCCCATCGCACGGACCTGTTCCCGATAGATTTCGAGCTCTTTCTCGATGATTTCTTTCGGAATTCCGTCCGCACTGACACTGATGGGGTTGCGGGCCGCCACATGCATGGCGACATTCTTTGAAAATTCGATGAAATCCGGGCTCTTGGCAACGAAGTCGGTTTCGCAGTCGATTTCGACCATGGCACCCAGTTTTCCATCATGATGGATGTAGGTCTGGATGATTCCTTCGCTGGTGGCTCTCCCCGCCCGCTTGGCGGCCGTTGCAAGCCCCTTTTTACGAAGGTAATCGATGGCCTTGGCCATGTCCCCACCGCTTTCTTGGAGGGCCTGTTTGCAATCCATCATACCGGCTCCGGTTTTTTCCCGGAGCTCCTTCACCTGTGAAGCGGTAATCTCAGCCATATCGTGTTCTCCTGTATCCGGATGAAGAGCCGGTCGGGCCGGCTCTGTCGATTCATGTAAGGGTCACCCAAATGACGGTACGAAGCGTATCCCGACGGCTATTCTTCGTCTTCCTCTTCTGTATACCGGTAAGTGGCCTTTCGTTTGATCACTTCGACGACGGCACCGTCTTCCCCGTCTTGAATCACCTTGCGCTCTCCCGGTTTGAGCCCGCTGTCTTCCAGAGCGGCAGCGGCTTCCTGATCCTTATCGGTGATTGCCTGCCGCTTTTCTTCCCAGCGCTGTTTGCCTTCAAGACAGGCGTCGGCAATGCGGGAGGTGATCAGTTTGATCGATCGGATGGCATCGTCATTTCCCGGAATGAGGTGATCGATTTCATCTGGATCGCAGTTGGTGTCTGCAATAGCGACGATCGGGATGTTGAGCCGCCGGCCTTCACGAACGGCGATGGCTTCATTCTTGGAATCGACGACAAACAAGGCCCCGGGCAGCTTTACCATATCCTTGATACCGCCGAGCGTTGCATCGAGTCGCTGCTTTTCCTTTGCCAGCTGAAGACGCTCTTTTTTGGGATAGAGGTTGATGGAACCGTCTTCCTCGATTTGGGTAAGGTGGTTCAACCGGTCGATGCTTTTTTTGATGGTGGCGAAATTGGTGAGCATCCCTCCCAGCCACCGGTTGTTGACGAAAAACATGCCGGCTCGGAGGGCTTCGTCTTGAATGGTTTCACGGGCCTGCTTCTTGGTGCCGACGAAAAGAACGCTTTGGCCGTCTGCAACCGTGTCCCGAACGAAGTCATAGACGGAACGGAACATGCGGACGGTTTTCTGCAGGTCGATGATGTAGATTCCGTTGCGGGCGCCGAAAATGTAGGGCTTCATTTTCGGGTTCCAGCGTTTGGTTTGATGTCCGAAATGGACACCGGCTTCGAGCAACTCCTTCATGGTCAAATACGCCATCTGTTCAATCTCTCCTCTTTCCTTTGGTTGTTTCCACCGCCTCCATCCCCCCCGTTTCCGACCCGTCCGCTCCAAGCGGACCGGCACCGGGAAACGGGTCCGGAAGCGTGTGTCGTCCATACAATCGGATTTTTATATCAATTTCGGTCTTCTTTCTCAATAAGAAAAAATGATGAATTCGCAAAAAGTCAGATGCTCTTGTTTAACCCGCAGGAGAGCGGGTGCATTTTGCTTGCGCAGCGGAAAAACTCAGCAGCCCGATCTCGTAGGATCGGGCGGATGGCCAAGATGGCGACAATGGTTTTCTGAAAGGCAACATCCGGATTTTCAATCCAAAATAGATAAAGCGCGTCCGCCCGATCCAACGATCTCCGGCTGCTTCAAACACGTTTCCGCTGCTTCGCAAAACACCACCCGCCCTCCTGCTGGAAGCATGGCATTGGAAGGAAATCGGTGAGAGGCGACTTTTTGCGAGACCATCACAACGGCTTTGGAAAAAATGGGATAGTCTTGTCGTAAAAGTGCGAGATGCGTAGTGCGGAAGTGCGAATATGCACAAGCCTGTAGGGGCAACCCGCCGGATTCTCCCTTAGGAGTTGATCAAAAGCCAATTCCTGAGTTCTTTCATTGGCTTTGAAGGACGACCGGATTTTCGTCTTCGGGTGCGAGATTCCCTTCCATGAGGCTCACCGGAAATCCATCGTCTTGATGACGAAGCCATCGTTTTGACGACATCAGCTATCCTTATTCCCCAACGCGCCTGGCTACAACCACCCGGTCCATTCCTCCCAGGTCTTTTCGTATCCGGACGTCTTCAAAACCACCCACATCCGCAATCAGACGTTTCACGGCCTCCCCCTGGTTCCACCCGATTTCGAGAATCAGCCATCCGGAAGGCCGCAGGACCCGTGGCGCATCCGCAGCGATCTTCCGAATCGCGTCCAGACCGTCTCTTCCACCGTCAAGAGCCGCCCTTGGTTCGTAGTGGCTCACCTCGGGCTCCAAGCGATCGATATCCGCCGATGGAATGTACGGCGGATTCGAAACGACCATATCGAGGGTCCGGCAGCCGAAGGCTTCGAGCCAATCGGCGCAAAGCCAGTGGATGCCGTCGATTCCGACCTTTTGCGCGTTCTTCCGGGCCATATGCAGGGCAGCCATCGAACGATCCGTCGCGATGTACCCATGCCCAGGACGTTCTCCGGCGATGCTCAGCACGATGGCCCCGGATCCCGTCCCCGCATCCAGAATGGACCAATACGTCCCTTCGGCCTGTACGGGAATGACTTCGAGGGCCGTTTCGACAAGGGTTTCCGTGTCCGGCCGGGGAATGAGCACATCGGGCCCGACATCCAGATCGTGATTCCAGAAACCTTTCTTTCGCAGAATATAGGCAAGAGGTTCCCTACGGAGTCTTCGCTGGATCAGGCGTTTGAATGCGGAACGCTCCGAAGCGGAGAGCGGCTGGTCATGCTGTAGGTATAGGGTGAGCCGGGTGGTGTTCAGAACATGGGCAAGCAGCAGCTCCGCCGTGAGGCGGGGGCTGTCGATGCCGTGGGATTCGAAATACTGCTTTGTCCATTGCAGGATCTTCAGAACGGTCCAATCAGGCGAAGAGGGACTCTGTGGTGGGGGTACCATTCTGTTGCAGCATCTGTGTCTGGTAATGGGCGATCAGAGCGTCGATGATCTCGTCCAGATCTCCCTGAAGAATGCTTTCGAGCTTGTAGAGGGTCAATCCGATCCGATGATCGGTGACCCGCCCTTGCGGAAAGTTGTAGGTTCGGATCCGACCGCTTCGATCTCCCGTGCCGACTTGCAATCTGCGCTCCTGGGAGCGCTTTTCATCCTGCTCGCTCGTCATTTTGTCGAGAAGCCGAGCCCGCAAAACGGTCATGGCCTTGGCTTTGTTCTTCCATTGGGATTTTTCATCCTGGCAGGTCACGACGATGCCGGTAGGAAGATGGGTGATCCGTACGGCTGAATCGGTGGTGTTGACGTGCTGACCGCCAGGCCCGGAAGAACGATAGACATCGATCTTGAGGTCACTGGGGTCGATCTGAACATCGACTTCTTCGGCCTCGGGCAGGACGGCAACTGTTACGGCCGATGTGTGGATGCGGCCCTGAGCCTCGGTTTCCGGAACCCGTTGAACGCGATGGATGCCGCTCTCGTATTTCAGTCGGCTGTAGGCGCCCTGCCCCTGGACCAGTGCAATGATTTCTTTGATAGCACCCAACCCGGTCACATTCTGGCTGAGAATTTCGACCTTCCAGCGCTGCTTTTCGGCATACCGGTTGTACATGCGAAAGAGATCACCGGCGAACAGTCCGGCTTCCTCCCCGCCGGTACCGGCCCGGATTTCGAGCAGAATGTTCTTGTTGTCGTTGGGATCTTTGGGCAACAACAATTTTTTCAGCTCGAGTTCCAATCGTTCCTTTTCAGCCGTCAGCCGTTCGATCTCCTCCCGAGCCATCTGTCGGATGTCCGCTTCCGCTTCCCGCAGCAGCTCTTCGCTCTCATCGATATCCCTGCGAACGCGCCGATATTCCCGAAACACCTCGACAATGGGAGAGAGCTCGGTGTGCTCCCGGAGATATTTCTGATACAGCTCCCGGTCCTGAACGACCTTGGGATCGCTGATCGTCTGTTCGATTTCGAGAAATCGCTTTTCTACGTGTTTGAGTTTGTCGAACATGCTTTTGTAGGCCAGAAGTCGGAAAGCAATAGAATCGATGCGCAGGGCAAAGGAATTTCGTCACTTCCGGAGATGATCACTCGACCGTCATTTCGAACCTAATGTACAAAACGTCGGCTTGTGTTGAACCACGTAAGGGCGACCCGGCGGGTCGCCCTTACAGACCATCTACAGGCGCTGACGTCAATAATTCGCTTACTTCTGGTACTTCTCGTATTTCTTTCGGAACCGCTCGATGCGGCCGGCCGTATCGATCAATTTCTGCTTCCCGGTGAAGTAGGGATGGCACTTCGAGCAGATTTCCACAGCGATGTCGGGTTTGGTGGATCCGACTTCGATAACGTTTCCACAGGCGCATTTGATGGTCGTTTGATGGTATTTCGGATGAATATCGGGTTTCATGCTCTTACTCCTCGATGTCCGGCAACCTCAGGCCGCCGATTCGGTTAACAACAACACTGTAGGGGCGACCCGGCGGGTGCCCCTACAGCACTTCGCACTTTCGCACTTCGAAACGATGCATCTCGCATTGACACACCAATCCCCCATGCAACCGAGGTTTCACCCCGATGCATGAAAGATGCAGAAGCGAACCTAAAAAAACAAACTTTTGCCGCTTTCATTCTGACTTCTGACTTCTGACTCCTGACTTCTGATATTCGTAGGTAATCAGGAATTCATGGACATCAGAAACTGTTTATTATCTTTCG
>CAZJXF010000006.1:0-51140 GCA_964549995.1 uncultured Desulfatirhabdium sp. | reverse complement strand
GCGGCTGAGTTTATCCGATGCAACGAAAAAGGCGTGTCTCCTCCCATGCGACTCGAATGAGACTTGTGGACTTTTTGCGAAGCCGTCATTCCGGATGAAGCGGATACGTCATTGCGCACCACGCACACCGCATCTTGGATGCTTCGGACAACCGCACTTACACGTACCGCCGCAGCACTTGTTGAATGGTTTCGATCCGCTTGGCCAGGACATCGTCTGTCCAGTTCAGTTTGATCAGCATGGCGATGGCGCGGGATATCAGGGCATCGGACTGGGGTAGACGGATGGTTTCGTAATCCGGACGATCCGAAAGAAGATGTATGGGCATGGGAGCCGGAGATCGGAGCTTTTTCAAGTGCTCCCATTTCCGGATGTAATGCCAGTTGTTGTCGTAATAGTAAAAGCATCCGTCGACACCGGCTTCAGCAAGCGCTGCAGCCGCACGGCGGGTTGTCTCCTCTTCCGGTAGAAAGAACGTGAGAAAGGTTGCCGAATCGCCTGCCTCATCCGGGATTTCCCTGAAAGACAAACCGGGGATGTCTCGAAGGGCGGAGCGGATTGCCGATTTGTGTTTCCGTTGTCGCTTGATCATCAAGTCGAGCTTCCGCAATTGGGCGAGCCCGACGGCAGCGTTCAATTCGCTGATACGGTAATTGGTTCCCAGAATGGGATGGTCTTCCAACCCGCGATCGGATCCGATGTGGTCATGTCCGTGATCGGCGAATTGATCGGCTTGGCGATATACCACAGGATCATTGGTTACGACAGCACCGCCTTCCCCGCAGGTGACGGTCTTGACCGGATCGAAGGAGAAACAACCGGCCTTTCCGAAGGTGCCCAGGGCTTTTCCCTGAAAGGAGGCGCCGAGGGCTTGACAGGCGTCTTCGATCAGGATGAGCCCGTGTTTGTCGCAGACCTGCCGAATCCGGTCGATCCAGGCCATGGAGCCACACATATGAACGACGATGACGGCCTTCGTCCTGCGGGAGATGCGGGCTTCGATGCCGTCCGGATCCAGACAGAGCGTTCTGTCGATCTCGGAGAAGACCGGAATGGCTCCGATGTTCAGCACGGCTTCGATCGTCGCGATGAAGGTGAACGGAGGAACGATGACCTCGTCGCCGGCACCGATGCCGCAGGCGGCCAGTGCCGTGTGGAGAGCCGCCGTTCCACTGGCGCACAGGTGGCAATGGGCCACATCGATACGACGGCACAGCTCTGTCTCGAAAGCCTTGGCTTTCCAGTGGCCGTTTCGCATGGCATCGAAGCCGTATCGGAACAGCACTCCCGTATCGAGTACATCCATGACTTCCTTGCGTTCTTCTTCGCCGAACCATTCAAATCCGGGCATGACCGTTTGCCTCCTGTATCTGTCCTTTCATCCGTATAATCGTTTGCTCGTGTTCAACCCATCAGCCATGCCCGGCCTTTGGTTTCGCTTTGACTTTTTTCGTCAGCACCGGTTTGTTGGGAGCCTTGACAGGCGCCTTGACCTGCAGGGGAGGCTGACCGGAGCCGAAGAATTCACGGATCAGCAGCCGGGCGTATTGACCTGCCCGGGTGCCTTTCTGGTGCTCATGACCCACCATGACCGAGACGGCGATGGCCCTGCCGGTATGCCGATCGGCGCCGAAACCGACGAACCAGTCGTAATGGACGTCGTGGGCATCGTTGTCCATGGTTCCGGTCTTGCCGCCCATTTCAAGGCGGGCAAGGACCGGGTCACACTGGTATCCCGCAAAAGATCGGCGTCCCGTTCCGCAATCGATGGTCGCACCCATCATGGTTCGTAGAACGGATGCCGATTGGGGAGACAGCGCCTGGCCGATGGTTGCGGCCTGATGGACATAGACGCGGTTTCCGAAGCTGTCCCTCACTTGATCCACCAAGGAAGGGGAGGGCATCCGACCGCCGTTCAGAACGGCTGAGGCGATCATGGCCCCATGGACGGGGGACATACGGGTGGTGCGGTTGTAGCCGCTGGCGATTTCGGCAAGATGAAAGGATTCGGCCGAAATCCGGCAGGGGCTGGTTTCCAGCGGCAGATCGAAATCGATCCATCGGTTGAAACCGAAGGCATGGGCATACTGATCGAGGGTGTTTTTGCCGAGGTGAAGGGCTCCGATCTTACCGAAAACCGGGTTGACCGACTGGGCGAAGGCATCCCGTAGAGAAATCCGCTGCGTGGCTGCCCGCTCGGTCACCTGGGATTTATAGAGAGTGTGCTTGTTTCCCGAAAAGGGAATGGTCGAGGATGGCTCCATGTCGATACGATCGAGGGCCGCTGCGGCCGTCACGATCTTGAACACGCTGGCCGCCGGATAGTCGCTCTGGGTGCAGGGATTGATTCCCGGCCGAAGTTTGTCGAATCCGGCCATGGCCAGAATCCGACCCGAGAAGGGGTCCATGGCAACGATGCCGATATGGCGGGAGGTTTTCGTCATGAGATGATGCAATGCCGTCTGTTGCAGCCGTGGGTCCAGGCTCGTGTCGATCTGGTAGGTCTGGTTCATATAGGCAATTCGAAAATCCGATACCGTGCTGTTATGGATGGGCCGTTGTTGCAGCATGGCCCGAATGTCGTTTCGTCCGAAGGCCGTCGGTTTCGAAGGCACGGGTTGCTTCTTCCGAACGGATTGAGCCGCATCGGCTCCAGGCGGGGGGAACTTGCCGGTATCGTCGTTCCATCCCAGATACCAGAACGCCACAGCCATGCAGCCGATCAATCCCATCATCATCCATCTGCGCCTGCTCTTTCGTTTTTCGACGTGATGCTTCATGGCTTCCAGATAACCGGCCCAATCGGAGGACTCGGTTGAAGAGCCGAAGGGGGAAGATGGATCGGTCATGATCGAAAGCCCTTTCCGTTAGCGGATTCCGGTGCCTGGAAGAACGGGTTTGTCGACGGTGAGAACGGAGGATCCTGCATCGGAGGCGGCAGCCAGCAGCATGCCCTGGGACTCGACCCCCATCAGTTTCGTCGGCTTGAGGTTGGCGACGACGACGATCTGTTTTCCGATCAGGGCTTCCGGTTCATAGCTTGCGGCGATACCTGCAACGATCGTGCGATGGACATCCTCCCCCAGAGAGACGGTCAGTTTGATCAATTTGTTGGCCTTGGGGACGCGTTCTGCCGCCGTAACGGTGGCGACCCGAAGGTCGAGGGCTTTGACCTGATCGATGGTAATTTCCGATGGAGCGTCGGTCTGTGTCATTCTGGGCGGTTCCGTCTTTCGGTTGTCGGTTTTGGGTTGAACCTCGATTCTCGGAAACAAGGTGATCGGAGGTTCGAGGCGGGTGCCGGGTTTCAGCGATCCCCAGGTGCAAATCGCCTCGAAGGGTTGGCCCGAGGACGAAGTGTCTACACCGAGGTGCCGCAGCATGCGTGCTGCCGTCTCCGGCATGATCGGCTGGATGAAACCTGCAATGATCCGCAGCCCTTCCAGAAGGGTATAGAGCACGTCGTTCAGTTCCGGTCCATCCGGAGCTTCTTTGAACAGGCGCCAGGGTTGTGCGCTGTCGATCCGTTTGTTCAGGTGGTTCACGAATTCCCAAACAACCGTCAGCGCCTTGTGAAACGCCCAGTCGACCATGAACCGTCGGTATTCATCGGCCGTATGAGCGGCGAGAGAAGCCGTCCGACGGCTCTCCTCGGAAGGGTCTCCGGCGTCCGGAACCATTCCGTTCCGGTATTTGTGGACCATGGCGATGACCCGGGAAAACAAGTTTCCCAGATCGTTCGCCAGATCGGCATTGATGCGGGTGACGACGGCCTCGTGGTTGAAGTTCGCATCCAGGCCGAAGGTCATCTCCCGCAAGAGGAAATAGCGCAATCCGTCCAATCCATAGGCGTTGCGGATGCTCAGGGGATCGACGACGTTGCCGAGGCTCTTGGACATCTTGCTTTGATCGACGTTCCAATAGCCATGGACGTTCAGGTGCCGGTAGGGCTCGATGCCTGCAGCCTTGAGGATGATGGGCCAGTAAATGCCGTGGGGTTTGAGAATGTCTTTTGCGACCAGATGCTGGGCAGCCGGCCAGAATCGCTGGAACCGCTCTCCATCTGGATAGCCGAGGGCGGAAATGTAGTTGAGGAGTGCATCGAACCAAACATAGGTGACATAACGGTTGTCGAAGGGAAGGGGGATTCCCCAGTCGAGCCGTTTTTTGGGACGGGAGATGCACAGGTCTTCGAGGGGTTCGCGCAGGAAGGCCAACACTTCGTTGCGGTATCGCTCGGGACGGATGAAATCCGGATGGTTCTGGATGTGGTCGATCAGCCACTGCTGGTAGCGGCTCATCCGGAAAAAATAATTCGCCTCCCGAATCGGCTCCGGCGGGGTTTGATGGTCCGGGCATTTGCCGTCGACCAGCTCCCGTTCCTGGTAAAAGCGCTCGCACCCGAAACAATAAAGCCCTTCGTATTCACTGAAATAGATATCTCCTGAATCGTAGATCCGGTCGAGGATGGTTTGGACGACGCGGATATGCCGCTCCTCCGTTGTGCGGATGAAATCATCGGGTTCCGTACCCAGCTGAGGGGGGAGGGCCTGAAAGAGCGCGCTCGTCCGATCGACGTATTCCCGGGTGGAGATCCCATTTTTTTCGGCTGCACGGACGATCTTGTCGCCGTGTTCGTCGGTTCCGGTCAGGAAAAAGGTTTCCTTTCCGAGCATTCGGTGAAATCTGCGGACGACGTCTGCGACGATGGTCGTATAGGCATGGCCGAGATGGGGAGGCGCATTGACATAGTAAATGGGGGTGGTGATGTAGAAACGGTCCTTCATGCATTCTCCTTGGGCGGTTCGGTCGTGATGTCCGACAGCGGAAAATCGATTTCCGTTCCGTCTTCCAGCCGCACGCCGATACGACGGCAAATGGGATTTTGTCGGATCACCTTTCCGGGGCCCTGGGGGGTTGTGACGATCTTGCCGACTTTGGGCATGTCGGCTTTGAGGTGTTTGTAGGTGTCGACCTCATAGGTCAGGCAGCACATGAGCCTGCCGCAAAGGCCCGATATTTTCGCCGGATTGAGGGAAAGCCCCTGCTCCTTGGCCATTTTGATGGACACCGGGCTGAAATTGTTCAGAAAGGACGTGCAACAAAGTTCCCGGCCGCAGCGTCCGATGCCGCCGCACATTTTGGCCTGATTGCGGATGCCGACCTGACGCATTTCGATCCGAACGCCCAATTCCTTGACCAGCATCTTGATGAGCTGTCTGAAATCGACGCGATTTTCGGACGTAAAATAAAAAGTCAGCTTCGAGCCGTCGAAGGTACTCTCCACCTGAAAGAGGTTCATGGGCAGTTCAAGGGACCGGATACAGCTTTCGCAATAGGCAAAGGCCTGCCGTTCGAGCTGGGTGTTCTTTTCAAGTTGCTCGAAGTCGGCATCGACGGCCAGGCGATAGATTTTCTTGAGATCCGACCTTCGTCCGTCGTCTTCCTGAATGATGGGCGGGGTGACGACCAGTCCCAATCCCAACCCCTGCTGGGTTTCCACGATCACCGGATCGCCGATTCTCAGGACATAATGTCCGGCGTCGAAATCATAAATTTTCCCGGCGGGTTTGAACCGGACCCCTACAATTTTGATCATCGTGTTTCCGTCAGGCCAACGTTAGAACAAGGTTGTCCATCATCAGCTTGAGATTGGCCCGACTGGGCTTTTTTCGGCGCATGCGGGTCAATGCTGCAAGGGTTTCGGTCAGATCGCGAGTCGTTCGATGTCGCACCGCCTGAGCGATGGCGTCGCGTCGATCGACGTTCAGCAGATGCGCGCTTCCATGCCGGATGCCGAGCGCATCCCGATACCATGTCGCCATCCAATCGAGCGATATGTCGAGGTGATCGGCTCTCGAGAGCAGCAGCTCACCGAACAACAGCCGTTCGGCCGGTTGGAAACGATCGATTTGCTCTAAAACGTCGAACACCCACTCTCGCCATAAGAACCATTTGGGTTCGGCCATCAAAAGCGCTCGGTGCATGCTTCCGGAGCTGACGGCTGCAATGCGTTGACTCGTTTGCGCATCGATTCCGTGCTCTTGCTGGAGCAGGAGTTCGATGGTTCGAGGGGGGAGCGGGCCGAAAATCACTTGCTGACATCTGGAACGGATCGTAGGTAACACGTTCTCGACTTCTTCCGCAATCAGGACAAAATGGGTGTCGTCGGGCGGTTCTTCCAGAATTTTCAGGGCGGCATTGGCGGCTCCGAGGTTCATCCGTTCGACCTGATCGAAAACCACCAGCCGCTTGCGGGCGGCGAAGGCTTTCTTCTCGAGTGCGGCGCATACCGAACGGATTTGAGCGACACGAATTTCCTGTTTTTCGGCTTCGATGACGATCAGATCCGGATGGTTTCCGCTGCTTAGGGCCCGACAGCTGGCGCATGCGCCGCAGGCTGTTGCGGATGACGGATGCCGATTTTCGCAGTTCAGAACGAGTGCAAGGGATCTTGCAGTCCGCATTTTCCCGACACCCTGCGGGCCTGCAAACAACCAGGCATTGGGAATGCGCCCGCAAGATACCGCTTGTTTCAAAACCGTAACGGCGGCATCCTGCCCTTGAATGTCATCCAATCCGGCCACGGGAGTATCGGTTCACCCTTTCCTTCAGTTCCTTGCCTGCCTTGAAGAAGGGCAGTTTCTTGGGTTCGATCTGCACTTTTTCGCCGGTTTTGGGGTTTCTGCCGATATAACTTTTATAGGATTTGACAAAAAAGCTGCAGAGCCCTCGGATTTCAACCCGATCTCCTCTCTGGAGAGCATCCCGCATGCTGTCGAAAAAGATCTCGACAACCCGGGTGGCCTCCATCTTGGAGATGTTGGCTTCATCCCGCAAGGCCATAATCAAGTCCAATTTGTTCATGCATCCTCCTGTGAACCGATGGGGGAAATCGAAGGGTATGGGGTGCTATCCTCCAGGGAAGGATGGGGTCTTGGGGTATTTTCAACGACAACCGTTTCGACCTGACAGTCCTTTCCAAAGCACAGCGTTGCATCAATAAACAAATCCATCATCAAAGTCAATCACTTATCCAGCCAGCGATCGTCAGCATGGATTCTCGGCTCCTACCCTGTTGCGAATGGCCTGCATGGTCATGTGGCACAGGATGACATGCATGTCCTCGATTTTCTGCATGTCGTCGCTGGGAACGATCAGTGCGAGATCGACGAGCGGAGCGAGTTTTCCACCCTCGTACCCGGTGATGCCGATGGTAAAGGCTCCTTGTGCGGATGCGTAGGAAACGGCCTCGAGAACATTGGGGGAATTGCCGCTGCCGCTGAATGCAACGACCGTATCGCCGGGCTGCATAAACACCTTCAATTGTTCGATAAATACCGATTCATAGCCGATATCGTTCGATAGGGCCAGAAGGGTGGGAATGCTGTCGTTCAAGCATAGCATGCGAAATTTCCGGGGAAGACCGTATCCGCATCCTTTGTTGATGTCGCAGGCGAAATGGGATGCGGTGGCTGCGCTTCCACCGTTTCCCATGACGAAAATCATTCGGTTGTTGTCGTAGGCGGAAAGCAGCGCATCGACGAATCGTTCGAAGCGTTCCAGATCGAAATTGTCGATGATCCGGCACAGAGAGTTGAGGTATTGAGCGCCGAATTCGCGAAAGGTCAGCATGGATGATGGTCCTGATGAAGAGGTTATAGATGGGGGAAAGTTCGTTGGAAGCGCTGCGGTGCCACCCCTTGTTCTTTCCCCTCAGATATTCCTATCCGTTGGCGGCCATTCCGTAAGGGCGAGCTGGTAGGACTCGGGTGTGCCGATATCTCGAAGATAGGCGTTCAGCACCGTGCCGTACATCCGATTTACCAGTCGGGGCAGCAGATCGTGGCCGATATCGAGAATGCCTGAAGAGCTGGATTCGAGCGTTTGTGGAAAAACGTCGAATATGGCTTCGGAAGCCACGTAAATGCCTGCATTGGCCAAATCGCTTCGGGGCTGTTGAGGCTTTTCCTCGAATGCCGTGATGCGTCCTTCCGAATCGATGGATGCAATACCGCAGGCGGCTGGATGGGGTGCATGAAAAAGTGCCATCGTCAGGATGCCGCCGTGTTGCAATGTCCTACGATGAACACGGGCCAGATCGGTCAGATCTGCATTCGTCAGATTGTCGGCATAAGCGATCAGAAACGCCTGCTCTTTGGCGACAAAATCCCGATTCCGCCACAGGGTGCCTGCACTTCCCAGAAGAACGTCTTCGTGGGCGATCACGATATTCAACCGAGCATGCTTGCGCCGACATCGAAGAAAGGATTCGACCTGTTCGGCGTGGTGGTGTGTGTTGATCAGGACATCGGAAATGCCGTGCCGTTCAAGAAGCTCGAGCCAGATCGCCAGCAGCGGCTTGCCGCCGATCGGCAGCAGGCACTTGGGTGTAGTGTCCGTGAGGGGCCTCAGTCGGGTACCCTTTCCGGCTGCAAGCAGAAACGCTTTCATGAAGGCCGTATCGCTTTCCGGATGACGTTCAACCGCTTCATATTCGTCTCGGCGGCCTCGAGGATTTCTCGATGCCCTTCCTTTCGAAGCAGTTCCTCCCAATAGCGTTCGATGCTGTAAGGCACGGTGCGCCGGGGAGCCCAACCCAAGGATTGAAGCCGGGTCGTATCCGAAACGATATGGCGGGTGTCTCCGTATCGATAGTGGCCTTCACGAATCGGCTCGATGTCGATTCCGGTGATGGCCTGCATGGTCTGGTAGAACGCGTTGATGGTCCAGGGGATATTGCCGCCGACATTGAAAACCTTCCCGTCGGCGTCCTCCTTTTCGAGGACCATCACATTGGCATCCACGACATCTTCGATGTTGACGAAATCCCGGATCTGCTGTCCGTCCTCGAAGATGCAGGGCGGCCGTCGGTTGTAGAGCGAAAGGGCGAAAATGCGCATGGCGCCCGAGTAAGCGTTGAAGATCGATTGTCGAGGCCCCTGGACGATGGAATAGCGCATCACAACCGATGGAATGCCGTAGCGCGCACCGAGGTGAACGGCAATGGCCTCTTCGGCATGCTTCGAAATCGCATAGGGATTGCACGGATGGATCACCGTTTCGTCGGAGGTCAGCCACTGCAACGTGCTTTGACATACCGGACATTCGTGGTCCCATTTCCCCTGGGACAATTGGGCCTCGAGCCGTATGGAGGGGTAGAGAAAGCGGTCTGCGTTCGGCGCGCATTTCGGGCAGTGGTATCGACCTTCTCCCATGACAGCCTGGCTGGCGGCAACGATGATTTTACGAACAGGCAGCCGCTGTTCGACGATGAGTTCATACAGGAGGGCTGTCGAGACGGTATTGACCGAAAAAAACGTCGAGAAATCCGGAAGGTAATCCTGATAGGCGGCAAAGTGAAAAACGGCGTCGATGTCCTGCAATGCATGCAAGAGAATGTCTCGGTTTCGAACGTCTCCCTGGAGGAATTCGATTCGTTCGTCGAGATAATCGGGTTTTCCGAGGGGATGAACCGTTGGTTGCAAATTGTCGAGAATGCGTATGCGGTGGCCCAGGGAAAGGAGTCGGTCCGCTGTATGCGAGCCGATGAATCCGGCTCCTCCGGTAATCAAGATGCGCATAGGACGATCACAAGGGTTATGGATGATGAACTCGCAAAAAGTCGCCTCTTACCGATTTCCTTCCAATGCCGGGCTTCCAGCAGGAGGGCGGGTGGTGTTTTGCGAAGCAGCGGAAACGTGTTTGAAGCAGCCGGAGATCGTTGGATCGGGCGGACGCGCTTCATCTGTTTTGGATGGATAATCCGGATGTTGCCTTTCAGAAAGCCATCTTTTTCATCTTGGCCATCCGCCCGATCCTACGAGATCGGGCTGCTGAGTTTTTCCGCTGCGCAAGCAAAATGCACCCGCTCTCCTGCGGGTTCAACAAGAGCATCTGACTTTTTGCGAGGCCGTCAATTATTTGCTGGGATAGCTCCTGTGGTCAAAAATGATCTTGCTGCCGCTGTTTTCCATCATGAACGGCAATTCTCGATAAGCCTTCATGGCTTCGAACACCTGGTTCTGGCTCTCCCGAGGCACGATCAACATCAGAAATCCGCCTCCGCCGGCGCCCGCGATTTTTCCGGCAAGAGCGCCGGCCTGGATGGCCGTTGTGTACATGGCATCGATTTCTGGAGTGGATATACCGCGGGCCAACTCCTGCTTCAGTCGCCAGTTGTCCGCCAGCAGTTTGCCGCACAGCTCGATGTCCGCCTCTGCCATGGCTCTTGAAAAGGGTTCGACCAGATCGACCATCTGCTGAAGTCGGGAAAAAACCTCCGGATGGCGATAGTTGTCTTTCTGACGCATCAGAATGGCGTCTGCGCTTCGGGTGAGGCCCGTGAAATACAGAAGCAACGAAGCCGAAAACTTCCGTTTGGCCTGGCTGCTCATGGAGATCGGTATCCGTTCGGTCCGACCGTCCGGATGGAACACGAACTGGTTGGCCCCGCCGAAGGCAGCCGCATATTGGTCCTGTTTTCCGATGGGCTTTTTCAGAATGTCGATTTCGATTCTGCAGGCGTCCCGGGCCAGCTGTTCGGCGGTGACCAGAACATTTTGGTAAGCATACAGCGCGTGCAACAGGGCGACCGTGATCGAACTCGAGCTGCCCAGGCCCGATCCTGTGGAGGGGATGTCGGCAAGTGTCGTGATCTCGATCCCTTTTGCAACGCCTGTGATCCTCATGGCCTCCCGAACGAGGTCGTGCCGGATTTCTGAAACCGATTCGACGCATTCCTTTCGGGAATAATTGATGTAAATGAGATCATCGAATCGTTCCTTGACGATGGCGTAAACGAACTTGTCGATGGCCGTACAGACCACTTTCCCCGGGGATCGGGTATAGAAATCGGCAATGTCGGAGCCGCCGCCGACAAAACTCAGCCGAAGAGGGGTTCTTGCGATGATCATGGACCGGAGGCCTTTACCCGGCAGGGAGGATCCATTTTGGGACCGCCTCTCTTGCCGGGCATGGAATCATTGAACGGATACGACCTGGTAGGGGGAGCCCAACATGCTGTTTCTGCCGCCGAAAATATCTTCGAATTCTCTGCTTGGGGTTGCACTGCCGAACCCGCCGATGCCGAAGAGGTTGAGCAGCACCACATAGCGGCGATCGTCAAGTTCGTCGATGTAGCGTAGGTCGACGGACCAGCATTGGGAGACGTATTTGATGCCGAAACCGGATGCAATCCGCTGATCGTCATAGAGGTTTCGTTCGTAATCCGTATAGGCCCGCAGGTTGCGGGTGACACTGAAGAGCAAATTCGTGTAGACGGATTCGGCGAAATCTCTTTCATAGCGATATTCCACAAACAATTTGTCGCCGCGATCATCGGCCATCAGTGCACCGACATTGCGGGTGCGGAAGTCGCTGTCGTAATGACTGTATTTGGCATCCGCCTGGAGGGTGAGATAGCGGAAGGGTTCATATTGGATTTCACCGTAAATGGGGGTAAAAGGCTCCGGATCGTCATGATTGGCCTTGTAAATGTCGTAGCTTTGCTCGACATAGAAGCGAAAAAATTCGTTGTAGAGATAGTCCGTCGGAAGGAACATCTCGGAAGGGGTTGCGTCGCCGGCTTCGCTTGGTCTGGGTCTCGATTTTGAAATCAAGGTGTTGGTGAGCGCATACGTCAGTAGATTTTCCCGTTGGATGCGATCGATCTTGTCGAAATTGGGATAGTCGTCCTGGCTGTAGTCCGGGATGTAGGAGTAGATGATCTGGGGTCGGATGACGTGCTTCAATTTTTCGGTCGATCCGGTTGCAAAGGAGAAGACCCGGAAGAGCTCCGTCGACAGATCGAGCTGAACGTCGTACAGGTTACGGTTCAGCGTGGTGTTGCTGTCCTGTGGTCGCTCGCTGAACTCGTCGACATACCAGGCCGTTTCCCGAACGCCGACGGACGGCTCGAAGGTGAAATAATTCCGGAAGCGGTATGGATAAGAAACACGGGGATAGAGATCCGCACGGTGGCCTCGGGTTCCGTCCTTGCGATAATAGTTGACATATTGGGAGGAAACCTCGAAGTACATCGGTGTGGAAGGAATTTCTTTCTTGGAGCCGTAAAAATCGATGACCGGAAGTTTCTGTAGGGTTGGATCGGTATCCGACCATCTACGGTAGATGACGTTGTCGTAATAACGCGCTTCTGCGTTTAGGGAGTACCCGGTCCAGTACTTGCTGATGTTGAACCGGTTGAGGCGCACCGGGTCATTGTAATCGTCGAGATCTCTTCCGAAGATCTTGAAAAACTCCAGATCGGAATGATCGAAACCCAAATACCCGTGCCGGAAATCCTGCAGATAGTCCTGATCGCTGACGATATCGAGATCGAGTTTGGCATGAAATCGATTGGGTAGAGCCTGATCGTGCTTCATGCGGAACCAGTAACGATCTTCATTGGGGCGCAGCGCGTTGTCCCCCGCATATCCCCAGTCTTGACTGGCGGATCCGATGCCGTTGTCGACCTTGTCGTCTCGCAAGTAATCGACGATGGCTGTTCCTTTCGATTCCGGATCAAGGACGTACCGGTATTCGGCGCCGATCTTTTCCCCCCGCTTGGCGATGTGCATGGCATAGAGGGTTGCATCGGAACTGTCGGATATGGCCCAAAAAAACGGCTGGGTGTATTCGAACCCGTTTCGTTCGGAGATGGCGAGTTCCGGGAGGAGCAACCCGGACTGGCGTTTGGTTTTGGCCGGAAAGATCATGTAGGGGGCGTAGAGAACCGGGATATCCTTGGTTTGAAAGGTTGCATGGCTGAGGGTCCCGTACCCTTCGATGGTGACGTTGACGTTTCTACCGGTGATTTTCCATGCGGGTTTGGGGCCGTCGCAGGTGGTCAGGGATGCCTTTTCCGCCTGGTAGGTTTGTTCACCGGTCTTCCGGATCTTTTCTCCGCTGATATAAAAATGGTTTTCCTGAAGAAAAATGGTTCCTTCATACAGCGTTCCTGTCTCGCTGACCAAATCGACGTCGATGGCGTTGCCGGTTAACAAGTCATCACCGGCCGCCATGACCACGTTGCCGCTGGCATGGGCCAGCATGTTCTTGTGATCGAAACGGACAAAATCTGCCGAAAGCCTTTTGTTTAACTTCGTTATGGAAACATTTCCCTTGGCAATGTATACTTCGGCTTGACTGTCATAAGAAAGTTCATCTGCTGCGATATGCCATGGAATGGAGGGGTCATCCTTGGTCAAATTCTCCTTGTTTTGGATGAATGCCCACGCGCCCGGCGAATAAAAGGCGGCCAGCACGAGAACGAGCATGAAGAGCTTGCGGCCCCACAACGGTTGGATAGGAACATAACGATGCCATGAGCAGGGGAAAAGGGTATGAGCGTTGAGGCATTTCGGCATGGGATGCTCTTTTCGACTCCTTGAGGGTAAAGGTATCGGTTTGGGCGCTCCTGCTGTCTTCTTTCTGGAAATAAAGCCTACTCGGAGGGAAAAGTCAAGGTTTATCCGATCCATGAATGCGATAAATTCCCGGAATCTCGTCTGAATGAAGCATCCAAAAGATACAGGGATGGATGACAAGAGACGTTATCCGAGTTCTGAAACGTCCCAGAGAATGTATTGACGGAAGCCGCATTTCTGCACTATAAGAAATTCGATAAGCGTGTCGATGCCGTGTTGTCGTTTGCGAAGCCGTCATGTATGGATGTTCCGGTCATCGCTTCCCATCCTTCGATTGTGCCCCACCACAACAGGAATAGGGATATGAGAGACTTTTGGGAATTTCACCCGGGGTGGGGAGGACGGATGAGTCATCTGTTGACGACTTCGCAAAAAGGCCGGATGCTGTGTCGTGCTGCATCCCTCGTCGTTGCGGCGTACGTCTAAGTACGCCTCACTCCTCAGGATTTGCACTCCTTGCCTGCGGCCTTTTTGCGAAGTCGTCCATATGATCGACTTTTTGCGAGTCCATCATCTGTTGACGATTGGATTTAGAGAAGCGATGAGGCCTTTCCATTGTAACCAATAAGGGGAACGGATATGAAGAAACGCTACCATGCAACGATCGGCCTTCTGTTGGCAATCATTCTGAGTGCCGCCCTCCTGTTTTCATGCGCCCAGCAAAAAGCTCCAGTATCCGAAGTCCTCAATCCACCTCCGATCATTCCCCAATACACCAAGATGGATAGCTATGGATACGTCCTCCCAGACACCACGGTCAATTGGATTCTGGTTCGAGACAATTTCACCGGCCTTGTCTGGGAAGTGAAGCGCAATCGGGATGGTGTCAAGAACTATGCGGATCCTCATGACGCCGACAACACCTATACCTGGTACGATCACAACCTGGAAGAAAGTACCGGGGCCGCAGGCGTCAACCAGGAGGGAATGGATACCGAAGATTTCATCGCCTCCCTCAATGCATCCCGGTTGGGCGGGTATACGGACTGGAGGCTTCCCACCAACGAAGAATTCTGGACACTTTCGGAATTGGGCAGAAACACCCTGGCCCTCAACCCGGCCTACTTCCCGACCATCATGAACTCCTTCTACTGGACCAATGAAACCGACAAGCTCCAGCCCAACCATGCCTGGGGTGTCAGCATGGGAAGCGGTTACGGGTCCTTTCGGCACAAAGGAAATCCGGGGTATGCAATGGCGGTCCGGGGCCAAATCCGCAAAGAATGGTACGAGCAGTTTCATCCCAAGACATCCAACTGACATCTCTTCATGCGAATTACGATCGAATTTTTAGGGCTTACCTCCCTTTCGAAAGCACTGGGGAAATCCATTGCTGCCGAATTGCCCAATGGCACTCGGGTTTCGGATATGATTCGGTGGCTGGTTTCCCGTCATGGAAAGAAGGCCGTCGATGCTCTGCTGGATGCTTCCGGGGAGGTGGATGACACCATTCAGGTCATCATCAACGACGAGGGATTCCTGAAGCACGATCTCTGGCAGGATCGGCTGTTGAAGGACGGAGATACCGTGAAACTGATGTTGCTGGTCGGGGGAGGATGAGATGAAGGTTCGTGCCGCAGTGATTGGTGCCACCGGGTATGCCGGTGCCGAACTGGTCCGAATCCTTTCCGGTCATCCGCATGTGGCACTTCGGCTGCTGACTTCCCGGCAGCATGCCGGGGTGCCGATCGACCGGATTTATCCGGCATTTCACAGACGGATCGAACTCGTATGCGAAACCTATGACCCGGAAAAGGTCCATCGGGAGGCGGATGTCGTATTTACGGCCTTGCCGCATCAGTTGCCGATGGGGATCGTTCCGGAGCTGCTTCGACGGGGGCTTAAGGTCATCGATCTGTCCGCCGATTTTCGTTTCAAAAGCTTGGAACGCTACGAGGCCTTCTATCAGCCCCATACTGCACCGGAGCTTCTACAGGAATCCGTGTATGGGCTGAGCGAATGGTTCCGGGACGCCATTCGTTCGGCTCGGCTCATCGGCAATCCGGGATGCTATCCCACCAGTATTCTCCTGCCGCTGCTGCCGCTTCTTCGTGCCGGGCTCATTTTGCCCCAAGGCATTATCGCCGATTCGAAGTCGGGTGTCAGTGGAGCCGGCCGATCCCCTTCCATTGGAAGCCTCTACTGTGAGGTCTCCGAGTCCTTTAAGGCCTACAAGGTCGGAAACCATCGTCACAATCCAGAAATCGATGAGGTGTTGAGCCTCGGCATCGGTTGTGACATCCATGTCACCTTCATCCCGCATCTGGTTCCCATGAGCCGGGGAATGCTCTCCACCATCTACGCCGAAGCGCTCCCGGACGTCGACGAAAACACCATTCGGAATTGCCTGAAAACGGCTTATGCCGAATGCCCGTTCATCCGCATACTGAACACCAAACAGCAACCCGATACACGCAATGTTCGCGGTACGAATTTTTGTGATATCGGATGCCATTTGGATGTCATCCATCGACGGCTCGTGTTGACATCGGCGATCGATAACCTCGTGAAAGGGGCTGCCGGTCAGGCGGTGCAGAACATGAATCTGATGATGGGTTTCGATGAAACCTGCGGATTGGACGCTGTCCCGTATCCTTTGTGAAACAGTAGGTTATGGGAAAGGGGCGGATAGGGACGGTTGGATAATAAGGGCCTGTTTTCCGTTCTGTAGCCGGCGGGATACCGTTTCTGCTTCTGAAAAGGGGGGCCTCCCCCGTTGTCCTGTTGTACTGCATCGTTTTGGTATCAGCTCGTTTTTTTCCGTATGGAAGCGGTTTGATCAACCCCAACAACAACGAACAAGGAGGGAGACTGAAACATGACATCGATGGTGGATCAATCCTGCAAGGAATTCATCGAGGTATTGGCTTCGAAGGCTCCGGTACCTGGGGGCGGTGGAGCTGCCGCAATGGGTGGGGCTATCGGCATGGCGCTTTCCAACATGGTGGGGAATCTCACCCTCGGAAAGAAGAAATATGCCGAAGTGGAGCCCGAGGTGAAAGAACTTCTCGAGAAAGGGTATCGCGTCATCGCCGAGTTGCAGCAACTGGTCGACAAAGATGCCGAAGTTTTCGAGCCCTTGTCGAAGGCATACGGTCTTCCCAAGAACACGCCGGAAGAAATCAAGTTCAAGGAAGAGACCCTCGAGAAATGTTCCAAAACGGCGTGCTCCGTGCCGATGGACATCATCCGCAAAGCCTATGAAGGCATCAAGATTCATCAGCGCATGGGGCAGATTGGAACCATGCTGGCGATTTCCGATGTGGGGTGCGGGGTCGTGTTCATGAAAGCCGCTCTGATTTCCGGAAAACTCAATGTCATCATCAACCTGAACACCATAAAAGATGCGGATTTCGTTCGATCCACCCGGGAAGAAATGGATCGTCTCGTGAATGAGGGTTGTGCCATTGCCGACGAAACGCTGAATCTGGTCATTTCCAAGCTGACGAAATAGAAGAGGAGGGAGACAGAACCCATGGCTGAAATTCTCAAGGCAAAACCGGTAGCAGACGCAATGAAGGCGGACATGATCCAACGGGTGGAGGCGTTGAAGGCCAGAGGCATCACCCCGAAGCTTGGTATCATCCGAGTGGGTGCACGTCCGGATGACCTGTTCTATGAAGGCGGGGCCAAGAAGACGTGTGCGGGCGTGGGGATGGATTGCGAGGTGTTCGAATATCCGGAAACCATCGATCAGGAAGCCTTCGAGAAAGCGGTGGCCGACATTGGCGCCAAGAAGGATGTGAACGGGATTCTCATGTTCTCCCCCTTGCCCAAGCATCTGAATGAGCGCAAGATTCGATCGCTGATACCGGTTGAAAAGGATGTGGATTGTTTGACGACGAACGGAGCAGCGAAGGTGTTTACGGACGATGTCACCGGATTTCCTCCGTGTACCCCGAGCGCCTGCATGGAAATGCTTCATTTCTACAACATTCCGATCAAAGGCAAGAAATGCGTCGTCGTGGGCAGGTCCCTGGTCGTCGGCAAACCCTTGGCCATGCTGTTGCTCAGGGAACACGGCACAGTGACCATCTGTCACTCCCGAACCGAGAACCTCCCGGAAGTCTGTCAGGGGGGAGAAATTGTCATCGCTGCGGTCGGAAAGGCCAAAATGCTCAAAAGCGATTTCTTCAAGGCCGGACAGACGGTCATTGACGTGGGGATCAACCCCGACCCGGACAATCCTGGGAAATACTGTGGCGATGTGGACTTTGCGCAGGCCGAGCCGATCGTCGCCAAAATCAGCCCAGTTCCAGGTGGGGTGGGATCGATTACGACGTCGGTTCTTTGCAAGCACACCATTATGGCATGTGAGATGCAAAACCCCTGATCTATTGTTGATGGACTTGCAAAAAGTCAGATGCTCTTGGTTGACCAGCAGGAGAGCGGGTGCATTTTGCTTGCGCAGCGGAAAAACTCAGCAGCCCGATCCAACGATCTCCGGCTGCTTCAAACACGTTTCCGCTGCTTCGCAAAACACCACCCGCCCTCCTGCTGGAAGCCCGGCATTGGAAGGAAATCGGTAAGAGGCGACTTTTTGCGAGCCCATCATTGTTGCCCCCCCTTCTTTTTGTCCCTCATCCCCACAAAGATGGGGTAAGGGACATGCGATGTGTAGCTCGCCTTTATCGGCACGGTCGGATATCCCATTCATGAGGAGAAAGGCATGAAAAATAAAGCCAGTTTCTGGATGGTCCTGTTGATGATCGGGTTTTTTGCGGTGTCTGCCCTTGCAGCGGATACCATCAAGATCGGACTGCTTGCGCCGTTGACCGGATTTGCAGCGGCCGATGGGCTGAGTGTCAAGAATTCGGTGGATCTTGCCGTGGAAAAGGTAAACGGTAAAGGCGGGCTTCTTGGCAAGAAAGTGGAACTCATCGTATATGACGACCGGGCGGACGCAAAGGAAGCGGTCGCTTTGGCCCAGAAGCTGTTGCAGCAGGACAAGATCGTCGGCCTCGTGGCAGGATCCTACAGCATGCCGACCCGGGCGATTGCTCCCATCTTTCAGGATGAGGGCGTTCCACTGGTAGCTGCCTATGCCATTCATCCGGATGTCACCAAAGCGGGAGACTTCAATTTTCGGAACGGTTTCCTGGGGGCCGTGGAAGGCAAAGCTGCGGCCTATACGGCCGTTGAAATCCTCAAAGCCAAAAAGATCGCTTTGTTGACGAGCGACAATGATTTTGGGAAGACGCTTGCCGAAGGGTTCAACGAATACTTGGCCAAGTTCGCCGATGGAAAGGCCCAGGTCGTTCTTGCCCAGACGTATCCCATGTCCGAAAAGGATTTCAAACCCTATCTGACGAAGATCAAGGAAGCCCAACCCGACGTTATTTTTGCAAGCGGCTACTATTTCCAGACCGGCCCGGTGCTAAAGCAGGCAAGAGAGTTGGGTATGAGCACGCAGATTATCGGCGAGGAGGGGGCTGACTCTCCAAAAACGCTGGAAATTGCAGGAGAAGCGGCCGAGGGATTCGTGATCGTCACCAATCTCAACCGGGATGACAAGCGTCCCTTCGTTCAGGAATTTCTGAAGGCGTATGAAAGCCGATACAAGATTCAGCCCGACATGGTCGGTGCTTCCGCCTACGATGCATTCATGATTCTGTGTGACGGCATCCGTAGGGCCAAGACGACCGAAGGCAAGGCGGTACGAGATGCCATTGCTCAGACAAAAGATTACGACGGCTTGACGGGAGTTATCCGTGGGTTCAACAAGGGGGAAGTGGTCAAGGAAGTCCAGGTGCAGCAGGTCAAAGGGGGCCGATTCCATTACCTGGGTGTCGTGAAGGATCCCAAGTTGATCACGCCTTAACCCCTTTGGAACGCATATCCTGAAGGAAATGCTCTTCCTCCATCGGCTCATCGTGAAAATGCAAAATGCGTGGTGCGAAAGCCTGTAGGGGCGACCCGCCTCAACAGCGATCGTCATCTCTACACCGTCAAAGTGGATGGACTCGCAAAAAGTCAGATGCTTTTGTTTAACCCGCAGGAGAGCGGGTGCATTTTGCTTGCGCAGCGGAAAAACTCAGCAGCCCGATCTCGTAGGATCGGGCGGATAGCCAAGATGGAAACGAAGGTTTTATGAAAGGCAACCTACTGTTTTTCAGCCGAAAATGGATGAAGCGCGTCCGCCCGATCCAACGATATCCGGCTGCTTCAAACACGTTTCCGCTGCTTCGCAAAACACCACCCGCTCTCCTGCTGGAAGCCCGGCATTGGAAGGAAATCGGTAAGTGGTGACTTTTTGCGAGCCCGTCAAGAATTACATTGACAATTTTAGTGGATTTCGTGGGAACCCATGAATAATGGGGAGGGTAAGCAACGAGGGCAAACAACGAATACAATAAGGAGGAGATGCACGATGGAATTTGTTGTCCAAATACAGGATCAATATAAAGCGTTAAAGTTGGTTGAATTCCTTCGTGCCTTCGACTTTGTGAAGATCATTCAAACAGATAACGCTAACGAAAAAATTGTTCAACATGAGAATACCGTTGAGAATACGGTGGACTTTTTTTCGTATGCTGGGCTATGGGCGAATCGGGAGATCACGGTTGATACCTTACGTCAAAAGGCATGGAGGCACTATTCCGTATGATCCTGTGTGATACCGATGTCCTCATTGAGTTCTATAAAAATACGATTCATATCCTTCAAGAACTCCATACAATCGGACAAAGTCAGATTGCAGTGAGTGTCATCACACAGGCAGAATTGTATTTCGGAGCGCTGAATAAGGTAGAACTCAACAAAATACGTACGCATCTTCAGAGCATTTCGCGAGTTGCCCTCGATGCCATGATCTCGGAAAAGTTTCTGACGTTGATGGAAACGTATTCGTTAAGCCACAAGTTAGGACTTCCAGATGCCATTATCGCTGCCACCGCGATTGCCCATCATCTCCCATTATATACGTTGAATACCAAGCATTTTCAGTTCATTCCCGAGATTGAATTATATCAACCAGTCACGTACTAAGGTCATATCTGGCTTTGGTCTATCTCTTTGAGAAAGTACAAGATCGGCTAACGATGCGCATGAACCGGGGATGAATTCGGGATTCGCTGCTCTGGGAGATCAGAACGCTTTCCTGTGAGCGGCTTTTCTTTTTTTTCACAGGAGGCAAGCGGGATACAGGGGGTGACTGAGTCGAAAGTCCCTATGGAGGTTGTGCAACATGGGCTTTCACACTGGCTTCGGAACGATCATCATTGACGGCTTCGCAAAAAGGCCGGATGCGGTGTCGTGCTGCATCCTTCGTCGTTGCGGCGTACGTCTAAGTACGCCTCACTCCTCAGGATTTGCACTCCTTGCCTGCGGCCTTTTTTCGAAGCCGTCCATATGATGGACTTTTTGCGAGTCCATCATCATTGATGGCCTCGCAAAAAGTCAGTGGGTCTCAAGCGAGCCGCATGGGGGCTGGCACACCTTTTTCGCTGCATCGGGAAAACTCAGCCGCCCGATCTCGTAGATCCGGGCATGGTGCCAGACGCTTCAGGAAAGAGCATTTCCTTGGAATCGTACGTTTTTCAAACACATGCCGAAGCACTCTGCATGCCCGGCCCAACGATCTCCGAAGGCTTAAAACAGTTTTTCGCTGCAGCATCAAAAGGCATGCCCGGCTCTCATGCTCAGGTTCGAAAATTTTCCACAATCGGGGGTACAGCGACTTTTTGCGAGTTCATCACGGTTGCTGAAGACAAGAAGACCGGAATCCCCGTTCCTTACCCTATAGTCTTCGGTTAAGTGGCAAGAGCAAGAAAGGAAAACACAACCTATGGACAAACTATACGACCGGGACT
This sequence comes from uncultured Desulfatirhabdium sp., assembly GCA_964549995.1. Classification (GTDB taxonomy): domain Bacteria; phylum Desulfobacterota; class Desulfobacteria; order Desulfobacterales; family Desulfatirhabdiaceae; genus Desulfatirhabdium. The sequence goes on along the minus strand of CAZJXF010000006.1, from coordinate 29,899 downwards.
TCTACCAGTGGACCGTCGAACAGGCAAACCTGTTGCGGTCCGGGGCGCTGTCACAGCTTGACATTGAAAACTTGATTGAGGAAGTTGAATCGATGGGCAGATCAGAAAAAAGGGAGTTAACCAATCGTTTGGCGGTGCTGATTGCCCATCTTTTGAAATGGGATTACGAATCAGAAAAGAGAAGCCGGAGCTGGGAAAGCACTATGAAAATTCAGAGAATCGACATTCAAGAAGTCTTGTCGGATTCTCCTGGATTGAAAAACAAACTGGATGATACCATTCGAGTGGCGTATCAAAAAGCAAAGGTGATGGCTTCGAGCGAAACAGGATTGCCGGAAACTGTTTTCCCGGAAGAATGTCCCTACTCGATTGAGCAAATCATGGGTCCATAAATCCCGGTTTGAGGATACATTCGGGATTCGCTGCTCTGGGAGATCAGAACGCTTTGCAGTGAGCGGCTTTTCTTTTTTTCACAGGAGGCAAGCGGCATACAGGGGATGACTGAATCGAAAGTCCCTATGGAGATTGTGTAACATGGGCTTTCACACTGGCTTCGGAACGATCATCAGGTGGATCTTCGTATCGTATTTGTTTCATTGGTGCCCCTGGCAGGAATCGAACCTGCGGCACATGGATTAGGAATCCATTGCTCTATCCACTGGGCTACAGGGGCTGTTGGCAGAAGGGGGGATGGTGAAACGGTGGTACTTGGCGAAGAATTGGATGGTTGGGTGGAAAAACGATTCAAATCGTATGGTCGGGGCGAGAGGATTTGAACCTCCGACCCCTTGAACCCCATTCAAGTGCGCTACCAGGCTGCGCCACGCCCCGACACATGGCGGCTTCTTTAACATGGCCGATCCCATAAGTCAAGAAAATGTCCCGAATTCGGAGACTCCCACAACAATTCCGATCATGCCTCGTTTCATGATCCGCCTCTGATGCAGAGAACAGCCATTCCGTATTTCATCCTTCTGTCTTTCAGGAAAGACGCTACTACTGGTATTGTTGAGTCGATTCGGTTAAAAAGGTACGGATCGAACGATAGGATCGAAGCATTCTTTAGCATGCCGTTCAGAAAGGAATCGCCGTGAAATGCCCGAAAGAAGTTGTTTTGAAGAATGGTCGAGAGGCGGTGATCCGGGCGCTGGAACGTTCGGATCAGGCGGCATTGACCCGGTTTTATGAAAAAGTGCCCGAAAGCGACCGGTGGTTCATGCGCTACGATGTTCTCGATCCAAGGACCATTCAAAAATGGATCGACGGTATCGATACGGGAACGGTGCATTCGCTGATTGCATTGTGCGATGATGAGATCGTGGGGCATGCCAGCCTGCACCTACGGCAGGCTGGTTGCACCAAACACATCGGTCGCATCCGGATCATGATTCTTCCCGAGGTTCGGCACATGCGTCTTGGAACCTGGATGATGCTCGACATCATCAAATTGGCCATGGATCTCGGTTTGGAGGAACTGCGTGCGGACTTCGTGGCCGGGATCGAAGATGCCGCCATCGAAGCAGCCGGTAAACTCGATTTTTTTGAACGGGCTGAACTGCGTAACTATGTGAAGGATTCCTGCGGGAACCTGCACCATCTGGTCATTATGAGCAAACGGCTGCACAAAAACTGGGGCGATTTTTAGGCTACCGAAAGTGTACCGGCATCATGCAATCGAATCCTCCCATTGAACGCTACCCGTCCGGACAGCGAGTCGTTTCCACAGCCAAAGGCGATATTTTGCTGGAATCGTTCTGTTCAGGCGATCGGATCGAAGCATGTACCCTCGATCCCCAGTTCGGTGTCTATGCACGCTACAAATCCCTTTATACCAAAAAAGAAAGCCTTGTTCAGCTGGCCGAAACCGAAGGTGCAAACATCGTTCTTGCGTTGGTTCACGACAACCACATCATCGGCTTTGGGCTGCTGGTTCATCCGGAGCCTGAAGAACGCTGGTCGAGGGTGGGGCCGGGCATCATGATCGAACTGAAGGCCATCGAGGTCTGTAGGGACTGGCGTTCCACCGGCATCGCCCGGCACATTGTCGAGATGTTGCTCAGCCATCCGAGAGTCGAAGACATGATTGTCTATCTTGTAGGGTATTCCTGGACATGGGATCTGGATGGAACCGGAAAGTCGGCACAGGAATACCGTCAAATGTTGTTTAGACTGTTCGAGCCGTTCGGGTTTCGGGAGTTTCAGACCAACGAGCCCAATATTTGCCTCAAACCTGAAAACATGCTGATGGCCCGCATCGGTAGTCGGGTGTCGGCAGATGTCCAGAATCGGTTCAAATGGATTCGCTTTGGAGTGGAACCGTAATGTCGCCTGTCATCCGGAAATGGCTTTTTGGGATTGCCGTCGTTTTTTGGATGGGGTTTCATGGCGGCTATTCCGTTGCGTCCGAACGCATGCAGGGGGAGGAGAGAGCTGCCCCCTGGGTTCAATGGTTGCTGAATGGGATTCGGTCGGTTCAGGAGGTCAATGTATGCGGAGAGCCCGTCCCGCTGTCCAATCCGGAAGTCCGGGAGCGCTTCGAACGGGAAATGCTGCTGATGCTGGGAGATCCGGCCCAGGTCATCCTGTGGTTGAAACGCGGTGCACGATATTTCCCGGAAATTGAAGCAGCGCTCGCGGAACGGCACCTTCCTTCGGATCTCAAGTTCATTCCGATCGTCGAAAGCGCCTTTCTACCGCATGCCGGATCCTCCAAGGGGGCTGTCGGCCATTGGCAGTTCATTTCCGAAACGGGGAAACGTCAGGGGCTCACCATCACTGCCGATGTGGACGAACGGCGAAATCCCGTCGCAGCCACGCGAGCGGCTCTGGACTATCTGACGGCGCTGTACCGGGAATTCGGATCCTGGTCGCTTGCGGCAGCTGCATACAACATGGGCGAAGAGGGGCTTCGAACGGAAATCTTTCTTCAGGATTGCCGGGATTTCTATCAGCTGTACCTTCCCCAGGAAACCCAGCGATACGTGCTGCGGTGGGCTGCTGCCAAGTTCCTCCTGACCCATCCGGAGCGTTTCGGATTCATTCTGAAGCCAGAAGACCTCTATCCTCCGTTTGCCACGCGGCAGGTGAAACTCGACCTCGAACAACCGGTTTCCGTTCTTCTGATCGCTCGAGCGGCACGCACTTCCTACAAGACGATTCGAGATCTGAATCCCGAAATTCGGGGATATTTCCTTCCGCCCGGTTCGCACGCATTGAACCTGCCTCCGGATGGTGCAACGGGATTTTTGGAACGGCTGACGGCGATGCAGACCCAGGCGGAAAGCAGCACGGGGAACATTCATGTCGTTCAAAAAGGGGAAACGCTATCGGGTATCGCCAAGAAATACGGCGTTCCGATAAAAGCGCTGACTGTCTTGAATCGTGTCGATACAAACAAACCGCTGATTCCCGGAGAACGCATCCGGCTTTCTCCGACTGTAGGGCAATCCGTCATACCATGAGTTTGGAGGGTTCGTAAAAAGTCCAGAAGTTCCATCCAAGCTGCATGGAAAGGGAAACGCCTTTTCCGCTGCATCGGACAAACTCAGCCGCCCGAGCTCGTAAGGGCCTTACACGTTATTGACCCATCCTCCTGCTGGAAGCCCGGCACTGGAAGAAAATCGTTAGGTTGTCGAGTGTTATGAGACGATCATGAACTGGAAGTCATCCCACTTACGAAAAGCCCGCTGGGTTTCTGTGGTGGCATACGGCATGATCCGGCTGCTCTGTCGGACCTATCGCTACACCATCCGAAACGGTGAGGGGTGGAGCCTTCTGTATCGGGAAGGCCGGAAAGTGCTGCTGTGCATGTGGCATCAGCAGTTTTTTCCGGCCTTCGATTATTTCAGCAGGCATCAGCCCCCTGCCATCACGATCATGATCAGTCGGAGTCAGGACGGGGATATCGCATCGGCCATCGCGCAACTGGGTGGATTTCGACCGGTCAGGGGGTCTTCCTCCCGCGGGGGAACCGCTGCGTTGAAAACCATGATCCGGGCGCTCCAACAATGGCGGCTGGCCGGTCACATCGTGGACGGCCCTCAGGGGCCGGCCGGCATCGTCAAACCCGGTGTCGCCGCCATGGCGAAATCGGCCCACGCCGTTGTCGTGCCGCTTTGGGCATCGGCAGACCGGGCATGGTACGCCAAGAGCTGGGATCGGTTCATGATTCCCAAACCCTTCTCCCGTGTCACCCTGACCTTTGGCGTCCCCATCCAACCGGAGGAAATGGTCTCAAGGAGTGTCGAGGAGGTGCGCCTTCTCATCGAGAACGCCATGCGTTCCTTCCTGATCGATCCCGATCGGTTATGAAAGATGGCTTCGCAAAAAGGCCGGATGTTGTCTTGTGCTGCATCCCTCGTCGCTGAGGCGTACGTCTCCGTACGCCTCACCCCTGGGCATTTGCACTCCTTGCCTGCCGCCTTTTTGCGAAGCCGTTAAAGCATGATGGACTCGCTAAAAGTCGCTTCCCCCCCCAGCTATGGTTCTTGACGGGCCTGAGCATGGGGGGAGATACGCCTTTTGATGTTGCATCGGATACTTGTTTGAAGCCGCCGGAGATCGTTGGGCCGGGCATGCTCATTCAAGTCATATCTGTTTGAATAACAAGATGTTGCGTTTCAATGATCCATCGTTGAAGTCTGGCCACATGCCCGGCCCTTACGAGCTCGGGCGGCTGAGTTTATCCGATGCAACGAAAAAGGCGTGTCTCCTCCCATGCGGCTCGTTATAGAGTTGCCGACTTTTTGCGAGTCCATCAAAGCATCATCGTCTTACGGGGATATGCCCACTTCTACCCGTTCGGCATGCAGAAGATCTGCCGCTTTTCCTGGATTCAATTCGACGAGCCATCCCCGTTTTCCGGCATTGAGGAACATGCGATCCAACAAGAAAATGCCTGCCTCCATGTACACGGGCATGGGGGTTCGAACGCCGAAGGGGGAAATACCGCCGACGACATATCCGGTCAATCGATTGGCTCGTTCGGCGCTGCAGGGGGAAACGGATTTTACCCCGAGATGCCTCGCCAGGGCTTTGGTGGAAACCTCGAGATCGCCGTGCATCAGAACAAGCATCGGTTTTCCAGCGTCCGTTTCCATCACGAGGGTCTTGACGACTGCATGCAGCGGAATGCCGAGACAAGAGGCGGCGTGAGCGGCGCCGCCCTTGTCGATATACGGATAGCCATGCAGCCGATAAGGAAGTCCGGCCGATTTCAGAAACCGAATGGCCTGGGTGACGGGTTCGGTCGTTTTGGCCATACCGTGACTCAGGATGACAGGCGCTTCAGAAGCCACGCCATGTTTTCACCCAGGATGCGCATCGTGGTCAGGCCATCCTGATCGGCGCTCACCTCACCGATATTCAACCCAAAACCCATGTTCCAGTAATTCGATCCCACGACGATCATCTGCCCGATCAGGAAGAAATGGTTCATGGAGTCGAACGCATGGATGGCGCCGCCTCTTCTGGCCACGACGACTGCCGCACCGACCTTTCGCTTGAGCAGATCGCCGTTTGCCCGGCTCACCATGCCGCAACGGTCGATCAGGGCCTTCATTTCGCTGGTGATATCGGCGAAATACGTCGGAGAGGCCAGGAGGATTCCATCGGCCTCGAGCATCTTGCCCAGCATATCGTTCAAGTCGTCCTTGGCGACGGCGCATTTTCCGTTTTTCTTCTTGACGCATCCATAGCAGGCCTTACATCCGGATATCTTCTTTTCGGCAAGCTGGATCAATTCGGTTTGAATGCCGGCTTCTTCGAGGACCTGAAGGACCGTGCGGACCATAATCGCCGTATTGCCGTCTTTCCGAGCGCTTCCGTTGAATGCAACCACTTTCATTTCAAGTGACCTCCTGTTGTTTTGTGATCCGAGACGGGTCGCCCCTACAGGCGTTCGACCTTTCGAACTACGGGTCTCGCTTTCTATCGATCTTCTGCCGCTTCGCCTAAATCGCAATACTCCCGATACCGGGCAATCATTTCCGTGGTTTCACGAACGCTTGCCTTGGTCAGCAAAAGGTTCGCGAACGCTTCGGCCTTTTGTAGATTCAGCCGCTGAATCAGACCTTGAATCTGGGGGAGGTACTGGGGATCGAGGCTGAGGCGACGGACCCCGATGCCGATCAGAAAAATCGCCCATTCGGGTTCATGAGCCAGTTCTCCGCAAACCGAAACGGGTTTCCCCTGCCGGCGCGCCGCCTGGACAATGGCATGCAGTCCGCGCAATACAGCCGGATGGCCGGGCTGATAGTAACGGGCGACTTTTTCATTCGTTCGATCGACAGCCAGCATATATTGAATGAAATCGTTCGTACCGATCGACAGAAAATCCGCTTCGGCAGCCAATTCATCCATGATCGGAATGACGGACGGAAGCTCGGCCATGATGCCGATGTTGGGGGTTTTCAGGTGATCGAAGCCATGGTGCTGCAGCTCTTCGAGGCAATGCCGGACGACCGCCTTGGCTTCCAGCAGCTCATCGAGGGACGCGATCATCGGAAACATGATGCCCAAATGGGGATGACCCGCCCCTGCCCGCAAAATCGCACGGATTTGCTGCTCGAAGATATCCGTGTGTTGCAGGGAAAACCGGATCGAGCGAAGCCCCAGCTCCGGATTGGCTTCAACGGTTGCGTCCGAGTAAGCCAGCACCTTGTCGCCGCCGATATCGAGGGTTCGGATGACGATGGGTTTTTCGGGCATCGCCTCCACGATGCGGCGGTAGATGTGGTACTGCTCTTCTTCGGAAGGGAAACTCGAACGGATGATGAAGGGAAATTCGGAGCGGTACAGACCGATTCCCTCCGCCAGCAGCTCCTTGGCCAGGGGCAGTTCGCTCAGGAGATTGATGTTGGCATACAACTCAACGCGCTCCCCATCTGCCGTGAGGGTCGTCGGAATCATGTGCGGGGCAAGCCGCGACATCTTCGCCCGAGCCTGGTTCCGCTCCTCGAACTGGTTTAGGACGGTCGGGGATGGATCGACATAGAGGTTTCCGATGTCTGCATCCATCAGGACGGGGGTATTGTCCGGAATGGTGAGCAGTTCAGAATTGTCTGCGATGATGGTCGGTATTTTTAAGGATCGCGCCAGAATCGAGACATGGCTGGTGATACCGCCGCTGACCAAAACGATGCCTGCGACATCCTGGGAGGCCAATTTCAGGATGTCGGAAGGGTAGAGTTCCCGGGCGATGATGATTCGGTGCTGGAACCCATGCCATTCATCTGTACGCCCCGGCAGGAGGTTTTCGAGAAGCCGTGCCCCCAGATCCTGCATGTCGACCACCTTCTCCCGAAGATAGGAATAGGGGCTGGAGGAGAAGAGGGCGATATAGTGCCGGGTAACGGATTTGACCGCCTGAACCGCATCCATGCCGGACTGAATTTTGGATACGATTTCCGCATGAAATCGGCTGTCCTTCAGGATCATGAAGTGGGCGGTGAAAATCATGGATGCGCTCTCGGGAAGGCGTTCGGCAAACCGTTCCTGCAGGACCTTCAACTGATCCAATGTTTGCTGAAAGGCCTGGTGGTAAGCGTCGATTCCCAGCGCGGTTCGTTTGTCGGGCGGTTCCTCCTGGAACAGAAAGGATGCAGCCTTTTCCATTTTCAGGCAAGGTGCGAAGGCGAATCCAGGGCAGGCACTCTGTCCACGGATGAAACGAACCTGCTCGGGGATGATTTCCTCCTCCGAACGATCGGCCATGTCCATTAGAAGTCGGGCGTTTTCGATGGCGCCAGCCAGCTGGGAGGCCGTGGCCTTCAAGGTCAGGACGTCGGTTTCTCCGAAATAATCTTTCCGGCCGTGCTGCACCACGAGAACGCCGATGTTTTCGACTCCCCGAAAGATCGGGACGGCCAGAAAACTCTCAAACCGTTCTTCACCGGTTTCCGCAAAATACTTGAAGCGCGGATTGGCTTTCGCCGAACCTTCACAAATCGGTTGGCGGGACATCATCGCCGTTCCAACCAAGCCCTCTCCGCTTTTCAGGCGTACCTTTCCGACGGACTCGGGATTCAATCCGACGGTTGCCCGTAGAACGAGGTCGTGGCGCTGGTTGTCGTAGAGATAGATGGAACAGACATCGGCATCGAGATGCCGGGCGACCATTCGGGCCGTCTCTCGCAAGAAATGGTTGATATCCCTGGAATCGGCCAAAACGGCTGTCAGCTCGCTCATATCGAAGAGCAGGTTCAGATGATCTGCATATTTGTTCGAAGCGGAAACAGCGCTCATTCTCAGGTTCCTCATGGAATTCGGCAGCTGGAAGGTCGAGCCTGACGGTCTCGGTCTACTGCTTTCAGGTCACTGATTCAGGAACCGACCAGCCAAAAAGAGTCCGGCGATGGTTTTGGCATCCTGGATGGTTCCTTCATGGATCATGTCGATTGCTGTCGGATACGGCACGGGATGGATGGAAAGGACCTCATCCGGGTCGAGATGCTGGGAGGCCGGTGTGAGTTCTGTAGCCAAAAACAGGTGAATTCGTTCATCGGAATATCCCGGCACTGGGGTGATTTCACCTAATTTGCGCCAGGATGCTGCAGCATGACCGGTTTCTTCAATCAATTCCCGCTGGGCACAAACCAGCGGGTCTTCTTTGCCGTCGAAGGTGCCGGCAGGGATTTCCCATATGGTTCCGGAGACGGCTCGGCGGTACTGACGCAGCAGGATGACCTCTCCTGTGGCTGTGATCGGTACGATGGCCGAAGCTCCCGGGTGACGGATGATGTCGATGGTCGTATCGTTTCCGTTGGGAAGCGAAAGTTCTTCGGTTGTCAGAGTGAACACCCTGCCTCGATGAATGGTTCGGACGGATCGGACAACAGCTTCCATGTCGGTTTCCTTTGAGCTGTGAGCAGTATGGAATCGGCTGTCGGCAACGTCTTCATGGCCGATATGTATCCCCAGGGAAGGATGTGGGCCGCAGTCTATTGCCGGAAATCTTCAAGCATTCCATGTTCCAGTTGTTGGGTGAACGTTTCCGGAGGGCCGGGGATTCGAAGAAAAACGGCGGCTTTTCCGGCTTGAATCGTGCCCAGATGTTCGAGCCCCATCAGTTCGGCACCCATACAGGAGGCTGCTGCCGCTGCTTCGTGCACGGCATGACCGGCCTCGAGAAACAGCCGGAATTCTTCGAGAAAGCTTCGACCGTGATAAACGCCCATGCTTCCGGAATCGGTGCCCATCGCGATGCGTACACCGAATCGTTTGGCATCATACAACTGATTCAACTGGTGATCGAGTGTTTTTTGGGCGATGGAAATCTGGGGGGAATCGGACGGGAGGGACTCGGCATAGGCTTTCATTGTACCGATGGTCGGCACCCAGACCGTTCCCAATTCGGCCAATCGTTTCATGACCTCTTTTCCCATGAAAAACCCGTGTTCGATGGATGTGCTTCCGGCTTCGGCAGCGATCGATACAGGAAGTTCCCCATTGGCGTGGGTCATGACAGGCAACCCGAGTCGACGAGCGAGTGAAACGGCATCCCGAAGCTCCGAGAACGAAAACTGAGGGGCCGTCTGATTTGCAAAGTGGGTCAAGCTGTTCAAACCGGACTGGACGATTTTGATGTGATCGGGTTTGTATGGGGAGTCGTTCCAGTCCGACTCGATGGCTTCCGCCAGAGCCTTTCCGGTTGCCGGGGATCGTCCGATCAGTTGGCCGTAACGACCCTGGGCATGCCAGGCGGCTCCGGGGGTTGCCACATGAACGGGCGATCGGATGGTTTGCATCGCCGGACAACGGCAATATCGCAGCACCGATTGATGTCGGTCCCCACCATCGCGGACGGCGACGATTCCCCAGCGGAGATGGTCTCTCACATGTCGTTCGATACGGTGAATCCGTTCCGGCTCATCGCACGATAGCTGAGCCTTTCGTTCCTCCAGGTTCGTGGTGCCGGACATCGTCAGGTGGACATGACAGTCGATCCAGGCCGGTAAAACGGTCGAATCCGACCAATCGAGGACTTCTTCGGCTTCCTGCGATATTGGCAGAGATTCGCAGGGACATACGAAATCGATCCAGCCGTTTCGAAGACCGATACACATGTGCCGATCGGCTTTCCGACCCGTTCCGTCAATCAGCCAGCCTGCTATCACAAGACGGGGGTGGTTCATGGAGATCTTTTCCTTTTTTTATGGGGATGGACTTCATCGCATTTCCTCCTTATACTTTTCACAGACATTCGGCTGCAAGAGGATCCTATGGGATAGACGTGCAAACAGCATGACGATTTTCGAAAGACGGCAACCGAAGGCTCTGAACCATTGAATGACACAATGGGAGGATAGCGATGATGCTTTATAACGATATCTACGAGTGGGAAGGGTGGGGTGGCCCCATGCGTTTGGGAAGCGGCAAATGCCATCTTCGACTGATCGATCTGCGGCACGGTTCGGACAAGCAACTGTATTTCAAGCCGTTTCTGGCCATCGTTCAGGACATTGCAGGAAGCCCCATGAGCGTTCGAAGCTGTGCGGGGCACATTGCAACAACCATTGTCGAGCGCTTCAACATCGATCCCGTACGCATGATTTATGTCGAATATACGCCGGAAAAGCGATATGGCTCTCAAAATGAGCATATCATTCCTGGGCGAATGGAAACGGTCGAATTCGAATGGCGGGAAGGCAAAGCCATCAAACCGATCTGGCGGGACATTCGCTCGCCGTTGGATCGGATCGTTACCGAGTGGTTGACTGTCGAGGAGGAAGAGACCGGTGAAAAGATGGAGGGATAGGGAAAACACGCTGCATCATCAAAAGGCGTACCCGCCCGCATGCTCAGGCCGGGAAATACCCCAGAATCGGGGTGCAGCGCCTTTTTGCGAAGCCGTCAAGCTTACATCCGGAAAGCTTTCAGCCCTTCGAGAGAAATTTCTCCTTTGGATTGAAAGGCCAGGGAGTCGGGTTTGAAAAGACCGCCGTCCATATAAAGCTTTCCGTTCATTTCGTAGGTGACCTTGTCTTTTGAGCGGATGTCCCGGATGACACGGGTCATATCTTCGACGGAAGAGTAAACGGTGATCGGGATGAAGGCTGTCTGACGGGAAGGGATATGGATGGGCAGGTTGGAAACCCCTGTCGCAAGTCGCATGTTGTCTACATGAAGTTCGCAGTTCAGACCTTTGAAATCGACGGGATCATCGTTGACATTGATGACCCGCATCTCGACGCGGACAACGGCCTCGAACAGGTTGATGTCTTCCACCTTGATCTTGGAAACCGTGACCTGAGGAGATGCCACAGAGGTGGATTTCATGCCGCAGGCGGGAAGAAGCATCCACAGGAAAAGCATGCAAACCATCGTAAGCTGGAAACGAACCAACCGCTGCATGCACATATCCTTTTTAAATAACTGCAAAATTGGAATAAACCCCTTATAAAACCGCTGAAGTTTCAAAAAACCGTATGGAGAATAAAGAAGCCGTCGATCAAAGTCAACAACGAAGTTCCACAACGAAGTTCCATAGGCGAAACCCTGAGGTGGGAAGCGCGCACTTTCGCATTTGCGCACCACGCATCTTGCTTGTTCACGATAGATACACCGCCAGCATATTCCTTCTGGCACTGGCGTGCTGGATCGTCACCTGAACCGTCGAGCCTGGTTTGAGCTCTACGCCGCCGCTGATCGGCATTTCGCATTCGAGCATGAAATCGGTCAGCAGCACCTGTACGGCATCTCTCTTCTTCTGAAGAACCACCGCCTCGTATTTGTGTCCCAATTGAGATTCCAGATATTTCAGCAGCCAATAGCGATTCCGGTTATGTTGAATGCGGGATACCTGCAGCAGCGGCTGCTGAATTTCCTGAATGAGGCGGTCGATTTCCTCGCGGGTGTATCCCGATTCCAGCCCCAGTATGGAACGGATCTGACGTTGTGTGACAAGATCCGTATATTTTCGAATAGGGGAGGTTGCGGTGACATAGGCATCCACGCCGAGGCTTGCGTGTGGTTCGGGGTCGCTTCGGATGATGAATCGGCTGAGCAGTTTTCGCTGCACGTAATTGAGGAAGATGCTCGACACCGTTCCCGGATAAAGCCTTTCCCGGGGCCCCGGCTGGGAGCGGAAAATGGCAGCAACCCCGTGATCGGCCAAAAAACGCGCCATCACCCAATTGGCCAAAATCATCAACTCCGCCACCAGCATCCTGCCCGGACTTTCCCGATTGATCCGGTTGACGCTGATTTCACCATTTTCGCTGATCCAGACCGAGATATCGGGAAGAGAGATGTGAATCGCTCCCGCTTCGAGGCGTCTTTCCCGATACTGGCGCGCGATCTCGTAAAGCGTGGCAATGTCGGTGTCGGAATCGATCATTTGATTGACATCGAAATAGCTGAGCTGCCGCTTGACCCGGATCACGCTCGGCTCGATCCGATAGGATCGTACCTGAGCCATCCGGTCGACGTCCATCAGAATGCTGATGGCCGGCCGATTGTGCTCTGCCTTGAGAGAGCAAACCCCTTCCGAGAGGCAGGCGGGCAGCATGGGAATCTTGAGATCCGGCAGGTAGATGGAGCTTGCCCTGTGGCGTGCCTCGTTGTCGAGGGGATCTCCTTTTTGAAGAATATGACCGACATCGACAATGTGCACTCCGACTCGGTATCCGTCATCCAGCGTTTCAATGCTGAGGGCATCGTCGTAATCGAGTGTGGACTGACCATCGATCGTCAAAATCGACAGGTGGGTGAGATCCAGCCTTCCGTTGAAATCGGGATCGGTGCATTTCCCCCGTAGGGCGTCGGCATGGGATTCGCATTCGGGTCCAAAGTGAATCGGTGTGTCGTACCGCAGCAAATCGAGATTCTCGTCTGGATGAAAGTCTCCTACCTTGACGAAGACATCGAAGAGCTTGTCGGGATCTTTGATTTCCGCCCGTTGTAGGATATCTTTGGCGAGCTGGGCATTGGGGGAGTCGTTGTCGAAGAGATAATAGGATTTCAAGGCATCGACGATGAACCGAATCGTATCGTCTTCGATCTTCAGAGAACCGTTGGCCGCATGAAATGCGTGTTTCAGCCATGCCGCTCCTCGCTCGATCAGGCGATTTCGCCGTTCGGCTTCCTGCTGCGCCTCGATCAAACGCTGAACCTGTTCCTGAGAAATGGGAAAGAAGCGGTCATGATCGAATTTGAAGTACATCCGGTTTTGGAAAAAGGCGCGGATCACGGCGGATTCGTGATCGCAGGTAATGTCGTTGGCGAAACAAAAATGAGCCATCGTCGAAATGTCGATCCATTCCTGCTCGGTATTCAGAATCTCCCAGATTTCACGGACCTTGATCTGTCGGCTCAGTTCACGCCGCTTTTCGGAGATATGTCGTAGGATTTCAACGAGGCGGGTTCGACTCAGGAAAGGGTCGAGGGTGTGGGTGCTTTTGTGACAAAGCCGGTTTGTCGCAATGGAAACTTCGCGATTCATCTCTGTCAGCAGGCGAAGCCGTTGGTGTTTCACCTCCTGCACGACGGCACACGTCACTTTTTCATGATCGATGAATTCGACGACAAGTCCGGTTTCCATAGATGACTACATTATCAACGGGCTTTCCAAAAGTCAATGTACGGTGATCGATACAGAAGGATTTTCTCAGGGGACTTCCTCCATTGAATGGGGTTTTCATTCATGGTATGGTGATGTATCGATCCAAATAGGGGAGGACATCATGGATGCGATTCTGACCAGGGAAATTCTGGAAGACCGATGGAACCGCTTTCTCGTCTGTTCGGAAGCTGCCATTCGGAAGCATCCGGAATTGTTTCGGGAGATTAAAAGGCATCTGGAAAGCGTTTTTTCCCGTTCGATCGATGTTTCCGAATATTATCCCCTCGCCAGAAAGCTGAGCGAGATGCTTCGAGAGCTTGGTAGGCATCATGAAGAGAGCATTTTCGCCTATTTCGGAACCCATCTCGATCCGCAGCAGGCGGGGGATCCGCGCTATTTTCGGGCGATGTGTCTCGATTTGATTCAGCAGATTCAGCAGATCGAACAATGGCGGATGCAAGGGCGGTCCCTGCGCCGAATCAAGTGATATGCCGTCATCCGGATATCCATATAATAGAGGAATAGAGAGTCATGCCCGAGTTTCGGACCGTAATGGATATTTTCAAAATCCTCGACAAAAGCAATTGTCGAAAATGCAACGAAAAGACCTGCCTCGCCTTTGCGGCTGCAGTCCATCAGGGCAGAAAACATCTCAGTGAATGCCCGAAGATTCCCGCCGACATTCTCTCCTCATTTCAGAAGCCAGCGCCTTCTCCGGTGATCGAGGCCGTCAACAACGCACCCATCGAATCCCTGAAGAAACGCATTGGAGAGATCGATCTGGTGGAAGCCGCCAGGCGGATCGGTGCCAAATACGATTCGGGACGGTTGATTCTTCGGGTTTTCGGAAAAGAGGTGGCGGTCGATTCCACAGGCGCCTTCACGACAGACATTCACATCAATCCCTGGGTGGTCATTCCGGTGCTGACCTATATCCTGGAAGGCAAGGGCGTGGTGCCATCCGGTCGATGGGTCCCGTTTCGGGAGCTCGACGGCGGTATGGCCTGGCTCGGGCTCTATGAGCAGCAAGGGGAAAAACTCCTCAAAAAAGTGGCCGATACCTATCCGGACCTCTTTCGGGACATGATCGAGCTGTTCAACGGCAAGCGGGTCGACAACATGTATGAAGCCGACATATCCCTTGTCCTGAGTCCCCTGCCGCTCATTCCCATTCTTGTCTGTTACTGGCTTCCCGAGGAAGGAATGGCATCGAGTCTAACCCTTTTCTTCGACAGGAGCGCCGATCAAAATCTCGATATCCAGTCCATCTACGGCCTCGTTGCAGGCATCGCCCACATGTTCGAAAAGATCGCGGCCCGACATGGCTTTGCCTGATCATGGTCTAACAGGTTTCGCACTTCCGCACTACGCACTCTGCATCTTGCATGTTGCGTTAAGCCCAAAGAACCGGGTCGTCCCCCGAAATATGAAAGCCGCAAGAGCGATTCCGCAAAAACAGGGCCCTTCCGCTTTTATTCTGAGTTCTGACTTTTGACCCCTGTCTTCTGACTCCTGACTCCTGTCTTCTGACTTCTGACTTCTGACTTCTGTCTCCTGACCCCTGTCTTCTGACCCCTGACTTCTGACTTCTGACTCCTGTCTCCTGACTTCTGACTCCTGACGTTCCTCTTCCCAAAGAATGTATTCCCAATAAGAATTGGTATTCTTTTCATCCTTTCAGTATAGCTTTCCGCATTTCCGATATGCAGGGCTGTTCGCCTCCGCTTTTCTTCTCGCTTTTTTCCTCGAATCCGAAAACCGATAGAAAGGACGGCATCATGGGAAACGACTATCAGCAGATGTGGGAAAGGCTCAACCTCGATATTTCGGCGCACGACGGGTTGTTGACCGTACTGGGGAAGTTTTACAACGATATCTATCTCAGCCAGGAAGGCCGGTTGAAGGGAATGGAATACCTGGATTTCGTACTTTCCGAAGTACACGGGCTGCGTATCCAGGAACTTCAGAATGCCAAGGCGGCGGGCCGGAAGGTTGTCGGCACATTTTGTATCTTCGTTCCGGAGGAAATCACCTTAGCGGCCGATGCCATTCAGGTCGGTCTGTGTGCAGGTGCGGAGATCGGCAAGGAAGCGGCGGAACAGGTGCTGCCACGCAATACCTGTGCCCTGATCAAATCCTTTGTCGGTTTCAAACTGGCCAGGCTTTGCCCCTACATCGAGTCCTGCGATCTTGTCGTCGGTGAGACGACCTGCGATGGAAAGAAGAAGGCCTATGAAATTTTTCAGGAATATGCTCCCCTGTATGTCATGGAAATTCCTCAGATGAAATCGCCTGCAGACAAGGCCCTCCTCAAGACGGAGTTCATGCGCTACCTCGAAAGAATGGAAGCGCTTTCCGGAAAACGCATCACTGCGGAGAAGCTTCGGGCCGCCATTCAGACCGTCAACAACCGGAGAAAGGTGCTGCAGCGCCTCGACCAGCTCCGGAAGGCCATCCCGAGCCCGATTTCAGGACGAGATGCCCTTCTGATTCATCAGATCAGCTTTTATGACGATCCGGTGCGCTTTACCCAACAGATTTCGGCGCTTTGTGACGAGTTGGAAAAGCGGATTGCCGAAAAGAAAGGGGTTGCACCGGAGTCGGCCAAACGCGTCCTGCTTTCCGGCTGCCCGATGGCTGTTCCCAATTGGAAGCTTCCCTTCGTGATCGAATCTTCCGGCGCGGTCATCGTCGGGGAGGAATCCTGTATCGGGGATCGGAACATTCGGGATCTGGTCGATGAATCGGGTACGACGGTCGAAGAAATGGTGGATCGATTGGTCGATCGATATTTCCAGATCGATTGCGCCGTGTTTACGCCCAACAACGAACGGCTCGATCGCATCAGCCGAATGGCCAAGGACATGAAGGTGGATGGTGTCATTCACTACGGACTCATGTTCTGCCAACCCTATGCCATGGAAGCCCACAAGGTGGGAAAACGGCTTGAAACGGAAGGAATTCCACTGCTGTCGATCGAGACCGATTATTCCATGGAAGACATCGGGCAGCTGAAAACCCGGGTAGAGGCCTTCATCGAGATGCTCCAATAATGGCTCATGGAGCCCTGCTCCCTCTCACCGTAGGTGAAAATACAGTCCGTTCTCTCGATCTGAAAAAGGGATTCAGAATGTTGGCTTACGCTTGACCATGTAGGGGCGACCCAACGGGTCGCCCCTACACCATCCAACCGTTCCCATCCATCCCTCTTCCCTCTTCTCCAATTCCATATTTTCACCTTTAACTTCAAACTCTTATCCTCAACCCATCTTTTTCTCTTGACATCCCATTCTTCAGCGCCTAAAAGACGCATCCAAATCACCTGAAGGTTGTTCATTCGATAATCGAAATTCTTTCGAATGGGCAATATTCCTTCAGGCAATTTGCCTTTGTCCCGAAGCAACCATCCATCCAGCAAAGGAGATGTGAATGGTTTTTGAGTGGGTTCATCTGGCAATCGTGCTTTTCCTTGCAGCGGGCGCCCTCCTCGGCGCTCTTCCCCTCGTCGCCTCCCGTTTTTTGGCCCCCCGCAGCAGTTCCAAGGATCTCGGACTTCCCTATGAGTGTGGAATCACCCCCCATGGACCTGCCCATGTCCGCTTCGGCATCAATTACTACGTGTATGCCCTGCTCTTTCTCGCCTTCGATGTCGATGTGCTCTATCTCTTTCCCGTAGCCGTCTACTATCCGTACAGCCCCGGATGGGCCGTTTTCTGGGAATTCACCGTTTTTCTTGGAATTCTTGCCCTTGCAGTCCTTTATTTCCTGAAAAAAGGGGTGTTTACGTGGCCGAGAAAAATCACTTTCTGAAGCCGGCCGAAACCACGATCGATCCGCCGATCGTTCGGATCAAGCCGGTACAGGATATCCTCGACCTGTGTCGGTCTATGTCCTTCTGGCCCATGACGTTCGGTTTGGCCTGCTGCGCCATCGAAATGATGGCCGTCGGTATGGCGCGGTTCGATCTGGCGCGGTTCGGGGCAGAAGCCTTTCGTCCATCGCCTCGGCAGGCGGATTTGATGATCGTGGCCGGAACCGTATCTCGCAAGATGGCTCCTGCAGTCGTTCGGCTTTACGAACAGATGCCTGCCCCCAAATGGGTGATGGCCTTGGGCAATTGCGCCATTTCGGGTGGGCCTTTCTCCTTCGAAGGGCAGTATGGCATCGTGGAAGGGGTGGATACCATCATCCCCGTCGATGTCTATGTTCCGGGTTGCCCGCCCCGGCCCGAAGGTCTTTTGGAAGGGTTGTTCGCACTGCAACAAAAAATCACCGGCCGCCGCTGGTGGCCGCTTCCCGAAAAGGCGGTTTTGTCATGAGCCACGCAACCGAACGCCTCCTGATCGATCTATGCAGGCAATCGGGAAAGTGCATCGTTCACCATCCGGTATACGAGAAAACGGGCTCCTGTGTGGACATCTCCATCGATACCACCACTCTTCTGAAGGCCGCCCGCATGCTGTCGGATGGCGGGTATTTTCTCGAGGACGTCACCGGGGTCGATGTTTCCGAAGGTATTTGGTTGATATATCACTTCGATCGCTGGGAAGCCTCCCGGCGGGTGACGCTACGGGTGTTCGCAACCGGTGAACCACCGAGAGCACCTTCGCTGTGCGGCATTTTCAAAGGGGCCGACTGGCATGAACGGGAATGCTTCGATTTTTTCGGAGTTCGCTTCGACGGACACCCGAACCTCAAGCCGCTGCTGCTGCCTGACGATATCGAGGCGCCGCCTTTGCTGAAGAAAACGGGCAAACGTTCCGTTCTCGGGCTGATTCCTCTCGAACGGTGGGTGGAAGATTCCACCGGAGTGCGGGCTGCCGCATCCTGATCCGACATCGTCGCTTTTTCGGGTTTTACTGAATCAAGGAGATCGTTCATGACCACCTACGCCATTGCCCAGAACCTCGATCGGTGCATCGGCTGCCTCAGCTGTGAGGTGTATTGCAAGGAAAACAAGGGGCTTCCGGAAGGCCCCCGGCTGTGTCAGATCGTCATGCTCGGCCCACGCCTCGTTTCCGGGTTGCCCCGGGAAGCCTATGTGTACATGGGCTGCTTCCATTGCGAACATCCGGCATGTGTGGCCGCCTGTCCCACCGGGGCCATGCGGAAGCGTGAGGCGGACGGTATCGTCTATGTCGAAGAGGAGCTTTGTGTCGGCTGCAAAGCCTGTATGGTCGCCTGCCCCTGGGGGGCGGTTCAGTGGAATCCCGAAGCGCAGAAGGTCGTCAAATGCGATCTGTGCAAAGACCGGCTCGATCAGGGGCTCAAACCGGTTTGTGTCACCGTATGCACCACCCAGTGCTTGAGCTTGAGTGTTCTGGAAAACGCTGCGGCTGCCTGATAGGGAATGCGGTCAGGGGAAGAAAAGGGAATAGGGGAAACGATTTGATTGCGTAGAGCGATATACCCTACGCTTTCCATCGATTGCGATTCCGTCGAGGAGAATCTCATGTCTGAGTCCGTGACGTGCTGCACACAACCCGAGATCGATTTCGTCGTGCTCGATCGCATCATCCAGGAGGAATACGGCGGCAGGCGGGAAGCCATGATCATGATGATGCAGGCCATTCAACGCCACTATCGCTATCTGCCGGAGGAGGCCCTGATCTATCTTTCGCAGTCCATCGGCGTTCCCCTCACCAAGATTTACGAGGTGGCCACCTTCTATGCCTCCTTCAGCCTGATTCCCAAAGGCAAACACATCCTGCACATCTGTACCGGTACAGCCTGTCACCTGCGGGGAAGCGGAGGCATGGTACAGCATGTCGCCCAGAAACTCGGCATCGATCCCGGTGGAACCACCCCGGATATGAAAATGACGCTCGAGACGGTCAACTGTCTCGGAGCTTGTGCTATGGCGCCTGTCATCGTTCTCGACGAAACCTATCACCCGCAATCCACCGTCGGGTTGATCAACGAACTGCTCGATCCCATTCTTGCCGAATAGCGGAGCCACCATGACATCGATTTCTCCCGCACCGGACTTGAGCTGGACCAGGAAACTGAGCCGCCCGGAAGACCTTGCGGCTTACAGAAACCAGCTGATCGCAGAACAACATCCGGATGCCACCCGAATTCTGGTCTGCTGCGGCACCGGCTGCAAGGCCCTCGGCGCCCTCGATCTTCTGGCGGCCATGAAGCAGGCCGTTGCAGACGCCAACGTGGACGTTAAGGTCGCCCCCTTGGTCAAACGTACGGGCTGCCATTCTTTCTGTTCCAGAGGTCCGCTTCTGGCGATTCAACCCCAGGACATCTTTTACCAGAAGCTCAAACCTTCGGATGCAGCCGAAATTGTTCAGGAAACGATCATCGGCGGAAAGCTCATCCCCCGATTTCTCTACAAAGCTCCGGGAGCCAAACAGCCCATCGAGAAACGCAGCCAAATCCCGTTCTTTGCGGCCCAGACCCGTGTGGTGCTGGAACGGGTGGGGCAGATCGATCCTTTCGACATCCGGGATGCCATTGTCATGGGTGCATACAGCGGTCTGGTGAAGGCACTCACCCAGATGCAGCCCAAGGAAATCATCGAAGAGATGAAGGCCTCGAAACTTCGGGGCCGGGGAGGAGCTGGGTTTCCAGCCGGTCTCAAATGGGAATCCTGTGCGCGGCAACCCGGAAGGCATTACGTTATCTGCAACGGGGACGAAGGGGATCCGGGGGCCTTCATGGATGCCTCCCTGATGGAAGGCGACCCCCACGCCGTTCTCGAAGGTATGGCCATCGCAGCCTATGCCATCGGATCAGATCGGGGCTTCATCTATGTGCGCATGGAATATCCGCTCGCCGTCCAGACCCTGTCGAACGCCATCCGTCAAGCGGAAGACCTCGGGCTTCTCGGTCAGAACATCCTCGGAACCGGTTTCAACTTCAAGGTATCGGTGTCGACGGGTGCCGGAGCCTTCGTCTGCGGCGAGTCCTCGGCCCTGATGTCGTCCCTCGAGGGCAAGGTCGGCCGTCCTCGGCCCAAATACATCCGCTCGACCGAAAAAGGGTTCCGGGACAGCCCCTCGAACCTGAACAATGTGGAAACCTATGCCAACGTTCCGAAAATCATACTGAACGGCGGCGCTTGGTATGCCTCGATGGGAACGGAGCGATCGGCGGGAACGAAGGTGTTCTCCCTCACCGGCAACGTCAACAACGTCGGCTTGATCGAAGTGCCGATGGGTACGAGCCTTCGACATATCGTTTACGACATCGGCGGCGGCATTCCCAACCGGAAAGAATTGAAGGCCGTTCAGACCGGAGGCCCGTCGGGCGGATGCATTCCCATCCCCAAGAAGTTTCTCGATATCAACGTCGGTTTCGGAAAGCTTGCTGAAATCGGATCCATCATGGGCTCGGGCGGTATGATCGTCATGGACGAGAACACCTGCATGGTGGAGGTCTCCCGGTATTTCATCCATTTTCTGGTGGAGGAATCCTGCGGACAGTGCACCCCGTGTCGGGAAGGGCTCACCCAGATGGAGCGGATTTTGACCCGCATCACTCGCGGGGAAGGACAGGAAGGCGATCTTGAGCTGTTGGAGGAAGTAGGGACCTTCACCAATAGTTTTTCCCTGTGCGGCTTGGGAACGTCTTCTGCAAATCCCGTTCTCTCCACCATCCGCTACTTCCGGGAGGAATACGAAGAGCATATCCGGGACAAGAAATGTAAGGCCGGGGTGTGCAAGGCGCTGTATCATCTGGAAATCCAGCCGGATGTCTGCACGGGATGCGGGGTCTGCAAGAAGCGCTGTCCGGCCAAGGCCGTCACCGGCGAAAAGAAGGAACCGCATCTCATCCACCAGGAGCTGTGCATCAAGTGCATGGAATGCTATCGGAATTGCAAGTTCGATGCCATTGCTATTCGATAGAAGCGGGATAACGACGCTATCCAACGAAGGAAGCCGTGTATGAAGATCATCATGGACGGAAAAGAGGTCGCTGCCGAATATGGACAGACCATCATCGAGGTCGCCCGGAAAAACGGCATCTACATCCCGACCCTGTGCCATGTGCCCGGACTGGAACCTGCGGCTATGTGCCGCATCTGTACGGTGGAGTTGACCGAAAATCGAAGAACCCGCCTGGTGACTTCCTGCAACTATCCGCTGCGGCAGGATGCCGAAATCCAGACCGATACGCCTCGAGTTCGGAACGGCAGAAAGCTCATTATCGAGCTGTTGGCTACCCGATGTCCGGATCGGCAGGTGCTCAAGGAACTGGGAGAGCGCTATGGAGCGGATTTGCACCGGTTTCCTGCAGACGACAAAGACTGCATCATGTGCGGCCTGTGCGCCCGGGTCTGTGAACGGGTCGGTGCCAATGTCCTTACCCTGTCGGGCCGAGGGGTGGAAATCACGGTCAGCACCTTCATGGGTCGGGTGGCCACCCATTGCATCGGTTGCGGGGCCTGTGCCCAAATTTGTCCTGTGAATGCCATTCGCATCGAGGATCACGATGGATACCGTTCCGTCATTCTGAAGGGAAAGGAAGCCTCCCGCATCCCCTTGCGCACATGCACGACCTGCGGCAGGCCCTTCGGGCCGGTCATCGATCTGGCGCCGGTTCTCGAACGTGCAGGAGAGCCCGGTGTTCCGGCTTTCAATGCCTCGATCTGTCCAGCATGCTCCCGCCGCAACCACGCCAAGCGGATCCTCGAGCGGCATTTCGAGCCCTATGACACGGCCATCCAAGCGTTCGTCGACGAAGGCCGGAGGTTCTGATGGAAACTGTGGCATCCCGCTCCATCGGTGATTTCTATACGAGGCATTTTGCGGCCGAGCAGCTGGTCGAGAAGACCGAAGGGGAAACCCTCATTCTCAACATCGGGCCGCAGCATCCGGCCACCCACGGCGTGTTGCGTCTCGTGGTGGAAATGGACGGCGAGTACATCCGAAGGTGCGAGCCGGTGCTGGGCTACATTCACCGCATGCACGAGAAAATGGGGGAAAACCGAACCTATGTCCAGTATCTGCCGAACATGGGACGGGTCGATTACCTCCACGCCTTGGCATGGAACTGGGCCTGGGTCGGTGCGGTCGAACGCCTGATGGGGATTACCGTTCCGGAGCGGGCGGAAATCATCCGGATCATGACCTGCGAACTCAACCGCATTTCCTCTCATCTGTTGTGGTGGGGCGCGTATCTGTTGGATCTCGGGGCCTTCACCCCCATCGTCTATGCCTTCGCGGACCGGGAACGGATCATGGACATTCTGCAGACCGTCACCGGAAGCCGTTTGACCTATTGCTACTACCGCATCGGGGGGGTGAGTGCCGATATTCCCTCGGATTTTTGTTCGATGATCCGGGAATTTATCGCCTATTTCCGGCCCCGGCTGCCGATGTACCAGGATCTTGTGACAGACAACATCATTCTTCGAGGCCGTTGCGAAGACATCGGGGTGCTGACACCCGATACGGCCCGAAGCTACGGTGCTACAGGTCCCGTGCTGCGAGGTTCGGGTGTCGCCTACGATGTCCGCCGGGCCGAGCCCTATTCGCTGTATGACCGATTCGCATTCCAGATACCGGTGGGCGAGAGCGGTGACGCCATGGATCGATACCGGGTCCGCATGGCCGAAATGGAGCAAAGTCTTGCCATCATCGAGCAGGCCATGGACATGCTTCCGGATGGACCGGTGTCGGCCCCCGATCTGCCTGAGCGCATCATCCCGCCGCGCGGGGAAACCTATTTCGCGGTCGAGGGCGCGCGGGGCAAGATCGGGGTGTATGTGCTGAGCGACGGCTCTCCCGTCCCCTACCGGGTGAAGCTTCGGGCCCCTGGATTCTCGAACCTGCACGTGTTTGCGGAGCTTGCCGTAGGCTGCCTTCTGGCCGACGCCCTGTCCATTCTGGGCAGTCTCGACCTCGTCATTCCGGAGATCGACAGATGATGCCAACGATCCTGAATCTCCTGGCCCATCCTTTTATCCGCATCGTGGTCGCTCTCGTGCTGACCATGGCCTTTGTCGGGGTGATGGGGCTTGTGCTGGTGTATGCCGAACGGAAGGTGGCCGGCTTCATCCAACGCAGACCCGGCCCCTTCGAAGTCGGACCCCATGGAATTCTGCAATCCCTGGCGGATGCCGGAAAGCTTGTCGGAAAGCAGCTTGTCCGTCCCTTCGATGCCGACCCCTTCTTGTTCTGGGCCGCTCCGATCCTGTCGCTTGCGCCCGTGGTGGTCTGTTTTTTACCGATTCCCTTCGGTCCCACCCTTACGGGGATGCAGATCAACGTCGGCCTTGTGCTGATTCTGGCCTTTTCGGGATTGAACACCTTGGCCCTGTGTCTGGCCGGATGGGGTTCGTCCAACAAATACAGTCTACTCGGATCGGCCCGGGCCGTATCCCAATCGGTCGCCTATGAGATCCCGCTTCTTTTGGCGGTGCTCGCCATCGCCTTTCAGAGCGGGTCCCTCGATCTGACGGAGATCACCCTGACCCAGAGACGATCCATCCTTTCCTGGAATGTCTGGGTGCAGCCTTTGGCCTTTCTGATCTTTTTCGTGTCTCTGGTGGCCGAAACGAACCGGGCGCCCTTCGACCTGCCGGAGGCCGAAAGCGAGCTTACGGCCGGCTTTCATACGGAGTATTCCGGAATGGGCTTCGGGCTCTTCTTTCTGGCGGAGTATACCTACATGATCGTCGGGTGTGCCGTGGCCTCCTGTCTTTTTCTGGGCGGATGGGAAGGCCCGGTGGCGGACGGGCACTGGTGGTTTCTGGCCAAGACCTTCGGTCTGCTGCTGGTCATGATGTGGTTCCGCTGGACCTATCCTCGGGTGCGGTTCGATCAGTTGCTCAACGTGTGCTGGAAATGGCTCATTCCGCTCGGCCTTGCGAATCTCGTGGTGACGGCTCTGGTCATCAAGGTGGTGGGTTGATATGGCAATGGTTGCAAAGACCCTCAAACGGTTGTGGAGCCTCGTCGTCGGACTCGAGGTGACGGGAAAGGAATTCTTCAAGCCCTGGCTGACGGTGCACTATCCCCGGCAGCAGGTGGACAATCTCGATTCCTACCGGGGGCACATCGAGCTGGTGCCGCGGGACGACGACCCGGCCATCCCCCGATGTATCCTGTGCAGCCGGTGCCAGGACATCTGCCCGTCTCGGTGTATTTCGATCCAGTTTCATCCCATCGAAACCGGGGAGGGGACGACGAAACCGCTTTGGCTGAATCCCGGCATCGTTTCTCCGGGGTCTCACGGCGCGCCGCCTCCCGCCGAGCGGATCGAGCGGGTTCTCGACCGGTTTGATCTAAATTACAGTCTGTGCAGCCTGTGTGGACTGTGCGTGCAGAACTGCCCGGTCGGCGCCATCCGGTTTTCACGGCATGTGTATTTCTATGGAATGTCTCGAAAGAAGTTTCATATCGACCTCTTGGACCGAATGCGACAAGGCAACGGCCTCTCTGGCTCAAACCCGAACACCGGCCCATGAATCGACCCCGAAAACTCCTTAACCCATAGCCCATAGCCCATAGCCTATAGCCCATAACCCATAACCCATAGCCCTTAATACTTAAAACTTAAAACTTAATACTTAAAACTTCGTTTCGGATTCCGCCCATGCAAACCGTTCTCGCCCCGATCGCCTATGGGATCTACCTGGTTCTGATCCTCGCCGGAGGGTTTCTGGCCGTTCGAAGCCCCAGCCTGGTCCGGGCGCTTCTCGGGTTGATCACCACCCTCTTCGGTGTGGCCGGCATGTATCTGCTGATGGCGGTGCCGTTTCTCGCCCTCATGCAGATTTTGATCTATGTCGGTGCCGTCAGCGTGCTCATCTTTTTCGCCATCATGCTGACCCGCGACCCAAGAGGGGAAGCCGGCCGGGAGGCCTCATCCCACGAGAATCGCAAGCGGGTGGTCCAGGCCGCCGTCTGTGGCATTCTTCCTGCTGTCGTGCTGGGAGGCTTCATCTGGAAACATCGGATAGCGGCCTTGCCGCTCAAAGCCGAGGTCGGTCTCGACAAGCTGGGTGAAACCCTCACCGGCCCCTATGCCCTGGCCTTCGAACTGATTTCCATCGTGCTGGTCGCCGCCATGATCGGGGCCGTCGTTCTGAGTTTCGAGAGGAGAAAAAGCGGATGAATCCTCTGACCGCCTATCACATTGCAGCGCTGTGCCTTCTCGGCATCGGGCTGTTCGGGCTGTTGAGCCGAAAGACGCTGATCGGGATGCTGATCTCGGTCGAGCTCATGCTGAACGGTGCCGGATTGTCCTTGGTCGCCAGCGCAAGACTCACTCCGGCCATCGATGAACTCGGGCAGTTGGGCGCGCTGCTGGTGATGGGTCTTGCGGCTGCGGAGGCCACCCTGGTGCTGGCCATCGTCCTGGTGGCCCACAAACGGACGGGAACTTCGGAAAGCGACGAGATGTCGCTCATGAGAGGCTGATCCATGGCTGATTTCTCCCTGTGGCTGCTTGTACCGATTCTCGTGACGGGTATCAGCCCGGCGCTGATCTATGTGTTCCGATCCCGGATCAATGTTCGGGAAGGGGTTTCCTTTGTGGCTGCCGGCTTGACCTTCGCTTCGGTGCTGGTGCTCGCTCCCGCGGTGTTGAAGGGAAATACGCCGGTTCTCACCGTGTTTACGATTCTGCCCGGCATTACCGTGAAATTCGGGGCCGACGGGCTTGGCATGATCTTCGCGCTGGTAGCCTCCTTCCTCTGGATCTTGGCCACAGCCTACAACGTCGGTTACATGCGGTCCCTGAACGAACATGCCCAGACCCGCTATTATTTCTGCTTTGCCGTAGCCATTTTCGGCGCCGTGGGTGTGGCTCTCTCGGCCAACGTGTTTACGCTCTACCTGTTTTATGAAGTGATCACTGTCTTCACCTATCCTCTTGTCGCTCACCATCAGGATGAAGAGGCCTATCACGGCGCCCGCAAATATATGGTCTATCTGATGGGCACATCCAAGCTCTTTCTGCTGCCTGCGATGGTACTGACCTACGTGCTGGCCGGAACGCTCGATTTCCGCATGGGGGACATCACAGCCGGCATCTTTCCGAAAACCGCCGATCCGCTTCTGGTGAAGATCACTTTCGTTCTCTATGCGGCAGGTCTGGCCAAGGCAGCCATCATGCCGTTTCACAACTGGCTTCCATCGGCCATGGTGGCGCCGACGCCGGTCTCGGCTCTGCTGCATGCGGTTGCCGTCGTAAAAGCCGGTGTGTTTTCGATCTGTCGGGTGTTCCTGTCCGGATTCGGTCTGGAGACGATGGGAGCCCTCGGCCTTGGGGACATGGTGGCCGTGTTTGCTGCAGCCACCATCGTTCTGGCCTCGGTCATCGCCATGACCAAGGATGATTTGAAGGCCCGGCTGGCCTATTCGACGGTCAGCCAACTTTCTTACGTGGTGCTGGGAGTCACCATGCTCGCGCCGCAGGCCGTCACCGGCGGCATCGCCCACATCGCACACCATGCCTTCAGCAAGATCACCCTCTTTTTCACGGCAGGGGCCATCTATGTGGCGACCCATCAGAAAAAGATCAGCCTGATGGGGGGTTTCGGCCGGAAAATGCCTTGGACCTTCGGTGCATTCGCCTTGGCTTCTCTGTCCATGATCGGTGTTCCGCCCGTCTGCGGGTTCGTCAGCAAGTGGTACATGGTGAACGGGGCCGTGAGCTACGGCCATTGGGCCCTGTTGATCGCCTTGCTGTCGAGCACCATCCTGAACGCCGCCTATTTCGGTCCGGTCGTTTACCGGGCGTTTTTCGTAGCCCCTTCACCCGAAGTCGATTTCGATCATTACCGGGAAGCGCCGCTCACGATGGTCGTTCCCCTGTGCCTGACCGCTGCGATCAGCGTGCTGTTGGGGCTCTATCCCGAGACGTTCTTTCAGTTCATCTACAGCCTCAAAGGATTGTAACGAACCATGTCCGCATCGAGCGATCCGCAACCGCCCGTTTCGAAACCATCCGAAGATCCGCTGAGCCGGAAGCTTCGCCTCGGCTTTTTCGCCGTGCTCGGGCTTCTGGTCGTTCTCAATGTCGCCATCCGGCCGCATCATCCGCATTTCGGGTTGGAAGCCTTTCCGGGTTTCTGGGCCTTGTTCGGACTGGTCGGGGCGCTCTTTCTGGGAAGGGCCGCGAAGGGGTTGGCGCACACCATCCTTGGAAAAGAAGAGGATTTTTATGACCGAACCGAGCCATAGCCAGCGGAAAGGGTTGTGATCATGGGTTCTTTCGTTCATCCGTCGATCGGTTTCGGTATGGCGGCAGTCTTGGTTTGGGTGCTGCCCGTTCGCATCGGCAGGTGGCTTCCGATTGCGGCTGCCGTTGCGGCAATTGCCGGTGTGTTGTCCATGCAACCCGGTTCCCATGCGGCCGTTTCCTACCTGGGCTTGACCCTCGGGATGGGTCGGGTGGACGCCCTTGCCGTCGTCTTCGCCCATGTCTTCGCCATTCAGGCCTTGATCGGCTTCGTGTATGCGTTTCATATCGAGGATCGTTGGCAGCATGTGGCGGCTTCCACCTACATTGCAGGCGCCTTCGGCTGTGTCTTTGCAGCCGATTTCGTCACGCTCTTCATCTTCTGGGAGATGATGAGTGTCGCATCCACCTTCCTCATCTGGTTGAACCGAGCACCTGCTTCCACAAAGGCCGGTATCCGCTATTTTCTCTTTCACGTCTTCGGCGGGCTCCTGCTCTTGGCCGGTTTGCTGCTGCGGCATCAGGCGACCGGCACCTTTGCCTTCGAAGCCATCGACCCGGCGTCGGCCAAAATCTACGACATCCTGATCATGCTCGGCTTCTGCGTCAACGCAGCCGTCATTCCGCTGCATGCCTGGCTACCGGATGCCTATCCCGAAGCCACGGTGACCGGCGCCGTCTTCATGAGCGCTTTCACCACCAAAACGGCCGTATATGTCCTGCTGCGATCTTTCAGCGGATTCGAAATTCTCGGGATCATGGGAACCCTCATGACCATCTACGGGGTGGTGTACGCGACCATCGAAAACAACGCCCGGCGGATCTTGGCCTATCACATCGTCTCTCAGGTCGGCTACATGGTGGCCGGTGTCGGGGTGGGCACGGCCATGACCGTCAACGGCGCTTGTGCCCACGCCTATGCACATATCCTGTACAAGGGGCTTTTGTTCATGGGGGCGGGTACGCTCTTGTACGCTTCGGGAACGGCGAAACTCTCCGCGTTGGGGGGCTTGTTCCGTCGAATGCCCTGGGCCTTCTTCTGGTACATGATCGCAGCCGTCAGCATTTCGGGATTTCCCCTCTTTTCCGGCTTCGTCAGCAAAACGATGACGATTACGGGGGCTGCCGAGGCCCATCATCCGTGGCTTGCCCTCGGAATGGAGTTTGCAGCCGTCGGTACCTTCCTCTCCGTCGGTATCAAGCTGCCCTATTTCGCCTGGTTCTCGAAACCCGATTGCGGCATCGAGCTCAAGCCCGTTCCGATGAACATGTATGTGGCCATGGGAGCTGCAGGGGCCTTGTGTTTCCTGATCGGTGTCTATCCCGATTTCCTCTACAAGCTCCTGCCAAACCCGGTGGAATATACCCCGTACACCGCCTGGCATGTGCTTCAATCACTTCTCCTGCTGGGATTTACGGGCCTAGGGTTTTACATCCTGCGGTTCAAGCTCACTCCCGAAGCCAAGATCAACCTCGATTTCGATTACGTCTATCGGATGATCGGCCGCTTCGTCATGGCGGTGGCCCGCATCATCGGTGATCGGATCGATTTCTGGTGGAGCGAGTTTTATGCACGGGTCGGGCTTCGAGGGTTTTTGGCCGTTGCGTCCGGATCGAGCTGGTTCGACAAGAAGGCCATCGACGGGGTTGTGGATGGAACGGCCCTGGGAGTTCGGGCCATCGGGGAGAAGGCCACTCGGGTTCAAACCGGCAGGATCCAGGATTACCTGGCATCCGCCATGGTGTTGGGAATGATTGTGGCTGTGGGGGTGTGGCTGCTGATGTAGCGTGAAAGCGTCAGGGCGTGGCCGCGTTTTCGGTTTGCCCCCGCTTCTCTCTCCCCCTCGTTGTGGTTGAGAGAAGCCGCTTTCAAAAGAATCGCTCATGCAACCTGGGTTTCATACCGGTGAATGGAAGTCGCGGAAGCAAGTCCGAAACCATCGAAGCCATCCTTTTTCTTCTGACTTCTGACTTCTGATTCCTGGTTTTCGTCTTTCGCAAAAACCCATTGCCTGCATCCTAACGGCTTAACCCTAACCCTTAAAACTTAAAACTTAATACTTAAAACTTAAAACTCGTTTACACGGAGAACGTCCCCTATGAGTGAGTGGCCGGTCCTGTCCGCGCTCGTTTGGTTCCCCCTTGCGGGCTGCCTTGTCCTGCCCTTTATCCGCAACGAACGCAGCGTTCGGG